>AWOC01000015.1 GCA_000494185.1 Candidatus Calditenuaceae archaeon JGI OTU-3 | reverse complement strand
GACCCCGCCGATTGGGAATCCGTAGCCCTCGTGGGCGTCGGGCAGGACGGCGACGTGTTTCTGGACGCCTGGGAGTGTGGCGACATTCACCCCCTGAATTAAAGTCCTGTCAGTCAGCATCTTCTCCAGCAGCCTGTCGGATGCGAACACGTATACGGGCACCCTCATGTCGGACCTGTAGGTCTTAGGTATCAGCCAAACGTTCTCAGAGATGCGCTGGAGTGGTATCTTTGAGCTCACGGCACCTCCACCCTCTGATATCTAATCTAGGGTAGCCTTATTAAAGTTGGTGGTTCTAACCACGTATCCGCAGCTCAACTGGTGTGGGCCTGCGTTTATGAGTCGATTGCGGCCTGCTACGCAACCATAAAATAGTAGGGGTTGTATGGGGATTCCCGTGGCTAAATACAAGCCGCCTAAGAAGAGGCGATTCGGCAAGGGGGTAGCTAAGTGTAGACGCTGCGGCACGACCGTCGGTGTGATAAGGAAGTATAAGCTCTACCTATGCAGGCGATGCATAAACGAGGTTGCCCCGCTCCTCGGCTTCAAAGTCTATAACTGATGGGCGGAGTGGGGGGCGAGATCGCCTCCTCGACCTGCCTCACTGTGAGGCCAGCCTGCATCCCGGCGGCAAAGTCCTTGATCAACTGTAGGTTCAGCCGCGACTGAGCCCTTAGCTCAGCCACGTACTGCAGGACACGCTCATCAACATCGCCAGAGCTAAGCCGCGCCACAGCTATCAATACGCCGAGGATGGCCGAGGCCGCTAAGTAATCTCCGAGCCAGGGGGGGCTCATGAAGCCGCTGGGGATCCCCGCAAAGAGAAGTGGCACCTCACCAAAATCGGGGTTGGCGCAGAGAGGGATGCGTGTTAGGGAGATTCCAGCCCTTTCCTCGGGCTCCCCCAAGGAGAGGTGAGTAGTGAGCTTACTGTGCCTAACAGCCAGTGTTAGGCCACCCTGTCCAAGACGCAGGATCGAGGGGTGATCGTTCCGCATATACGTGGTCACTAAAACCACATCCCCGACACGATCCCTAACCCTCTCGGTATCGATAACGAGTGAAGCTTTCCCCTCGGCGACGCCGCCGCCTCTCGGCTTCAATCTCCAGGCTACTTCTCGGGATACTATTTTCCAAGACAGATCGCGGCACCAGAGAGAGAGCTGTGGGTCGTCTCGAGACGCTGTCCACTCGGAGAGACTTCTCATATCGCCTACGCAGACACCTATTAGGGGTGTGAGCTGGGCGTGTGGTGCATCATCAAGAGCCAGCTGGATTTTTTCCGGCCGGGTAAAGTAGCTTTCAGGCAGCCCCAGCCCGTTCAGATATCGTACCCACGTCGACGTGAAGGGGAGATAAAGACACTCCTCACTCAGCCTAGGAGCTTTAGTGGCAAGAACAACTGAGTAACCATGCCTGCTCAGTAGGTATGAGATAAGAGCAGCCGCAAAGTCACCACCGTGTACAAGCACGTCTATACGCAAGGAGTCACCCCAGGTTGAAGGGTAAGCCCGCCTTCAGAACCTCCTCAGGAACCCTCGAGGCCCATTTCCTTAAGAATTCTAGCTCTCTCTTACTGCTCCTCATGTTGTCCGGCAACATGATAGGTATCTCGTCTATCACGGGGTACCACCTCATACACTTCCGGCACACGAGAAGCCCGTCGATTATCTCGTAGGAGTAGCACTCGATGCATCTGGTTTCTGGGAGGCTGCTAACCATACCGTCGTGGTAGGAGCAATATATCTCGCACGGCATCGCATCCTCTACTGAGTACCGCTTTTCAGCCTGGAAAACATGGAGCTCCAGCGGAAAATTCCTGCAGATTGGGCAGGCGAGGATATCCACTAGCCGGTACTTCAAAGCCGGCTAAGGTATAACTATCCCCCCTATAAACTGTTTCCGGCTTGCCTACACGGGCCCTCCATCAAGAGCATCTCCCTCCGATTATCCTCTCACCTATAGTCTGGATCTTCACCACAAACATGTCTCTCAGCCTGATCGAGGTTCCGGCTACAGCGCCAGTCGTGGTTGTCGAGGAGCCACCGCAGGCTACGCCCATGTCCCCCGCGCCCTACCTGAACACGGTGGTCTTCCTCGGAACAATCGCCGCGGTCGGCTTCGTCTTCTTCATGCTCTTCAGGAGATACCCCCGGATAGCCTCGATAATCGCAATAGCTGCCTTCTGGCTAGTCGCATTTCTAACACTCTTTATGCACATATTGGCTCTAGGGCTCCTCAGTGCCGCGGAGCTCCCCCTCGTAGATGTCGCTGCACCGGCTCTCGGAGCCACCCTCCTAGCATATCTGGTTAGGAGGTCAAGCGGCCCCGCCGCCCTCGCGGCGGCCTCCGTCACCGCGGCGGCCGGAGGCACAATCATAGGCTACATGATACCTCAGCTGACCCTCCTCGTACTGATAGCCTCGCTTAGCGTCTTCGATCTAGTTATGGTGAAGAGGGGCTATCTCTCCACGCTAAGCCACGAGGAGTACCGGAGCAGGATACACTATCTCCGCGGCTTGGTTGTCGAGGTCGGCGGAATCAATATCGGCTTAGGCGACTTGCTCTTCTACTCCATAACGATATCCTCAACCTATTTTTTGATGGGGGCGATTCCGGCGATCTTCTCAAATATCGGAATAGCCTCAGGCTACTACCTGACCCTGCAGCTCCTTAGGAGGTGGGACACTGTTCCAGGGCTTACAATCCCGCTCCTACTCGGCTTGCTCCTCTCGTTGATTGCACAATGGCTGGTTGGTTGAGGCTGGAGATTTATTAATACAACGCGCGTTGTTGCAAATTTTAATCACCTGCGAAACCAATCTATTTAGATGCTCAGCTCAAGCGTTCGTTGATGAGTTCTGGAGTTAGTGATCGGCGTAGGTTTTTGGGCACGGTCAGCAAGACCGTGGCTGGCGGACTACTAGGCGGACTAATCATCGGGGGCGCCGCGGGATCCCTCGGAACTTATCTATCTCTCGGGTCCAGCCGAAGCACAGTTACAACGACAGCCGTGCAGAGCAAAAAACTGAGGGCTGGATACATATACATCGGCCCAGCAAAAGATTTCGGCTGGTCCTATTCTCACGACCAGGGCCGCCAATGGGCCGATAAGCAGATGCGGGGACTCGTGGAGAGTTACTACGTAGAGGGGGTGAATGTCGCCACACTCCCAGGCGTCCAGAAACACGTCGCCGTCCTGCCCGACGCCCACGAGGGCTACGGATTCCCAATCGGCGGGGTCGCCGCCATGGACGCTACGGAAGGAGTTATCTCGCCGGGCGGCGTAGGCTACGACATTAACTGCGGAGTGCGGCTCATGGTTACGAACCTCACCGAGAAGGATGTTAGGCCTAGGATTGCTGAGCTCGTCAATGTTGTGTTTAGGAATGTCCCCGCAGGTCTGGGGTCCCGGAGGCGGGACTTCGTTGTGTCGCGATCCGACCTCGACAGGGTGGCGCTGGAAGGGGCCAGATACGTTATTGAAAAGTATGGGCTCGGGTGGCATGACGATTACAAGCACATTGAGGAGGAGGGTAGGTACCCGAGGTACAAAACAGGGGACATACCTGACCCAGACCCGAGCGTCGTATCGAACGAGGCCAAGAGCAGGGGTCTAGACCAGATAGGCACACTAGGCAGCGGAAACCACTTCCTTGAGATACAGAAGGTCGACAGGATATTCGACTACGAGGCCGCGAAGAGGATGGGCATCGTTGAGGAGGGCCAAGTAACCATCCTGATCCACTGTGGAAGCAGGGGTTATGGTCACCAGATATGTAGTGACAACCTAAAGATAATGGAGAGGGCTGTCGCGAGGTATGGCTTGAGGCTTCCTGACCGCGAGCTCGCCTGCACTCCTGCAAGCAGCCCCGAGGCGATACAGTATTTGAAAGCCTTCGGATGCGCGGTCAACTTTGCATTCGCTAACCGCCAGGCCATCAGCCACTGGGTTAGGCAAAGCTTCGAGCAGGTCTTCAAGAGGCCCGCGGAGACGATGGACCTCAGAATAGTGTATGATGTATGCCACAACATTGTCAAGCTGGAGAAACACAAAGTTGATGGTGAGTTGAGGGATGTCTTCGTTCATAGAAAAGGAGCCACTAGGAGCTTCCCGGGAGGTGTTGAGTACTATAGTGAGATGATCCCGGCGACATACAGGGACATTGGACAGCCGGTATTCGTCCCCGGCAGCATGGGGACTGCAAGCTGGGTCCTGCTCGGCCAGCCGGGCTCTCTAGAGATAACGTTTGGCAGCGCGGTCCATGGCGCGGGGAGGCAGATGAGCCGGGCTGGAGCTAAAAGGCAGTACAGGGGAGAGGCGGTCGTAAGGGCATTAGAGAGCAAGGGCATATACGTGAAGGGAGACACGATCGACACTATCGTTGAGGAGGTCCCGGAGGCTTATAAGAACCCGGACGACGTGGTGGAGGTTGCGCATTCAGTCGGGATGAGCAAGAAGGTGGCTAGGCTAGTCCCGATAGGCGTCGTAAAGGGCTAGAAGTTCCTTATTTCGGCCCAGCCAAACTCATACCCAACCTAGCATCGCTGCAACTCATCAGGGATAGCTAGATATGTCTGATCGTATTCCCATAAAGGCGGCATGCGCTACACGCCTCTAGTCATAGCTCATAGGGGCCTGTCCAGCAGATTCCCCGAAAACACGATGCGCAGTATTAGAGAGGCCCTGAGGCTTCGAGTCGACGCGATCGAGATTGACGTTAGATCAACTAAGGAAGGTGTGCTTATCCTCATGCACGACGAGACTGTGGATAGGACTACAGATGGACAGGGGGCTGTGGGGGAGTTGACTTGGAGCGAGATTTTGCGGCTTGACGCAGGCTCTTGGATGTCGCCAGATTTCGCAGGCGAGCGGGTGCCCCGCCTTGACGATGTTTTAACAGAGGTGGCGGGGCGTGTTGTGCTGCACATCGAGGTGAAGGAGCCAGCAACAGTGAGGCGGATAGTACACACCGTGAAACTGCATAACGCGGAGGAGTGGGTGGTTATTGCGAGCTTTCACGAGGAGGCCCTCACCCGCTCGAGGCAACTGGAGCCCCGCATCCCGGTGACACTTATAGCTGGCCCCCGCGAAGTTGAGAGAGTGGGTGGCCTCGAGCCCCTCATATTCAGAGCAGTCGCGCGTGGTGCATGCGGCTTAGCCCTCCACCACAGCCTAATAACACGGGATCTGACACACTATGCCCGAGCGCGAAACATGTCGTTGGAGGCGTGGACCGTCAACGATGCTTCCGAGGCCAGGAGACTGGCCGAGGCTGGTGTAGGAGCCATCGTGACCGATGCGCCTGACCACATAGCCGCGGCTCTACGTATGGGTGAATAAATCATAAAAAGCATCGACGCAGATCCGTGATATCGGGCCCGTGGCCTAGCATGGATAGGGCGCCGGCCTGCGGAGCCGGAGGTCCTGGGTTCAAGTCCCAGCGGGCCCGAATCGTTCAGCGCTCGGCGAAACTATATCTGGATGAGGTCATGGTTGTCTTCGAGTTGGATCCTGTAGGAGTAGGGGTGGTCGGACTTGGAGTCATAGGCCAGATACATGCCCGCAACGTGGCAAGTCTCGAATCTACGAGGCTGGTCGCGGTCGTTGACCAGGTGCGGGAGAGGGCGGAAAGCATTGGCAGGGAGCTAGGAGCCGAGTCCTACACCTCAATCGACGGGGCGGCTAGGAATAGGGACATAGAGGCCCTGATAATCGCTACACCCTCCTATTTGCATGGCCCACAAGCGCTATACGCGCTCCTGCACGACAAGCACGTCCTAGTGGAGAAGCCGATGGCTACCACGCTCAGTGGAGCCAAGCGGATAATAAGAGTTGCAGAGGAGAAGATGCTTAGGCTTGGAGTAGTTTTCCAAGAGAGATACATGGAGGCTGCTGAGAAGCTGAAGGAGCTTATCGATAAGGGTGCTCTTGGGAGACTGCTGATGATCGAGGCTGAGCTGAAGTGGTGGAGAGGAGAGGACGACTACTATAGGAGAGATCTCTTGGCCCAGAGCTGGCGCGGCTACTGGGAGACGGAGGGAGGAGGAGTCCTCATGAACCAGGCCATACACACTATAGACCTCGCTCTCTGGTTTGGGGGCGAGGCCTCGATAGTGGCGGGGATGACCTTAAACCAAGCCCACCCATCGATAGAGGTTGAGGACACTGCGGTGGCCCTCGTAGAGTTTAGAAATGGCTCCCTAGGGAGCATTGTCGCGACGGTCTGCGCCAGAAGTCCCTCGAAGCAGTATAGGCAGATAAGGGTCCTCGGGACAAAGGGTCAGGCCATACTTACGGATCAATCATTAAGAGCCTATACTGAGAGCGGCGAAATCAGTGTAGTCGGGGAAGCCCAGTTCGGGGAGCTACATAAGAGGCTCGTGGACGACTTTGCTAGATGTCTAAGGACTGGAGATAGCTTCAGAGTAAGCGGCCGGGAGGGATATAGAAGCCTCGAGCTGATAAAATCGATATACAGGAGCGCGGAGAGCCGCTTCTTTGTCAGCCTGCCCCTAGAGGTTTTGAGAGATTGAGGCTGTGCTTCACGTCGCTTGCCTACCCTGAGCTAGGCCTGGCCGAAGTGTTGAAGAGGGCGGCGAAGTGGGGCTTTGACGGAGTGGAGCTCCGGGTGGCTGACGACGGTATACACCTGAGGCCCGAGACGCCGATCCCGTCAGAAGCTAAGGCTCTCCTAGAAAGGCATAGAGTCCCTGTCGCCGTGTTGTCGGGATACCTGCGGGCCTCATCCCTCTTGACTGAGGGGGAAGAGGTGGGGGAGAAACTAGGCATTACTCTCCTTAGGATGGCCGGGGAGATCGGCGCCATGGGTGTTAGGATATATGGAGGCGAGATGTCTCACAAACCTAGAGAGACCGCGCGGAGGATAGGCGAGGCTGTCGAGGGCCTTAAGAGGCGGTCCGGCGTAGCGGGTGTGAAGATACTTCTCGAGACACATGACTACCTCGCAATAATTGATAACCTGCGTTACCTCATCGAGGAGTATCCGTCTGCGGAAATACTTTACGATCCCGCAAACATAATTTATGCGGGCGGGAGTCACGGCGAAGCCTTCAAGATCATAGGTGATAGGATAGCACACGTCCACATAAAGGACTTTAGACCCGAGGGTGGGCGGAGAATCTTTACGCCGCCTGGAGCCGGAATCGTCCCAATCAAGGAGATCATACGTGACCTGCGGTCAGCCGGTTACGAGGGATACGTCTCGATCGAGTGGGAGAGATACTGGCACCGGGACCTCACCAGCGGAGACTTAATTATACCCAAATACAGGGACTACTTGAGGGCGATTATATGAATCTCGGAATTGTCTCAGACGAGGTATCACAAGACCCCGACCACGCATTCCGAGTAATCAAGGGGCTAGGCGCCTCATTCGTCGAGATCAGAGACGTGTGGGGACGGAACGTCGTAGCACTCGAAGACCAGAAGATCTCCGAGCTCAAGAGCTTGGCGGAGAAGTATGGGCTCGAAATATCAAACGTAGATTCTTACGCTTTTAAGACATACATCGAGGCCGGCCTGGGGGATAATCTCAAGACTCTGAAGAGGGCGATAGAGATAACGAAAAAGCTCGACCTAGAATTCACGCGGATCTTCACTTTCTGGTGGGAGGGGAGCTTAGACAGGTATCTTGGCAGGATTGTTGAGCTTCTCGGCCCAGCGATAGATATGGCGTCGGATGAAGGGGTGCTCCTCGCTGTAGAGAATGAGTACAGTTGTATGGTGGGTACGGGGAGGGAGGCGGCCCAGCTTCTGGAGAGGGCTGGGGGACGTTGGTTGAAGGTGCTCTGGGATCCCGGAAACTCGTTCTTCGCGCGGGAGACTCCCTACCCAGATGGATTCAACTACGTCAGGGACCATGTGGTCCACATACATCTTAAAGACGCCCGCGTCGAGGGCGGGGCCTTCAGGTTTAAGCCGATCGGCATCGGCGCGATAGATTACCGCGGCCATCTCAAGGACCTTGCTAGCTGGTTCCGAGGCGTCATCTCGCTCGAGACACACTACACGCCGCCAGGCGGTACCAAGCAGGATGGGACGACGGAGTCTTTCAAAGGTCTTCTAGCCCTCCTAAGCGAGCTTGGCCTCGAAAAATAGGTTTTAACCAACGATCGTTTTAAGCCTCTCGAGATAAGCCTCGCGACCGAGGGCGCCGCCATCCCTCAGGGCGGCCCTTGCGGCGTAGCAGGCCGCACCCATGCAGTACAGCGCCTCGCCACACTGGGCCGCGAAGTAGGCTACGAGCCCTGACACGACGCCACGGTGATAGGGAGAGACTATCTCCGGCTCGATCCAGTTTGATTTCTCGAAGGAGCCGTCCGACAGCCCGTCCTGACCGCCAAGCAGATAGACCGGGCGCCCCACCCGCTGCGCCGTTGCCAGAGCCTCCCCAGGTCTCGGACTAGGGTGAGGCAGAACAAATATTGACTCGCCTGCCAGCGTTAGGGTAGGTGTGTCGGTGACTATAAGACCATCGAGCTCAATCACTAACCCTCCGTTAGATTCCTCGATGCGGCTTTTAACCCCAAGGACTGTCAGGGCGTCACGGGCGCCCTCAGCAGGCATTCCCGAGCCGCGAATCGTGGCCGCGCCGACCACCCCTGCGCGGCTTTTTGCGTAGCTGAGGTCGCCGGGCCCCGCGATAAGCTCGCTCTCGGGAGGCGCACCAATATCCTCGACGAATAATCGCCCGGAGTGGACGCCCGGCACCGATGTGAAAGGTTTGGGGCCGTGGAGGGTGACGGTTATGTGGGGTCTTACTGCGAGTGAATAGGAGCCGGTATCTGGGTCCACGCCGGAGGGAACGTCTATGGAGTAGATCCTGGCTTGAGAGCTATTGATTAGGCCGATCGCCGTCTTAAAGGGTTCCCTGACCTCTCCCCTAATCCCTGTCCCGAATATTCCGTCTACTATCACTTCCACGGAGCCGAAGAGCTGTTTCAACTCCATCACTTCCCGTTCATCTGCGGCGACGTGTCTTTCGACAGTCATGCACATTCTCTCGAGGATACTCCAATTGTGCCTCGTCTCCCGAGTCCTGATCCGCTCCGGCGTTGAGAGCAGTATGACTGCAACTCTGGCGCCCATTCCTGCAAGATGCCTCGCGGCGACGAAGGCGTCGCCGCCGTTGTTTCCCGGGCCAGCCACCACGAGAACCTTCTTTCCCTTCACACTCCCCTCAACCTCCGAGACAACACGTGCGACCTTGGCCCCAGCGTTCTCCATCAGAAGGGTTCTGCTGACGCCTAAGTATTCCGAGTTCTCGTCCAGTACGGCTATGTCGTAGCTCCGATAAAGCTTCCTAAGAGCCAACTCTCCGCGCCTAGGTGGGGAGTAGCCGCCTATTTCCCTTTATCCCGGTGCCGAAGAGTTCTTGCTCCTCTTCAGTACGAGTATCTCTTGCAGGTTTGTCAGGACGCCCCGCAATCCGTCCCTCTCCCAGTGGGCTGTAAACAGCTCCCAATCAATCCTCAGGAGGAGGACGGTGATTACTGCCAGGACTACTATAGATATGGCTGTGCTGAGCCCGTTGCCGATCTCGAAGGCTCTGAAGAGATATAGATATGCTCTCCCCAGATAGGCGACGCCCACCGACAGTATAACCTTCCCCGCCATGCTGGCGATCATGAATTTTGTGAAGGAGTAGCCCGTGATACCTATGGGGATGTAGAGTATGTCGTCGGGGAGTGGTGTTAGGGCGAAGATGAAGACGCCTAGCGCCCCGAACCTGTCGATAAGTCTTCTGAGAGCGTCCATCTTCCTTCTCCTCGCCTCGCCCATTAGCTTGTAGCCGAACCTTCCTAACGCGTAGGAGGATATCTTTCCAAGCGCGCCCCCCAATCCGGCGAGGAGTCCTAGCAGGAGTGGGTCAAGGGTGTCGGACAAAATAACCACCAGAAACAGGTATGGTAGGGGGAGAAACGGGATTACGCTCCCGATGAAGGAGAGGACAAAGATGCCCACGTATCCAGTCTTGACGGCGTATATCTCGAGCTGCCTGACAAATTCTTCCAGGACAGTCTGGTCAAGCACTCTCGCGCAGCACCTCACTCAGCGTAGATTCCGCTAAGTCGAGGAGCTCTTTGAGTCTTTCGAGGCTTCTAGCCTCGGCCGTGTACTTGATTTGGGGCATAGTGTTTGACGGCCTCACCAGCAGCCAACCGTCCTCAAGGTAAGCCTTCACGCCGTCGATCTCGATAACTCTCTCGGCAATCCGCTTAAGCCTCACCGCAACCTTTTCCATCACTAATTGTTTAAGCCCCTCCGGGACCTCCACTGCCCTTATACTTGAGCTGTAATACCTCGGGAAGCTGTCAAGGATGCTTGATATGGGTGTTTGGCTTGCTGAGGCGAGCTCCGCCATCCTCGCGACTGCATAGATTCCGTCGTCGAAGCCGTAGATCTCCGAGAAATAAAGGTGGCTACTCTTCTCAGCCCCTATCACGGCATCAACCTCCCTCATCTTACTCAACATAAACGCCCTACCGGTCCTCGCCAAAACCGGCGTGAAGCCACGCAGCCTGGCCACTTCCTCAACGACGGAGCTGCTGCTCACATCATAAACTATCCTCCCCTTCCTCGCCATACCGGTCAACAACACAGCGAGCGCCAAGTCACCTTCAAGGAACCGGCCCCTATCGTCCACGAAGACTGCCCTATCAGCGTCTCCGTCGAGGCCTGCACCAAAATCCGCGCCCTCCTCCACAACTATCTTGGGGAGTTGCGCAAGCGTCTCGGGTGAAGGCTCGGGCGAGTGGGCGGGGAAACTCCCGTCGGGGGAATCGTTAAGTGGGATGAGGTCACAGCCAAGCTCCCTGAGAAGACTGGGCCCGACAGCGCAGCCGGCGCCGTTCGAGAAATCTACAACCAGCCTCACCCTTCTCCGCAATCTTATCAGGCCCTTTATCCTGTCGATGTAGTGCTTGACTATGTCTAGGCGCCTCGCCTCGGAGGGCCGCCAGCCCTCTACATTTAAGCTCATGAAGATCTGTTTCAGCTCGTCCATCCCCCTCACANCCGAGACGGTCTCGCCGTCCGATAACACCAGCTTGAAGCCATTCCACTCTGGCGGATTGTGGCTCGCAGTCACCTGTATCCCGCCACTAAACTTCAAGTCAACCACCCCTAGATATAGTGCAGGTGTAGGCACTAGGCCAGCCTCCCACGGCTCCACACCCCCTTCCTCAAGCCCACCTATGACGGCAGAGGATAGACTTGGGCTGCTGAGCCGGACGTCATGCCCGACAAGGACCCGCCCCTCCCCGCCTAGCATACGAGCAAATGCAAGTCCAACNCGGTAGGCCACNGACTCGTCAATCTGTGATGGGTATACCCCCCTGATGTCGTAGGCCCTGAAGATCTCCTCGCGCATCTTCCGCCCCCACTAGGCGAGTCTCTATATCTAAATGTTTGTGAATTTGACGCCTGCGCTCTTTGAGCCATACTGCCTGTTGAGTGCGATTAGAAGCACTGTAAGCCTCTCAGTAATCCTCGAGTATCTAAGGCCGCCGGCGTAAAGCGGCCTCAAACCCTCAATCTTCGCGAGGAGTTTCATGACCTCCTCAGCATTCTCCCTCTTACCACAGACGACCACATCGCAATTTAGCGGCCTCTCCAAGTCCTCAAGCTCGTAAGCCGAGACATGGGTGAAGGCGGAGACGACCCGGTCGCCCCCNATTAACCTATTGAGGGCCTCTGCGGCAGACCCATCGGGTGGCTCTAGATACTCAAGGGCTCCGCCTAAATCGCTCTCCAACGGGACTACGCACGAGACAATAATCGAGTCAGGCCTCAGCAAGGGCTTAACCTTCTTGGCTACCTCGTAGAGCCCTGTATATGGGACTGTAACGAAGATGATGCGGGCGGCAGCAGCCGCCTCCTCATTCAGCGCCCCAACAACATCCCGTGACCCCGTCCTTTGCGAGACCTCTTCCGCAGCCCTCACAGCCCTCTCCCTGCTCCTCGAGCCGATGAACACTACACAACCACTCTTCGCAAGCCTAAATGCTAGCGCCCTGCCTAACCCAGCAGTCCCGCCAAGTATGGCCACCGATACGCTCAAGATTGCTCTCCTTTCGCGACACCGAGTGATTCCAGAATCTCCGCCACCTCCTCAGGACTTAGCTTCTCGACTACTACTGACCCCCTCATCCAGGGGTGTGGTATGCAGTGGTACCTGAACTCGCCGGCCTCCCGGAAGGTATATGTCCAGTTTACCCCCGGGCCAAAAAGGCCCGAGTCAAATAGACGGTTATCATGAGTCACGGTGTGGGCCACGTCAAGGGTCTCCTTGTTGATCCATACGACTGTGTTGTTGACGCCTAGAACGACGCGGACGTTCTTGGGGACGTAGTTATCGGGCTGCTGAGGGTCCCAGGAACCCGGAACGATATCTATAATGACCTTGATCGGCGAAACGGTAACGGGCTCCTCAGACTTCAGGAGCGCGAAGGGGCCGTAATAGGTCGTGGCCGCGACTGTCAGCAGGGCAGCCGAGGTAGAGGCAGCGACTCCTATAGCGGAGAGCTGAGCGGAGCTTATCCTCGGAAAACCGCCACGTGCGATACCGCCAGCAAATATCATGATTCCTAGCAGGAGAAGTAGCGCTGAGATTGCCTGCATACCATGAATAAATGTGTTAGAGACGCCTGAATATGTCAGGAATACACCTGCCACGCCGAGCAGAATCATAGTTAGGCCTACCCACGTCGCGGTATGCTCCATCTAATTCCGTCTCCTCTTCAGCCACTATTTAACCTAGCTCTGAGATTCACGAGATGTACGCTATGGACTTCTTGAACTCTTTCATGATCCTGTCGTACTCCCTCTTAAGATCGTCAGTTATGCTCGGCGCCACCTTCTGGAGAGCCTGCATAAAGTGCCGCCACTCGACGCGGTCGGCATCCATGTTCTCCCTTGCGGCTGACAGGGCAGCCTCCCTACAGACCGCCTCCAAGTCGGCGCCCGAGTAGCCCTCTGTTAGGGCTGCGAGCTGGTTAAGATCGACGTCAGGCGCGAGGGGCATGCTTCTTGTGTGTACCTTAAGGATCTGGAGCCTCGCCTGCCTATCCGGCGGCGGGACNTAGATCACTCTGTCGAAGCGGCCAGGTCTCAGTAGAGCTGGGTCAAGGATGTCGGGCCTGTTGGTTGCGCCTATAACTACCACTTCCTTTAGGGTCATCATTCCATCCATCTCTGTCAAGAGCTGGTTAACCATCCTATCAGTCACACCGGAGTCTGTGTGGAGTCCCCTTCTAGGCGCTATGGAGTCGAGCTCGTCGAAAAATATTATGCATGGTGCTGCCTCCCGCGCTCTCCNGAAGATCTCTCTGATAGCCTTCTCCGATTCACCTACCCACTTGCTCAGGACCTCCGGCCCCCTGACGCTGATAAAGTTGGCTTGGCTCTCTGTGGCGACTGCTTTAGCTAGGAGTGTCTTGCCGACCCCTGGCGGCCCGTAGAGGAGTATGCCACGCGGAGGCCTTATGCCGAGCCTCTTGAAGATTTGGGGATACTTGATGGGCCACTCAACAGCCTCCTTNANCTGCTGCTTCACCTCCTCCAGCCCACCGATCATGTCCCAAGTCACGTTCGGTATNTCCATGATGACCTCCCTCAACGCTGAGGGCTGGACATAGGTCAGGGCTTGGGCGAAGTCCTCCCTAGTCACTTTCAGCTCCTCCAGCACTTCCGCCGGTATCACCGTCTTTTCTAGGTCTATCTTTGGGAGAAAACGTCGAAGAGCGTTCATGGCGGCCTCCCTGCATAGGGCTGCGATATCGGCACCCGTGAAACCGTGCGTTATATCGGCCAGCTCGTCAAGATTTACGTCNGACGCGAGCGGCATCCGCCTGGTATGGATCTGCAGGATCTCCTTTCTCCCGTTCCTGTCGGGCACGCCGATCCGAATCTCCCTGTCAAACCTTCCTGGCCTCCTTAGAGCAGGATCGATCGCCTCGATGCGGTTGGTGGCGCCGATGACGATGACCTGTCCTCTGCTCTTCAAACCGTCTAGAAGTGTTAGAAGCTGCGAAACAACCCGCCTCTCGACCTCCCCAGTAACCTCGCCCCTCTTTGGTGCNATGGCATCAAGCTCGTCGATGAAAATTATGCTTGGAGCTCTTTGCTCAGCCTCCTGGAACACCTCTCTCAGCCTTGCCTCACTCTCACCGTAGAACTTGCTCATTATCTCGGGCCCGTTTATGGTCAAGAAGGCTGCTCCAGTCTCGTTAGCCAGAGCCTTAGCTATGAGGGTCTTGCCTGTCCCTGGCGGGCCGTAGAGTATAATNCCCTTGGGAGGCTCTATCCCTAGGTGCCTGAAGAGCTCCGGATGCTTCAGGGGAAGTTCNACTATCTCTCTGATTCTCTGGAGCTCCTCCGACAGACCCCCGATATCCTCGTATGTGACGCCTGTTATCTCCTCNCCCCTCTTGATCGGGGTGCTGCTAACCTCCACAAGCGTGTTCTCCGTGACCTTCACGAGACCGCGAGGCGAGGTCTGGACTACCTTCAGCTCAACACCCATTCCCAAGATCGGGACAACGATGACGTCGCCGTTTGCTATGGGCGTGTTCAGGAGCTGAACCTTAACTATCCTCGCGAAGTCTCCTACGAAGGGAAGATTCTCGAAGGGTGCCAGCACAACCTTGGCCGCCTGAGCCAGCTCTGCCTTCCGAATCGAGACGTAGTCTCCTACATTAACGCCAGCGTTACGCCTTATCTCGCTGTCAATCCGTATAAGCATCTGATTATCATCTTCCCGATATGGAGGCCACACTATCGCAACAGTCGTCCTCTTACCCACGATCTCGATAGCATCACCAGTCGTAAGGTCGAGCTCCCTATAAGCAGAGCTGTCGACCCGCGCGATCCTCCGCCCCACATCCCTCTGCTTGGCCTCAGCAACGCGGAGCTGGACACTCTTTTTCTTCTCACTCATCCCTCTAATCTGATTTATAACCGCTGGACTTTTTATAAAACATTTTACTCCCGGTTCACTTCGCGTAGATTTAAATTATATATGGTGGTTTAAGATACTTAAATACGCCGCAATGAGGGGTGGGAGCCGGGCTGGGCGCCTTAACGAGGCTACAAAGGGTGTCGGCAGGCACCTAATAGTAGAGTTGTTTGGATGCGACGATGATTTAATGAAGGACGCCTCCGGTCTCCTTAACCTCCTCGTAGAGGCTGCGGAGCAGAGCGGCGCAAGCATTGTCGGCAGATACGCCGAGAGGTTTGGGGGAGGTGGTGGTGTCTCGGCAATAGTCGTGATCAAGGAGAGCCATATAGCTATACACACTTGGCCTGAAATAAAGTACGCCTCTGTCGATATATTTACATGCGGCGAGAAGGCTGATCCTTGGAAAGCTTATGAAATAATAGTGTCGAGGCTTAACCCTAGGGACAGCAGCGTCTTCGAGATAATTAGGGGGGTGGCCGTCGACAGGCGTGTCAGNNTCGGAGTCGAGACCTATGAGAAACAGGCAAAAAGAGCGGAGTAGCGGACGTTGGTGGACAGAGTGGATCTCAGAAGACATACTTGAAGCCTATCGGGTCAGAGAGGTCGTTCACGAGGAGCAGACTCCATATCAGCGCCTGTCAATCCTCGATACAGAGCCCTTCGGCAGGTGCCTCCTCCTGGACGGAAAGATGCAGTCTTCACTACTCGACGAACACATCTACCACGAGACGCTCGTTCATCCGGCCATGGTTATGCATGGGACTCCTANGAGNGTGGCTGTGATCGGCGGTGGTGAGGGTAGTACGGTTCGTGAAGTTGCTCGATGGAAGACCGTTGAAGAGATATACATGATTGACCTCGACCAGAGGGTCGTGGAGCTCTGTAGAAGCCACCTCCCACANCTCTCCGCGAATGTGTATGAAGATACACGGGTTAAACTCGTCTACGAGGACGGCCGCAAGTGGCTCGAACGCTGGGACGGCAAGGCCCTGGATGTGATTATAGTCGACGTAACAGACCCTCTCGAGGGTGGACCCTCCTACCTGCTCTATACNGAGGAGTTCTACAAGTTGGCGAGGTCTAAGCTCTCGGACAGGGGTGTCCTCGCTACCCAAGCAACCTCCCCCGTCCACAACCCTTTCTCGTTCCATTCCATTAGGTTAACAGCCTCTAGTGTTTTTCCCCGCGTATCTGAGCTTGTCTGCTTCATGATCTCTTTCTCTGGGCCGTGGGGGTTCATCTATGGATCAGGGTCGGGTGATGTTGCGCACCTAGAGGAGCAGGACGTCGACCGCATTCTCCGCGCGGCCAACGTCAGCGGTTTGAGGTTCTACTCGGGGGCTGTTCACAGGGCTCTAGTAGAGCTCACCAAGCACTATATCGGCCTAAGACAAGCCTCTCCGCGCATTATCAGGGACTCGGCGCCTATCTTCATAAAATAGGTCTCAGCCGCTTTTCCAAGACGTTCANAGTGGTCGGAGTCAGTTTGTACTGGTTGAGCTCGCGCACCGGCACCCATCGAGCATCTTCCGCGTCTCCCCCAGGCGTAGGCTCGCCTCTAAGGTAGTATCCTCTGAAACAGACGACGACGTAGTGGTAAAGCAGCTCGCCACCCTCCCTATAGAGCACATCAACCGCATCAACGATTTCACCAACCTCAATCTCGACACCCGTCTCCTCAAGCACCTCCCTCCGCACAGCGTCCCTAACCCGCTCGCCCCACTCAACTACCCCTCCGGGGAGTGCCCATAGCCCTCGCGCCGGCTCCCGACCACGCTTTACTAGCAGTATCGCGTCCTCGTAGACTACCAGCGCGCTGCAGGCTGCGACGGCCACTTTAAACAAGGCCCTGCTCACCATTAACTAGAGATGGTTCGAGAGAAAAAGGGTTTACAGAAGTGGGTTTGGGGGATTATTACGTAGACGCTAATGCCGTTAGATGGTCCTCGTCTCGGCTCCAGCCTCGCTGGCTTTCAGCGTGTCTGGAATCTCCGGGAATGCCGTCTTCATTCTTTGAGCAGCAACCTCCGAGGCTTCCTGAAGGATCTTTTGGGCCTCGCCATCGCTAACTGACACGTTAATGATGGAGCCGGAGACCGTTCCGGCCTCTATTATCAACCCTTCAAGCATCTCGTCGACATACTTTAGATTTTGAGCCACTTCAGGTACGATGCCGGCAAGGTCTGACTGAACCTGCCTGATTATAGCGGTCGCTGGCCCAAGAACATGCATTACATCGCCAAACTCCTTAACCGTCTCCAGCCTAAGTATTACCTTCTCGAGCGAGAGCTGACTCCTCACGATTATTCTTGACATCTTTCTCAACTGGGCTATCTCGTTGGCGTAGATCGTTGCTCTACCTGAGTCACCCTCCTGCTGCGCCCGAACACACTGCTCGAAGAGGTCCTTCCCCCTCGCGACGAGGCGTTGAGCGGTCCTGTTCAGCTTCTCGGACTGGATCTTCAGGGCTGTTAAGATCTCAAGATAGCGGCTGTCAGAGGCCACGAATCCCTTACCAGCCACCTGCTCCTTCTTGAATGGGTTCTTCATCGACTTTCAATCCCCGCAAAGACCCGCTCACTGTATTTAGCTTTTGTACACGCCATGCTGCGATACTCTCGAGGAAATACTTACAGATTCTGAGAGATCTAAGAATAGCTTATAATTCGGCCTCGCCGCATATTTCCAGATGACAAGCATGGCCTCGACCGCACTTATACTTACAGATTTTCCAGAAATAGCTGGAGTTCAGCGGGGAATTTACCGCGTGCTCGAGAAGCCACTGATAGAGTATGTCCTTGAGGCGGTCCCCGATGAGGTGGATGAGATAATAATAGCGGCGGGTCGTGAGGAGGCGGGAAAGGCCTACGCCGATGTGGCGGAGAAGTATTTCGCCAAGCTCGAGATATATCCGCCGGGGCTTACTAGGGTCCTAAAAGAGAGTATGTTGAGCTCAAAGTCGGAGCGCTTCCTAATTCTCCCCTGCGACTCACCCCTCCTCACACAGTCCTTCACAAAGCTCCTCCTCGATGCCTGCGAGAAGTTTACGGCTGCTATCATAAGGGACGCTAATGGGAGGAGTGATTACCTCTTTTCTTGCTTCAGGAAGTTTGAGTTTCTTGAGGCCGCAGAGTCATCGGGTAGCGAGGATATGGACTTGATAGTTCAGAAGATAAGAAACGTACTCTATTTTTACAGGCGCTCCCTAAGGTTTCTGGACGAGAAGCTTCTCTTCATGTTTAGGGTCACAAACGTCACCGACGCCAAAAGGGCCGAGCGCCTCCTAAGGGCCCGCCAAGGGGGAGAGTGGCATCAGAGGCCAGATATCTAGCAACCCCCCACCCCGCATTTAGGACGTGGCGATAGGGGGTTAGTGTGAGACTCGTTTAGGCGGTTATCCATTATATATCGGGGCCCCGTATTCCATCTCCCGTGAATAGGGACTACGACGTTGTCGTGGTAGGGGGAGGCGTGGCAGGAGCCCACACCGCGATGGCTGTTGCCACACTATCGAGGGGGGGTCTGAGGGTCTGCCTGCTCGACAGGAACAGGGCTGACGAGTTCGGTAAGAAGACGAGAAGCGGTTGGTCCTGCGGCGACGCCGTGAGTAAGAAGAGCCTCGACTTTGCCTGCTCAAGCATAGGAATATCCTATGGATACCCCGAGATCGAGCANAGGGTTGAGGGCGTAGTTGTCTACTCGCCGGACCACGAGTCTAGAGTACTCTTCGACGGTGAGGGATACATCCTGAACAGAAAGGTATGGGCGCTTAAGCAGCTTGAGTACCTCGAGAAGAAGGGGGTTGAGGTAATCCACGAGTTTGATGCAAGGGGTCTAATCATTGATGATGGCTACGTGGTGGGAGTCTACGGCCAGAACACTAGGATGAAGCGGGAACAAAGGATTACCGCTAAGGTTGTGGTGGACGCTACAGGCTCAGCCTCGATCCTCAGGTCAGGACTAACAATCAGTAGCTTCATAGAGAGGGAGATAGACAAGGATAACGACCTTATAGGGACTGGGCGCTACATCGTAGAGTTTGAGCGTGTCTCAGACGATGAGTCCTGGTTTGACCCGAAATACTGCATTATCCATCTCGACCAAATTATTGCACCGGGTGGGTACTCATGGGTCTTCCCGAAGGGGGAGACGAAGATGAATGTTGGGCTGGGCGTGATGAAGAAGCTTCTCGACAAGAGAAACAGGCTTCTGCAGAGGAATGACACACTGAAGGGCCTGATAGAGCAGTACATAGCGGCCAATAGGGCGATAGCCAGGCCTCGGCCATCCTCTTCCCCCCTCGACGCCGAAAACACATTCAACATCTGGCAGGTCCCGGTTAGGCGGCAAAACGACTGCCTCGTTGCGAACGGATTCGCAATTATTGGAGATTCTGCTTGGATGCCTAGGCCCATTGATGCGGGTGGGATAGGCCCTGCATTAGAGGCTAGTGTCCTGCTCGGCAGGTGCTTGGTCGAGGCGGTCGAGTCGGGCGACTTTAGCGAGGAGGCTCTATGGAGATACAATGTGGAGTATGTGAGGAGGAGGGGATATCAGATGGCGAGCTTCGAGGTTCTCAGGAAGTATCTACAAAGCTTAACGAACGAGGAGATCAGCTTTGGGATGAAGTACTTCCTCTCGCAGGAGGATGTGGAAAGCATCAAGAGGAGNGAGCACCCGAGATTCCCCAGACTTAACAGCCTTATCCGCCTACTCCTGGACGCGGATCTGCGGAAGGCGGTGAGGCAGCGACCACTGCTTGCTAAAGGGCTCAGGCTAACTGCCGAGAAGAGCAGAAGACTCATATCACTCTACAACGANTACCCGACTAGCCCTGAAGGCTTCGAGAGGTGGCACAGAAGGTTCATAGCGGAGTTGAGGGACGCGGTATCAAGACTGTCTCCTCAGATCCTCTAGAACCTCT
>AWOC01000014.1 GCA_000494185.1 Candidatus Calditenuaceae archaeon JGI OTU-3 | reverse complement strand
TAGTCCCGGCCCTGATCGAGAATGGCCGCTACAGGTATAGCTATCTCGGCATCACGGGCTCGGAGATAAACGAGCTGGTTGCGAACGCGCTAGGCCTTGACGAGTATGGATGGCCTCGGAGAGGAGCTCGGCAGGATAAGAGTGTATAGGCCAGTCGTTAATGATCTGCTTGGACTACCCCACACAAAGAAAATCTAGCTATTTCGGTATGATTTCAATGGTTAGAGTTTGTACGTGACGGAATAATACTTAAAAGCTGGGCGTGCCGAGAAGTGTTGTGCAGCAGGGATATTACCTGATTCCTGGCGCAACTACCGTCGGGATAAAGGGTGCCGAAGGTGTCGTACTTGGATCTGAAAAGCGTCTATCATACGGTAACTTCGTCGTCTCCAAGAATGCTAGGAAGATCTTCCAACTCACGCCTAACGCGGGCGTGGCTTGTGCTGGGCTCGTGTCGGACATGCAGGACATCATTAGGGAGGCAAAGGCCCTCATAAACCTCTACATAATAGAGGAAGGCCGTCTGCCAAAGATAAACACGGTCGCTAAGATAATCTCAAACTATCTGTTCGGAAGCAGGTTCTTCCCCTATTTCACCGAGACAATAGTCGGAGGTGTTGACCCGCTTGGGCCGCACATCTACGTGCTCGACCCCCTTGGCTCTATTATTGAGGACGAGTTCGCGGCAGTGGGGAGTGGCGCCGAGATAGCTTCCGGCGTTCTTGAGACAGGGTATAGGCCTGGGGCAAGTTTGGAGGAGCTGAGGGAGTTGGCTATCAAGGCTGTTAAGGCCGGTATGGCGAGGGACGCGGCCAGCGGTAATGGGATCGACATACTCGTATTAGGCCGTAATAACTATGCGAGGCTGGAGGCCGTCCCTGTTTAATCTCGAATACGTTTAGCATCTCAGAATTGGGTAAAACTAATGAGGTGGTATAACGCCATAATATTGTAGGTTAGATGAGGCTAAACACACTACACATACGGCTTTTAGCCTATTTATATGAGCAGAAGGGCTTCAGCAATAGCGTTCACACCACAACCCCCATTCTCGCCCGATACTTGGGGACATCGCAGCAGTCTGTCTCCCGGATTATGATTAATCTGGAGAAGGAGGGCCTGATAGAGAGAAGAATGGTGGGGCGAAGCTGCTACGTTAGGTTGACCAGCAAGGGGGTTAACGAGCTGTCCGAGCTTTACACGGAGCTTAAAAGGGTCCTAGATAGGCCCATCGAGGTCGTTCTAGATGGCCGTGTCTTCAGTGGGCTTGGAGAGGGGGCATACTATATCTCGCTGCCTTGGTATAAGAACCAGATCCGCGAAAAGCTGGGCTTCGACCCGTACCCAGGGACACTCAACATCAACCTGCTCTCATGGGACTCGATCCAGAACAAGCGCCTCATATCCAGATACGCGGATATAATAATCGAGGGTTTCAGGGACCAGCATAGAAGTTATGGAGGAGCGCGCGCCATACTCGCCACATTCAACCAGAGCGATATCTGCGCGATCTTGTTTATCGAGAGAACGCATTATGGCGAGAACGTGATAGAGGTGATCTCCCCAGTTTATCTTCGCGGAAAATATGGATTATCAGACGGGGATAGGGTTGTGGTCAAAGTGTCTCTGCCGACCGCCCCTGTAAAGCAGGAAAGCGGCGTGACGACACAACAACGCGAGTAATCATCCTGTCCGCTGACCACTACCCTCCAGCTCCTCCAGAATCTTGCAGAAAAGTCCGCACAACATCTCCGCCCCTTCTCCTACCTAATGTATCGTTTTCCTCGTGGGATGGTATTGCTCGTGGGTGTAAAGGAGCTGTCGGCCTGTCGGGGGTCGGAATGCTATTTATTGAAGCGGGTTGGACGTGCTAATTGATGTCTGAAGCCTTCAGTAGGGCTGAGGAGTGGGTTAAGCAGCAGCTCAATCATGGGATGGATCTGGCCTCCATCCAAGCTGGATTCCCTGGCTTCAAGGTCGGCGCAATAAGCGTGAATAGGGTGATATCCGTAGACCCGCTCCTCTTGGGCTATTTCGACGAGAAACTCACACTCAAAATCACTGAGGATGTCATCAGGGCTGTATGGAGGGTCGCGAAACTACATGGGCTGAATGTTTACACCGCGTCCCAAGAAATCCGGATAGTTAAAGACGGGATCCTCTATGGCTTAGTAAGGCAAAACGGCTTCGCCGCCGGTAAACCCGCCCTCTTCGCGGACCTCGCATCCATGGTTTTCGGGATTGGGGGAGAACCATTGGCTAGGGTGCCTGTTAAGGACAGCTGGCTCGGCTCCCTAGCAACCTTGATATCGGACAGAAAGGTTGTCGAGACACTGTTTGCTGTGATTCTCGTTATTCTTCTTCCAACAACCTTGGCAGCCGCCTCCCTATTGATCACGCCCTCAATATTTCTCCCCGACATAGGCCGCGTCGCTGCGGTCCTGCTTCTACTATTGGCCACGATCTATATAGCCAAGCTATACATAGCCGAGAACATTAGGACAAAGCAGACGAGCTAGTCGGAGATCAGGGACGCTTAGGAAAGGCTGACCATGCCTCTATTTTGACCTGTGCTCAGCCACGAGGCTCGTGAGTATTGTCACGGGAGCGTCGGTCTTTATTGAGGATGGGTCGTAGTGGGTGGCCGAGGCTCTGTAGCCGATTTCGACGAGTTTTTCGAGAATCTCCCCGGGCCTTGGAGGAGAGGTCTTAGCCCTCCTGGATAACTCGCTGATGGGGTAGGACCAGGGTATGTCTTGGAGTTCTTGGTCGAGTCTCCGAATCAACCTTAACACCTCACTATATGTGTCGTCGGACGCGAGTTCGGATGATAGGATCCTCTGGACGATAGCCCCGTCGGTCAGGGGCCCCAGCCAGATTGGACCGAGTAGAACGTTTTCGTGGCCGCAGATTGAGCAGCTTCTGCTCCAATCCTCTAGCCGTTCAAGTTTCATGGTGTTGAGGCAACTTCTGCAGTGGGCGAGGTATCCAACCATCCTTGAGGCTGCGTAAGCTTTGCTTTTGCCGCGCTCAACCCTGAAAAAGACTCTTACGAAGTGCCTGTAGACAGCTGAGACAACGGGTGTAGCTGCGAGGCCTAGGCGGCTAGAGGATCTGGCGACAACACCTGCGAGTGCCCTTATGGCGACTTCTTTGAAGAAGACGGTCTTGCTAAGAGTTAGGCCGTATCTCCAGTATGCTGTCCTGCGTGAGGATCCCGAGAGTGCGGCCAGGTCTGTGGCCGAGACGCCCAAGAGACCATTCCTCTCCGTGGCCCTCAGGGCGGACTCTAGGAATCTGATCGGCGAGCCAAAGGGGTCTATATCGACATAACTTGCCCTCCCCTCTAACGCAAGCCGCGCTAACAGTAAGTTTGCATCACTGTGCTCCACCCTAAGCGTTTCAGAGAGACCATTTAGCTCCGCGTTGGTGCGTGAGAGGGCTACGGCCCATGGATTAATGTCTCCCGCTACCCCCTCCCGCGCCACATTAGTCTCAAGCAGCAGTCTTACGGCCCGAGCTCCGGCTCCGGCAAGGGGTTCGGCGAATAAGCGGCAACTGGCCCCCCTGAAATAGGCGTTTACCGCCAACACCGCTAGGTCCCTTGAGGCCTTCGAGGCTGGATTATAGAATGCGGGCATCTTGGAGGAGGCTGGCATTTCCTCGAATACGGGGACTAAAAGTTTAGCAGCACCCTCAACGATCATCTTAGTCTTGAATGGGATCTCCGAGGGGCCAGACATCAGTTCATCGAGCCTTCCCCAGTAATGCTGCAACCCTCTCGGCCGCCCGCATCGCCTCCCCCCTCCTCACAACGATCAGCTCCCCTACCCCTTCTCTCACCGCCGTAACCAAGGGATCTTTAGAGTAATAGTGGAAAGTTAGGAGAGCCCGCTGAGCCTCAGAGAGGACCCGCCTAACCCTCGACCTAAAGCCATCGCTCAGAAGCTCCATAGGTCCCACCTCGTCGATCACAACCACATCGCCCGCCTCAAGCGATCTATCAACGGTATCTGACAGAGCCCTCTCCAAGTTCTCCAAGTACACAACGTAGCGGCCGATCCTAGGCCCGCCATGCGCCTCAACCCTCGCCAGTGGCGTTACTCGACCAAGTCCGAGCTCGACTATGTCGAAGCCAATCCTGGCCGCCCCCCGCCTCACTTCCCTCGTCACAAATCCTCCCACAGGAATTCCATCCCTAGAGAGAAGCTCCGCCGCCCTCTGAGCAAGAGTTGTCTTCCCTGAGCCTGGCGGCCCAGTCACACCTACTATGAGGCGTGCTAACCCCCCCTTTACGCGGTTTAACTCCTCGCTCTCCAACCCTACATATCTCTATACATGTCCTTGAATATCAAATCCTCTAGATCCTTGATTGGGACCCTGACCTGCTGGGCGGTGTCCCTATCCCTCACCGTCACGGTGTTATCTTGGAGCGTCTGGTAGTCGATTGTGATGCAGAGGTTTGCTCCCACCTCATCATACCTTGCGTATCTCCTTCCTATAGATCCACGACTATCATACACCACGTAAAGTGGGAGCCTGCTATTCCTCAAAGAACCATATACTTCACGAGCTTTTGTCACGAGCTCCTCCTTATCCATGAGGGGCAGGATAGCCGCCTTTATGGGGGAAATGGGCCTAGGCATCCTAAGGATGGGCCAGTCCCGGGCCCCCTCGGTATACGCGAATTCGAGGATTGCGTAGAGTATCCTCTCGATGCCGAATGAGGGCTCGACAACGTGGGGCACGACCTTCCTGCCGTCGTAGTCTACGGATAGGTCCTCGCCCGAATGTGTCGAGTGCACGGTCAGGTCATAGTCACGTCTATAAGCATTACCTACGATCTCCTTCCAACCGAAGGAGAATCCGACCTCCAAGTCGAAGTTGCCGCCGGAATAGTGGGGTGTCTCCTCGGGGAGAAGGTGCCTAAACCTCATACTCTCAGGCGGGATTCCGAGGGCCTTGAAGAATCTAACCTCCTTTGCGAGGTAGTAGGCTAGGTAGCGGTTAGGCACAATCCCCTCCTCGTAGGCGTCGGTCGCGCTAATCACTATAGGCTCACTCCCACCTTTCAGCTGCTCCTCCCTAGTCAGGATCCGAATCTCTGTCCCTCCAACGTCTTGAAGCCCTGAGGGGCCTTGATCATCGCTGGGAGGTATGAAGACCTCTATTTCCATCTGGCTGAACTCCCTGAGCCTGATGATTGATTGGCGGGGTGATATCTCGTTTCTAAAGGATCTTCCGATCTGCGCCACCGCGAATGGCAGGCGGGCCCTCATTGCGTAGACTATCCTCTTGAAGCCTATGAAGATGTTCTGGGCTGTCTCGGGCCTCAGAAACGACACCTCCTCGGCTCCGCCCACGGTTAGCCTGAACATTAGGTTGTGGGGCTTTATCTCGGAAAGCTCACCGCCGCAGTGAGGGCACCTTACTCCAAGCTGAGCCACAAGCGCAGCTAGTTCCTCAATCTGCTTCCCCTCGACTCTAACGCCCTTAGCTTCCTCAATCAGTTGGTCAAGCCTGTAGATTCTCCTGCAGACATAGCACTCCGCCTTGGGATCCGTGAACTTATCCGCATGTCCCGAGGCCTTGAGGACGCTGTAGGGGAGTATGAGTGCGCCGTCAATTAGGTACACCTCATATGAGCTTTCGCGCCTCACAAACTCGTCGATCCAGTAGTTCACCAAGTTCATCTTCATGAGGGCTCCTAACGGCCCGAGGTCATAGAAGCCGGCTGGTCCCCGGTAAATCTCGGCCGTGGGGTAGAATATTCCTCTTCTCAGGGCCAAGCTAGTAACTTTTTCGAATAGGCTCTCCGGCATCTCCCTCAAAAGAAAATACGAGGATAATATAGATGTCTAACCACGGAGAACCGCAAGCCCATCCTCTACGACTATAAACGGCTTCATGATGTGAGCTCTGCGTTGCAAGATGGGCATCTATTTCCGAGATCTATCCATACATTCATGCAGTCCTTGTGGAATGTTGCCCCGCACCCCTTACAGGTCGCTAGATCTCCGCTAGGAATAGTGTCGCCGCATATCAGGCAGTTCCCACCCGTCGGTGCCTGGCTGCTTGGCTGGCTCGGCATAGGCTGTGTTGTCTCAACCCTCGTTGTCTCTTCCCAGACCTCGGGGACCTGAACCTCCTGCCCCTCAACACCCCCCTCGCCCGGCCCGCGGGCCAACTCAAGCTCCTGCGTCGCCCACGGGGGAGGCGGCCCTAAATACACAGTGGACTTCGTCCTAATGCTGGCCACCGTCGCTAGAACCGCACTCCCGGTGATCGCCACACCTGTTATGAGGGCTCCGAACATACCGAACTCCGGTGTATATGAAAGCTGGAAGGAGGGCAGCTTGACTAGGTACGTGTATAGGGGGGAGAAGAGCGCGAGTCCTGCTGAGGTGAAGGAGAGTGTTGGAAGAACAACTCTTATCTTAGAGATCTGCCTAAGCGAGCTGGCGAGGATGCCCGCCACCCCCGCGATGCCTCCTGCCACGAGAGATATTATGAGGGGCTCGCTGAAGGTGTAGCCTGAGATCAGGCTACGGCCAACGTTATCATAGTTTATCGAGAACCAGGTCAAGAGCAGGCTTAGCGAATGGATGGCCCCTAGAAACGATACCATAGCGCCTATCCTGCTGAACCTGGCCAACGCCTCACTGACCTGAGTAATCATAGACAAACCCTATAGCACCTACGCGATATATAAGTACGCCCCCGACACCCCGCCGAAAAGCCCCTCCAAGGCGAACCGATTGATAGATTTATATGCAAATAATGTGAGGTGGATACAGAGAGATGGGGTCAATAATAGGCCGCAGGTCCGAGGAGCTCGAGGCCATTAACATGAACTTGAAAAATATATTGGAGCGACTTGAGGAGCTCGAGCTTAGACTCTCGGAGGAGGTCCGGAAAAGCGGCGCCGCGGAGTTGGGGGATATTAAGTCTTCGCTTGAAAAGCTTTCCCAGAGGGTCGAGGCCCTCGCCACTACTCAGCCGGACTACCTCGTCGACAGGTTCCTCGAGGGTGTCGCGGTCCTTAAGTCACTCGTCTCCTACCTATCAATCTTTCAGGAGCAGCAGACGGAGCTCAGCAGGCTGCTGGAGTTTCAGAAGGAGCAGGTGGANGTGCTGGAGAAGGCCAGAAACGCGATAATCCGGGAGAGAGAGGAGCTTGAGCAGGAGAGAAGGAACCTCGAGATACTGAAGAAGGAGCTGTCATCCCTTAAGGAGAGTGTGGAGGAGAAGGAGGCCGCCCTACGCGGTTTTGAGAGCGAGGTCGCTGCATTGGAGGAGAAGAAGACCGAGCTGGAAAACAGTATTAAGGAGCTGAAGGAGACCTATCTGGCCACCCTTCAAGCCGCCTCCCAGCAGATCGATAAGGTTGTGAAGGAGCTCGATAGAAAGTTCAAGATTAGGGAGGCCCGCCTCGAGAGGCTGGTGAGGCTTGAGGAGAGGAAGAGGGAGGAGATAGCCAAGCTTGAATCAGCTAAAGCNATGGTGGAGGATTTTAATAAGCGACTCTCAGAACTTGCCGAAGAGGTTAGGCGGCTGGAGCGTAAAAGGTCGCAGCTCCTCCAGGATATCAATAAGCTTGAGACGGAACGGCGCGAGCTTGAGAGGATTAAGCAGGAGCTCCGAGGAGGGATACTTAGGGGCCTCTCCTAGTCCCTCTCGAACTTCACGTATCTCTCAACTATATCAGCCATGTAATCTAGTATGCTTAACCTCTCATTTATCTCGGCAAGAATCTCCTCCATAGTGGCAAGCCTAGACTCTAAGCGCGAGATTTCCTCCCTTAGATTTGAAAGAAGCTCTTTTAACTCGGCGCTCTCGAGTTGCTCATGTCGCGATGCCACTCTCTTCGCCAGAGCCTCTATCTTTTCATCCTGTTCGAGGAGACGTGCAGTGATCCTTTCGAGTGCTTTGAAGGTGCTGTCAAACTCGGGGACGCGGCCACGGGGGGTCTCTATAGCGTCAACCACCACCTCTTCCTCTTCCGCGCCGACGTCCGCCCCCTCTTCTTCCCTACTCATTCGAGCGTCACCTTACACTTAGGACATACCGCCTTGGTGTTCTTAAGGCTAGTGTAGCAGTCAGGGTGGAAGTTGGCGCCGCAGTTCTCGCACTTGAGCGGCTCGACGCCCTCCTCGATCTCTAAGAGGCATGCGTCACACATGGGCTGTCCCCACTCCCAGCGCCCCAGGACCCGTCCAGACCTAACCTTGAGCACAGAGGCTCTACTCGCTTGTGACTATATAAAGAAATTATTCCACAGCCCTGCCCAGGGGCTGGGGCTAGGGTATTTATCGAGGGTAGGGGAGGAGAGCTGCAGGACAGCGTCTACGTTGTGGGAGGAGGAATAGCTATGGGTCTGTACTCGAGGCTGAATGAGCTGTGGAGGGAAAAACCGCCCGAGCTTGTCGCCCTAATGAGGGAGAGGAGGATTAAGTGGCGGAGGGAGCCGGCGGTTGTGAGGGTCGATAAGCCGCTACGCCTCGACAGGGCGAGGAGCTTGGGCTATAAAGACAAGAGAGGCTTCGTTGTAGTCCGCGTGAGGGTTCGGAGGGGCGGGTTTAGTAGGCCACGACCCAACTCGGGGAGAAGGCCGAAAGCTCTCGGCACAGTCCTCCATAAAGTAAACGTGACCATGCTCGAAGAGGCCATAAACAGGTGTAGAAAGAAGTTTCCAAATCTCTACCCGCTGGGTGGGTATCCACTTACCTATGACAGCCTCTACAAATGGTTCGAGGTCATTCTGGTCGACCCCTATCACCCCTCCGTCAGGGGGGACAGAGAGTTACTGCTCCCCGACCCGATAAAGAGGCGTGTGGCAAAGCGCCTCCAGCGTACCGTTAAGAAATAAAGATTAGGTACGCCCCTTGAGTGGGGGATGGCCCTATTCACGGCCATAATCTCGCCCAAAAAGAGAATATTGGGTGGTGTGGTTGGCGAGTTTCTCAGACTGGCCCATGTCTGGCCGCGCGTCGAGATCTGGGGCGACCAGTCTAAGATATCGCCGGCCGAGCTGGCCGAGGGCGAATATTCCCTCCTCGTTATTGCCTATAGTCTGACAGGGCAGGTCGTTCGGCAGAGAAGCGGTGGCCTCGAGATCTCTATGAGGCCGCGGGATATTCTCGGTGCCGAGTCTCTCGCGGACTCACCCTTCGAGTCGGAGGCAATAGTTGGGCCCGGAAGAATCACGCTCCATGTGGGCACGCTTGGCTCTCCACCCACCTACCTACACACTTCAGGCGAGTCTATGGTTGCATCATCCCTACCGAGGTTTGACTCCCTAGACCTCACACCTGTTCCAGTACGCTCAACAGCCGAGTTAAGCTTTGGAGCAGTAAGGTACAGCTCTGAGGGTCTCTTTCCCGAGCAGCTCCTCGAGGTCCGCGGACTCAAGGAGGCCGCCGAGATGCTGGTAGAGCTACTATACAGCGCCGTCAAGTCAAGCGTGGCCTCGGGATGTGCGGTTCTATTCTCCGGGGGTCTAGATAGCTCGCTGCTCACCAAAATCATGGTGGACTGTGGCCTAGATCCCCTGCCGATCGCGGTCGGTCTGGAGGGATCGCATGATCTTCGTGTGGCGAGAGAATCATCGCGCCGTATGAGGCTCGACCTTGTCGAGGCGTCTCTACGAACAGAGGACGTCGCATCCACCCTCACTTATTTGAGGAAAATCATGCCTTTGTCGAGACCCATGGACATGGCCCTAGCAGTCATGGTCTACGTAGCCTCGCAAGTCGCGCGAAGCCAGAGCAGACGACAGGTAATTGCTGGACAAGGAGCAGATGAACTATTCGGAGGCTATATGAGGCATCTGAGGCTCATGCGTGAAAGAGGCGATCTTCAGTCCGCGGTTATGCGTGACTTGGATACCCTGTGGAGGGAGGGGGTTCCGCGGGACTACATCTCCTCGGCCCTAGCTGGCTGCATGCTTACCCTCCCCTACCTAGATCCGATGGTTGTCGCGATGGGGCTTAGGACTCCGGCTAGCATGAAGATCATGGGCGGCGTAAGGAAGCTGATTTTACGTGAAACTGCCGCGCTGGCAGGACTCCCGCCCGAGATCGCGTGGCGCGAGAAGAAGGCCGCCCAATACGGATCTGGGCTCGATAAGTGTATAAGGCGGCTTCTGGCTTGTGAACGGTCGGTATGAGTAAGGCTGCAACAATCATTGCAGCACTCTCCTTGGTCATTGCTCTCTTCCTCCTCTTAGAGGTCATCACCTTCCAGCAGCAAATAGAGTCGGTCGCATCGGAACTCAGTAAAGTTAGGTGGCAGCTGGAAGCGCTTAGCAAGAGGCTCGAGACCANCGATCAGTCCGTGAGGACTCTGGAGTCATCAGAGCTCCAGGAGCCACAAGTACACGTAAGCGCTCCGAGCAACATCACNCTCATTTATGAAAAGGTTAAGGACTCAGTCGTAAAGATATCAGTCATTTCTTTTGTGGGAGAGGTCGTTGGCTCAGGGTTCATATATGATTCGCAGGGGCACGTCGTAACGAATAATCACGTCGTTGAGGGTGGAGAGAGGTTCTATGTGTATTTTCTGGATGGCTCTGCATACGAAGCCTCTCTCGTGGGTAGGGATCCTGACTCGGACCTCGCGGTCCTTAGACTAGTTCTTGGTGGGAAGAGTCCTACGCTGAAACCCCTCAAACTCGGAAACAGTAGTGAGCTACGGATAGGCGAGCAGATCATAGTTATCGGAAACCCATTTGAGCTCGCTGGGACAGTCACAACTGGAATCGTCAGTCAGAAAGGGCGGCTCCTACCCTCGGGCCGCGGCTACCTGATTCCAAGCGTTATCCAGATCGACGCCGCGATCAACCCCGGTAACTCGGGGGGACCTGTGCTTAACCTTAAGGGGGAGGTGGTTGNGGTCGCAACAGCGATCGAGTCAGTTACAGGCCAGTTTGCNGGGATAGGCTATGCTGTATCCTCAAACGTTGTGAAAAGGATAGTCCCGGCCCTGATCGAGAATGGCCGCTACAGGTATAGCTATCTCGGCATCACGGGCTCGGAGATAAACGAGCTGGTTGCGAACGCGCTAGGCGTAGACGTGAAGAAGGGGCTATTAGTGGAGAGNGTGGCCTCCTCTGGACCAGCGGCTAGAGCCGGTATAAGGGGAGGCACGAGGACTCTGCAGGTCGCTGGAAAGTCTTACCTTGTTGGAGGAGACATCATCGTCGGGATAAATGGCACGCCGGTTAACAGCATGGACGACCTCCTCACATATCTGGTGGAGAGGACGAGCCCGGGAGACCTGATAGTTCTCACGATCATCAGGGATGGAAGTAGGATAGACGTTCCCGTTACTCTTGGGGAAAGACCTTAGAGGGTCAACAGCCCTATCATAAACAGCGGTATGAATACTAGTGATAAGGTGTTCAGTAGTTTGATGAGTATGTGGAGGCTCGGCGCATAGGTGTCCTTCATGGGGTCGCCAAGCGTGTCACCTACCACCGCAGCCTTATGAGCGTCCGTCCCCTTCTTGCCCTCGATCTCCAGGAGCTTCTTCGCATTATCCATGGCCGCACCCCCATAGAACCCAAGGATGGCCAGAGGAATAGCCGTGATCGTCGCACCTATCACCAGCGCCCCCACCGCCGTCCAGCCCAGAACGACGCCCAGTATTATTGGCGAGAGTGTTACTGTGAGTGTCGGAGCTATCATAAGGCGGAGGGCGGTAGTGGTGGATATATCCACACACCTCGCATACTCAGGCCTACCAGTGCCGTTTAGGAGTCCTGGTATAGTTGCGAACTGCCTCCTAACCTCATCCACCATCTTGTTGGCACCCTCAGCAACAGCCTTCATGGCTTGTCCCGAGAAGAGGAAGGGGACCATCCCGCCGACGAAGAGACCGATGATTATTGAGGGCGTATTGATCTGTAATGTACCGCTCAGCAGACCTACTGTCTGAAGAAGCTTCTGCGCCTCCTCGGCACCTATTGCCGCTAACTCGTATATCCCGCCCAGGTACCTCGCCACCTCGAGGATAAAGGCCTGAAAGAGCAGGAGGGCGGCAAGAGCCGCAGACCCCATCGCGTAGGACTTCGTGAGCGCCTTGGTCGTGTTTCCCAGCGCATCGAGCGGCTCGAGCTGCTGCCTGATCTGAGACTCTGCGCGCGCCATCTCGGCAATGCCTCCGGCGTTGTCCACGATCGGTCCGACGCCATCCATAGTTAGGATAAAACCTGCGGTTGAGAGCATGCCCATTGTGGCCATCGTTGTCCCGTAGACGCCGCCCAGCAGAGCGTCGTTTAGGCCGACTAGAGATGCCCAATAGCTGCCCAAGATATATGATGCGACCACAGTAATCACTACTGTAACGATCGGCAACATGGCCGAGATCATCCCCGTAGAGATGCCTGTAAGGGCGGTTATCGCGGGCCCGGCCGCTGAGCTCTCAGCTATTAGTGAGACATAGCGCGAACGAAGCCCCGTGTAGTACTCGCTGTAAAACATGATTAGGATGCCGGCCACCAGTCCGAGCACCATGGCCACGTAGAGTGGGAGGAAAGTGGAGCCGAAGATGATGCTGGATGCAAAATACATGAGCAGGGCGGCCACTATGCTAGAGAACAGGAGGCCGTCTCGGAGCGGCTCTATCGCGCTTCTAAAGGACTTACGCGACACGGCCCAGGCCACACCGGCGAAAGTGGCTATCACTCCCAGCGACCTAATTATAAGCGGCGTCACGACGTACAGCTCATTCACCTCCTCGAACAGAACTATGGAGACGACCAGCGCTATGATCATTCCGCCGAGATTCTCTGCGGTGACCGACTCGAAGAGGTCGGCACCCCTCCCCGCCTCGTCGCCCACGTTATCGCCAACCAAGTCCGCTATCACTGCAGGGTTCCTCGGATCATCCTCCGGAATCCCAGCCTCCACCTTCCCCACAAGGTCTGCCCCTATGTCCGCGCTCTTAGTGTATATCCCTCCCCCGAGTTGTGCAAAGAGCGCCGCCAGGCTAGCACCAAACCCAAAGCCGGCCAAGAGCGCCGGGTCTCTAAAGATGATATAAAGTATCGAAAGGCCGAGGAGGCTCATAGCAATGACGGCCAGCCCTAGAGAGGCTCCCCCTATGGTGGCTACCCTTAATGCGTGTATCCCGCCGCGAGAGGCGGCATAGGTAGTCCTGACGTTCGCCCTAGTGGCAGCATCCATAGCAAGGTAGGCAGCTATGAGCGAGAAGATCACACCCAACAAGAAGCTGCTAGCCATCGCTACAGCATAGCTAGGCCCTCCGAGATGTGGGAACAGCGAGAATACTGCTAAAATAAAAAGCGCGAGAAAAGCTGCAATAATCCCAATAGTCTTGAATTGCCGCTTAAGATAAGCGTTGGACCCCTCGCGGATCGCCCGCCAAATAGCCTCAAAACTCTCAGGCCCCTTCGGAAGCCTCTCAAGATACGCGATGAAGACCGCGGGGATAATTGCTCCCAAGAGACCGATAATCAGAGTTAATATGAGTGGATCCATAGTTCCAACAGCTAAAATGAAATAAGCTACAATATATAAGTCAATCAGGGCCGTCGGAGGGAACCTGCGAAAGGTCTGAACAAGCCGGCCCAATAATTCGGGTCCCGAATTATGGGCGCCAGGAGCGAGGCCGGAGAATTGTATTGGTCTGGGTATTTGGGGTATTTCTGCCTAAATAGTTGTGGTCCTGCAGAGTACGCTGGCTAAGTGTAAGCTGCGGCACCTCTCATGAAATCATCTATTATGTTCTAATATTGCATGATAATGTATAATAAGCTATTTATATGAGCCAAACTAAAATTATTAATGGGGATTTGCATGACAACAACTGTAAGTAAATGGGCTACAAGGTTCATCTGGGCCGCAATAATTCAGGGGGCCCTAGCGACGATCCTGACACTCTACATCGTGGTGGGTCAGATTTTTTTCCTGCGACCCGAGCCGAGCCGGGTAATCGCATTTGGCTCCGCCGGCAACTGGTTTACGGTTGGCTACGTTACATACCTCATCGTGGGTGTCATAGGGACCGCAGTCACAGCGCTCTTCTACCACTACATTGAAAGCATACTGGGAAAGCCGTATTCAGGCCTCGCTGACAGACTTGCAAGCGCGCACCTCGTGTTGATGAATCTCGGCGTCGTAGGGGCAACGTGGCTCATGATGCTAGGAGGATACCTCGGGGGAGCAGCGATGCTGCCGCCGGAGGTGGGTGGCAAAGGCTGGAATCCAGGCCAAGTTCATGTGAACGTCTTCTACGCCATACCGATGGGCTATCCATTCTGGATATCGATCTTCATAATACTGCTTGCATTAGGCGTCTTGGCAGGCGGCCTATCGTACATAATCACTATGAGGAGAAAGTAGCGTAACCCTCATCGACGAACCCACAGATATTTTTTATTATAATCAGTAATTTTTAATTTATAACAGGAACACCCACCCTTTCAGCAAAAATAGTCTACACACTTTTTGGGCCCGGTGGGATTCGAACCCACGACCTACCGGTTATGAGCCGGCCGCTCCACCTGGCTGAGCTACGGGCCCAAAGTCCTCTCACGGCCGATCACTATAAATGAATTAGCCCTAATTTAAGCTCTTCCAGCCGTGGGCTAAAGGATTTAGTCTAGCGCCCCCCATTATGGTAATCATGAGCCTTAGTGCCGGGAATAATGATGTTGTAAGGGCTGCGCGGGTCGCTCTCTCCCCTAGCAGGCTCAGAATACTCAGGCTCCTCACGGTCTCACAAATGAGTTTTTCAGAGATCGCTGAACATCTGGGTTTTGCCGATAGGTCTAAAAGTGTCACACTTTCTTACCATTTGAAGAGGCTGGCACAAAACGGTTTAGTCAATTATTCGGTCAAGTCTCGCTCTTATTCCCTCACACCGCTGGGTCGGGCCGTTGTTGAGGTGATCAGGCATCTTGAAGGAAGTTTGTCTCGGGGTAAGCTTATGATGCAGACCAGTGATTACTCAGCCGAATATCTCGACCGAAACACCCTAACAGAACTCATCGTTGGAGAATTACGCGTACCTTACCGTCTGGCTAGGCGAGTTAGCTTGGCCGTTGAGAACAGTGTTGAATCACTATCTGCGGACTTTTTGCCACGATGGCTGGTCGAGGACATGTTATTAGTGGAGCTTGCCTCAACTGGCCTGCCGATAAATAGGCTATCGTCCCTCGCCCACTCGGGACCGACACTAGCCTCTCTCCAGAGGATCTTCAACAAGTATATCAGCAAGGGTGAATGGTGGCACTTCACCAAGTATGTCTATTCTAGCGTGATGTCGACTTACGTGATTGACAAAGCCATGCCGTCTAGTTTAAGAAAATACTATTACTACGGGGAGCTAGATATTTACCACCCCGCGTGGGCTCTAACACACATCTTCAGCCTCGCACAAGGTCCAAACCTGGACGAATCTCTCGATAAAGCTCTGCTCACAGTGGTGAACGACCTTGTAATCCGTGAACGGTCACCAAGTCTGATTGAGGCAACTAATATCGCGCCTCTCCCAGAAACTATATACCATGCGCTACAAATCTCTAACAATAACGTTGAAGACCTAACACAATACCTGCAGGGCTCGAGTACCACTAGAGCGCTGACCCAACTCTTTACGTTTTTAGACAAAGCCATGATTGGTTACCCTCTCCGTGGGAACGGACAGGTGCTCGTGGCCGCCGTAGAGGAGCATCCACCACTGTTCACTAGGTATTCTATCTGGTCTGGTCAGCCTGATCATCATGTGGGCACGTATTATTTTGTGGGACTGAACGTGTATAGGCTTGTCACCGAGTCTGGCGGCGACTGGGGCGCCTTCGAGGAGAGAACTAAAAGAGTTTTATCGGAGTTTTCGGCTTTCGCACAACGTACAGCTCCACGAGTTAGGGCGAGACTCGAAGGATCTGCGGTCCCCAAGTTGTATTATCTATTGGCCCCAGTGGGAGCTATCGAAGCAGCCCAAAGCTCAGGGGATAAGACCACTTCGGAACAAATTTTCTTCTTCTTGTCTGAATTGCTGCACCGTCTCCGGAGCGTAGTGGACGGTCTGGCCGGACTGGGCGAAAGGACGCTTGTGGCCTCCTCTTGGCCTAGCTCAATCTCTAACCGTCTATTAGCTATCGACTCACTGCTTCAGGCCCGCTCTAGTCTAAGCGATAAGCAGGGCTCGAGAATGATCTCGCGCTATTCAAACTATCTTATCCCGCCCCACATCCTTCAGAATAAAGACATGGTCGCGCCACTCTCTAGTTTGGTGTCGGGAGGTATCCTCGTAGATCTGCAAGAGCTGGATATGGTGTCTGGCTCTCTTTCGAGGGATGAGTTTGCTGACCTCCTACAGTCCTATCCAATACTCATCGTAGCGTAGTGAGCTTAACCAGCTAGCCTGTCCTCTTCATCCTCAGGTTTAATATTGCCCGCGCAAGGTCTCCCCCAGCATCTATAAGGGCCTGTCGCGCCTCGTCTAAACTGACCTCTGCTTGAGATGCGACTAGCGCCACATCCTCCTGGTTGGGCTCGTACGCTGCGATCTCAGTCTTTGTCTGTGCCTCCTCCACCTCTTCGCCACCGACGATCTGATACATGCGTCCAGCTTGTGTATTAACTGCAATAACGTTAGCCCCTCGGATCCTGATGGTCTTTCCCTCGAGATCAATAAGCACCTCTCTTGCCTGCCCCAGCTCCTCCATGGTCAGACCCAAACTACTCAACATCCGCTCCTGCATTCGCCTTAGCTCTCTGGCACCCAGCCGCTTCACATAAATGAGGTGTCGGTGTGGCTGATATATGGTTTTACAACTTTCTACAGAAATACTTATTACGCCTGCAGCGAATTAATGAATAGGGTTGACCAGTGTTTCAGAATTGTCAGTCTTTCTCCCTGTTGGTGGGGTGGCAAAGAGACTGCGCCCCCTCACAGTCGAGGTATCCAAGGCCTTGGTCAGGTTCCTTGGCCGTCCCCTTATCGAATACACAATTGTGCATCTCGCTTCTCAGGGAATAAGGAATTTCATTTTTGGAGTGAAGGGCTACGTTAACTACAGATCATTATTCGATTATTTCCAAGAGGGGTACGGGATATCGGCAAAATATGGCTTTAACCCACGTATACACATAAGGTATCAGCCCAACATTGAAGACCTTGGAAGCGCCGACAGCTTCCTCATCAACCTAGACTATTACAACTTAAACTCGCCGGTTCTAGTGGCTCAGGGAGACACGATTTTCAATCTCGACGTATCAGACCTACTGAATTTCCATGAAAAGGTTGGAGCCTTTTCAACCATCGTGGTAAAGCCTGTGGAGGACCCATCATCCTACGGAGTCGTCGCTGTGGATAAAGATAGGCGGGTAACCTCGTTTGTAGAGAAGCCGAGTAAAGAGGAGGCACCAAGCAACCTTGCAAGCACGGGTATCTGCCTTTTCTCAGAGGAGGCTCGGAAGCTCTGCCATGACAAGGAGCTAAGAGCCTTCAGAGCGACCCTGCGAAGGCTGGACTTTGGGATGGATCTCTTCCCCTACCTATTGAAAAAGGGTTACCACCTCGCAGCATATATCACTGAGTCCGACTGGTATGATGTAGGCACGCCTGAGCTTTATCTAAACTCAATGCTCCGCATCATGAATAGCGGATACATGCGGGTCCTGTTCGGTGAGCCTGTGTACGAGTCTGGAGACGCAAGGCTCTGGATACTTGGACAGAGTGCGGCGGCCCTTGCCAGGCGTGAAGAAATCTTACGCAAGGTCAGGACGGGCAGAATCAGGATACACGGGAGCGTCCTGATAGGGCGCCACTGTGATATTGGGGATGACGTGGTCATTAACGACTCCTATATAGACAACTACTGTTTTATCGGTGACGGTGTCACGATAGAGCGGTCCGCGGTTCATGACAGGGTGTTTATCGGGGAGGGAGGTTACGTTCAAGACAGCATAATCGCTCGCCACTCAAAGATTTTGTCGTCGCGGGCTGAGCCCACAGTCGTGATAGGAATAAGTGTAATAGGAGACAACGCCGTCGTTCAGGAGGGCTCCTTCCTTACCAATGCAAGGATTGACCCCCACAGCTACGTCTCAAGAGAAAGCACACTACAGAAGAGAGCAGTGGTCTAAGTGACGGTTTAGTCAGATTGTAGGTCTTTGTTTTGGCTGGTCCTCGACGTAAATAGCCGTGATTATCTGTGAAGTGGCTCCACAGTTGGGACATTTCTCTTCTACGACGCCGAATACGTAGTCACCATCCTTATGGCTCCTTGTGTGTATTGTATTACAATTGCTACACTTGAGCTGGGTTATCGGATTGAAAGTAACGCCACGAGTCTTCGTGTAAACGTTTTCGCTTCTAATGGAGTCAAACAATCGTCTCACTCCCCCCACCCCCTACATCCCAACCCCTATCGTATTACCAATCCCCGCGACTATTGCCTCCCCGCTGACCGGTACCTTTTCTCTGATAATCTCCTTCACCCTGTTGACCACAATATCTGCCGACTTCACTATGCTCTCTCGCATCGGGGTGATGGCCTCGAGGATCGACTGATAGATCACTATTGCGTATAGAGGAATGTTCTTCTCCCTCGCAAGAGTCTCGATCTTGAACTTGTCGATTCCAGGCCCACCTATCGCTACTCCCACCCCTTCAGCTATCTTCCCAGTATCTTCGCCCTCCAGCTTGAGAGCTGCATCTATCGTGATTATGATGTCAGGCCTTGTGTTTAACTCGTAGATAAGTTTCCGTATGGCCTCTCCAGGCCGGCCAACAGAACCGCCTGGCCCTATAGGTCTCACAACATAGACCTTCCTACCCTCGAACTCTACAACTGTGAGCCATGTGTCCTTAGCCACCTCTGTATCAGAAATCCTTTTCCCATCCCTGACAAACTTGGCTGCGGACAGTACCCCGATTCCATCGCCTATCGGTAGGTTCTTAGCGAAGGCGAAGGATGCCTGCCTGTAAGATTCTGCAATCTCCATTATCATGGGAAGCTGTATCTGTATCTGGAGCGCTAGGAAATAGTTCCCTGTCCTCTTACCGATTAAATAGTAGTGCCTCACGATCCTGTAGATAATGTTGAGAGCTCTCGCCACCTCCACTAAGTTAGCTAGACTCTTTACCCTATAGTTGTCTGCCTTAGGGGCCAGCCTGGCTACGCTCTCCTCAAACCTTGTGTCGCCTATCTCCAATATGTGCTCAAGCTTATACACGATTCCAGCAGGGTCCATGGACTCGGGCGGAATGTAGAAAAAGTCTAGAAGCGCGTCTATCTCCTTTTCTATGTGTGGATTGTCATGTGACTGATTGTAAGATCTGATGATGTTGATTGTCTTCTCTCTCACCTCGTCCTTAATCTGCTTCAACGCCGCGAGCCTCTTCTCGATATACCTCAGCACGAAAGCCAGCTGCGTCCGCTGACCAAAGTAGGGATAGATGAAGAAGAAGGAGATCAGGAAGATAAACCATATGATCTGTAGTAGTAGAGCGGCGAAACTGTCGCCTGGGGTTTGGTTTAAGGACAACACGACCATTAATAAGCGCCTGTCGGAGACTCATAAATATATCTCCGACTAGCTAAGGCCGAACGTTGGGGCTCCACAGACCCCCCAATCCGCGCTGGAGATGCATAGCCCTGGTCGCGCCTGATGCGTAGTGCAGAAAGTTTAATGCCGACGGAGTAGTCGGCAGAGTTAGGATCAGGGGCGGTATGGAGTGTAGTAAATGTGGGCGAGAGGAGGTATTACCCTTTAGATGCGCCTACTGTGGTGATTATTTCTGCTCGGCGCACCGTCTGCCGGAGGCGCACGACTGCAGGCAGCTTCACCTCGCGAGGAACATAACTGAAATCGAGCGTGGGGGAGACCGTGCCTCTGGAAGTGTATCGCGCCCTGCAACAATGCTTGCTCTTAAGAGTGAAGTAATACTTTCAAGGTTAGCATCGATGGGGAGGGGCTCTGAGAGGCTTCATCTCTCTGCTGGGGGGGCTATAGTGGCGGGCGTTGTTTTTTCTATAGTGTATCCTTTTCAGGAGATCGGTCCCTTCCTATTGGGTTTGGTTGTGCTGTCGCTGGTAGCCTCGTTTCTTGCCCACGAGCTAGCCCACAAGCTTATGGCTTTAAGGCTGGGGTATTGGGCCAGTTTTAGGCTTAACCTTTTCGGCTCGCTCATCAGCATAGTCTCGATAATTTTGCCGTTTAAGTTCTTAGCCCCCGGAGCTGTGATGATATTCGGCCCCATCACTAAAAGAAACGTCGCTCGGATAGCAGCCGTCGGTCCTCTCGTAAACATAGCTATTGCTATGGCGCTATTGGGGTTGCTGGCGCTGAACCGGTTGTTGGGGGTGTTGGATTATCGACTAGCTCTGGCTCTCTACCTGGTTGGCGAGATAAACGCCCTTATGGGTCTCATCAACCTGATCCCCATCGGGCCGCTCGACGGATTGAAGATCATAACGACTTCAGCTAGGAATTGGGCGTTCTACATGGCCGCCGGCGCCATTCTGTACGCGGTCTACTTATTTATGCCCCGTCTCGCGTTATAGACCCTTCTCGCGCGGCGCGGAAATCGCTGGTCATACCACTCCTTTAATGGACCCGTAATGACGTAAGCAGTCCTCCTCAGATCCTCCATGTTAGAGGCTCCACAGAGAGCCGCCACAATTTGGATCTCCTCCTTAAGCATGGCAATAAGCGCGCTGGTCATCTCAACTCCTTCCAGAGCGGCCTTAAGGAAGGGCCTGGCCAACCCGCCCATCACCGCGCCTAGAACTAATAGTTTGGCGACGTCAACGCCACTTCGGACCCCCCCTGACCCAACCACCTCTAGGCCCCTCACACGTGAAGCTTCAAGCACAGAGGCGGCAGTTGGTATGCCCCAGTCAAGAAAATCCTCAGCTATCCTGGCCCTATCTAGTCGGCCTGCCTCGATGGCTCTCATCCTCTCAATCTCGACCCAGTTCGTCCCGCCTCGGCCAGCTACGTCTACAGCCGCTACCCCCGCCTCCTTTAGGGCAACGGCGTCTCCATAGGATAATCCGCAACCAACCTCCTTAACTATGACAGGCACTCCCAAGCTTCTACATATTTTTCTTAGATTGTGGAGAAAGCCCCTGAAGCTTCTGTCCCCCTCTGGCTGTATAATTTCTTGAAGGAGATTTACGTGTATGGCTATCGCATCGGCCTCGATCATCTTTACAGCCTCCCATGCGAAGGCCTCCCCCTCATGTGCGAGCTGCGCCGCCCCTATATTCGCTATCAGGAAAGCCTTTGGCCCCTTCTCTCTCGCAACTCTAAAGGTGTGCCTCAGCTCAGGTTTTACTATCGCCGCCCTCTGACTTCCAACCCCCATAGGTATCCTGGCAGCCTCGGCTGCTGCCGCTAGAACAGCGTTTATCTTCGCGGCCTCCTCGGTTCCCCCCGTCATCCCCTCGATGAGGATTGGCGCGCTGAACCATCTGCCCAAAAACTTGACCGAGGTCTCAACGGAATTTACATCAACGTCACCCACCGTCCTTGGTACGAGATGTACGTGTTCGAGCCAAGTTGAGCCCTTCACGGTGTCCCCGCTCTCCAGAGCCAGCCTTATGTGATCACTTTTCCTAGCCTCGATCATCTTTACAGCCTCCCATGCGAAGGCCTCCCCCTCATGTGCGAGCGGCGCCGCGAATATTCCTACTAGGCCGCCGATGATCAGCCCCACTACCAGCAACGCCGCTGCTATGGCGGAAGATACACCGGAGACTCTGTTCATTGTGGCAACATTATACTGATGGCATATATAAACTTTATTAACCCATGTCCGCCGAATAACTAACTGATGCGTGTTGATAGATCCCGCCATCGTCAACACACTCGTTTTCTGTGGTATAGCGTCGCTCTCTAGCGTCGGTCTAACCCTAACATACCTCACGACGCGTGTCCCCAACTTTGCCCACGGCTCCTTTATCACTGTAGGCGCTTACGTGGCAGTCTACACAGCCCAGATACTCAAGCGCAGCCCGTATGAAGTTATCTGGGCCTCAGCTCTTCTAGGAGGACTACTCGCGGTGACACAATACAAGCTAGTCCTATCGAAACTGCGGAGAAGACAGGCTACGCCGACGCTCCAGATGATCGCAACGCTAACTATCGCATTTTTCATCTTCGGGGTGATGAGCATATTTGCCGACTACTTTAGCCGATTGTACAGAATCCGGACAAACTATATCGCCCTTAGGTCTTGGGACTTCGAGGTGGCGTCAATACCTGGAGTTATGGTGCTCTCACTGACAACAGTCTCAGCACTCACAATCCTACTCTATTTATTCTTAAACAAGACGAGGTTAGGGATCGCTATGCGAGCCTCTATAGAGAATCCAGCGCTGGCCGAAGTATTGGGCATTGATGTAGACAAGATGTACACATTAGCATGGTTCTTGAGCGGTTCCCTCGGTGGCTTGGCCGGAATGATGTACTCCATGTGGCTGCCCGTCACAACTACATCTGGAGACGAGTTTCTCCCCACGGTCTTCGCATCAAGTATTCTCGGCGGCCTAAGCAACATTTTCGGATCCCTAGCAGGTGGACTAGTAGTCGGTGCGGCCAACTCTCTCATACCATATGCCGCGGCGCAGTTGGGCTTTGTAGAGTTGATACAGTTTAGGCCCGTGATACCACTCGTCATTATGTCCGCTATACTCCTCACCAAGCCTCAAGGCATAATATCGTTAAGACTCGGGCCTAGGGGGAGGTATTAATGGAGACCGAGCTGGTCATCAGGTTCCTTATCGACCTTGCTCCCTGGATTGCTGCCTACCTCGTGATATCGCTGAGCCTAAACTTGGAATATGGCTTTACAGGCATACCTAACTTTGGAAAAGTTCTCTGTGTCTCAGGAGGCGCCTTCATTGTTGGTGCCATGCCCGGGCAAATTATCGCCTGGATATACAGACTCGGGGAGGGGATGGATTATTTTGACAACCATGCACAGATAATGAGCCGTGTAAATGACGTCTTAGCCAACAACATTTTACTGGGAGTATTGATGCTTGTGCTGTCGCTCGTCGCGGCGTCACTATTCGGAGCTGCACTCGGCTACATCTCGAGTATACCAGCCATAAGGCTCAGGGAAGAGTATCTCGCCATGACACTTCTAGCAATGGGCGAGATCCTTATCCTCATAGGAGACAACTATAAGGGGTTTATCGGCGGGACCCTCGGAGTATTCGTACCCAGCTTCCTAGCGGCGGTGCCCCAAACCCTTCGGGGCTTCGTTATGGTTGCGATCATAATAGTGATAGCTATGGCTGTCTACATCTTCGTGCACGTGTTGACATCATCGCCTTACGGGAGGCTTTTGCGGGCTATACGCGACAACGAGGATCTCGCTGTATCGCTGGGAAGAGACGTCTCATCGGTCAGGCGGGAAGTCATCGTCCTTGCAGGCGCCCTAGCAGGCCTAGCTGGTGCTCTACTCGCCCTAAACTCCGGCGCAGTTAATGCTAGAAACTTTAGCAGGGCTAACCACACCTTTATTCCATGGGTTATGGTTCTGGTAGGAGGCGCGGGTAATAATACGGGTACAGCGGTCGGAGTGATTCTCTTCATCATAGTCTCAAGACTTATTGATGTTTCAAAGAGAGAGCTCCAAGCTTTCCTCCCCTTTGACGTTGTCTGGCTAACACCGATCCTCCTTAGTGTAAGCCTACTGATCGTGATGTTTTATAGGCCGCAAGGAATTCTGCCAGAGAAAAGATTAGAGACTTTGAGACCGCCTAAGGCCCAATCCCCTGCGACGAGTCGCGAGAAGTAATAGCTCGCAGAGAGGTCTTGACACTAGAGTCCCCCGTTAAGAGCCCTGGAAAATAATTTATTAGAAGCTTTAGCAGCTAGCATCCCAAGAGGATGGGAAAAATAAGGATAAGGAAGGTCAAGGTCCTGGCCGCCGAGATTCTCGAGAAATATCCGGACAGTGTTAAGCCAGATTTTGAGGAGAACAAGAAGCTGGTTGACGAGCTCCTGAAGGGCGAGGTCTCGCATCGTCTTAGAAACAAGGTTAGCGGCTACTTAACCTCCCTCGTGAAGCAGAGGCTTCGTAAAGAGTCGGCCGAAAAGGGGGAGGAGCAGCTCACCAATATTAACGCTTAATAACCGATGCATAGTGTTGACGATCTCGGGATCGGCGATAACTGATGAGTGTCGAGACTAGGAAAAGTGATCACATAAGGCTGGCTCTGGAGAGCGGGGACACCGTGAAGGGCTCAACTTGGCTCGAACACGTACATCTCGTACCAAGGACGGTGGGTGACGTTGATGTAAATTCCGTTGAGACCTCGGTCAAGTTTTTGGGCAGATGGTTCAGCGCGCCAATCCTCATCGAGGGGATGACGGGGGGAACCGAGGAGGCCGCGAAGATAAACGCTGTTCTAGCGGCAGCAGCCGAGGCTGCCAGGATACCTATGGGGGTTGGAAGTCAGAGGGCGG
>AWOC01000013.1 GCA_000494185.1 Candidatus Calditenuaceae archaeon JGI OTU-3 | reverse complement strand
TCTCGCCAGAAAAGGTAGTGCTCGTACTCTTTCTGTGAAAGCTTTTTAAGAACCGCCCTCCTGTGTTCATCAGCCTCGGCCTTTGCTAGAGCTTCATATATCAGATAGTCCTCATATTCGTCTCTTGCGTATTTTGCTAGCTTGTTATCCACTGGCCTTCAAGGTGTTCACTCTGGATATATACCTTGACGTGGTGGNAGCTCCACATGATTTATGTATTGGTTTGACACGTTTCTNNATAAGTTGCCTAACTGGAAATACTCGATAAGGGATCTCGACCCAAACATCTCCGTGAAGGCGTCCTTGAGGGAGATTGATGTTTCGCCGAAGTGGAGCCGCGAGGTGTGCGCGGCCATCAAGGGTATGAGGATAACCGAGGCGAGGCGCCTATTAGAGGACGTAGTTGCCGGTAAGAGGATGATCCCCTACCGGAGGTATAGGAAGTTGAGGGCGCACCATGCCCAAACTAAAGGGCCTGGGGGATACCCGGTAAAGGTGGCGAGGCACGTGTTGAAACTTCTCGACTCGCTAGAGGCGAACGCCGAGTTTAAGGGCCTGGAGACGGACAGGTTAGTGATTGTTCATGCTGCCGCCCATAAGGGTAGAGTGCTTAAGAAATACTTCCCGAGGGCTTTTGGAAGAGCTTCTCCACACAACAAGGTCCTTGTTCATATCGAGGTTGCGGCGGCTCAAATAAGCTAACTTATCCCGTCTGGGAAAAGCCCAATATTTAAATAGCGTTTCCGGTTTAGAGACATCAGATTGGTGACCACGGTTCGCAAAATATTGCAGAAGAATCAGAGCAGGGCTGAGCTTATAGAGTTCATAAAGGAGAAGGTGCGTGACGCTATTGTGGGCGATGTTGTGATAAACACCTCCCCCATAGGTACCACCATAACGATATACTGTATGAAGCCTGGGCTTGTGATAGGTACGCGGGGCAGGACGATTAAGGCCCTTCAAGAGGAGGTGGAGAGACGTTTCAACCTAGAGAATGTACAGATTTCAGTCTCGGAGATCGAGGTCCCGGAGGTTAATCCGGAGGTAATGGCTCAAAGGATCGCCCAGGCGATCAGCGGCGGGGTCAGGTGGAGAAGGGTCGCGTTCTGGGCCTTGAGACGCATCATGGACGCCGGAGCCGTAGGTGCCGAGATAACCATCTCTGGAAAACTCATTTCAGCTAGGGCAAGGTCTGAGAAATTTACCGCAGGGCTGATACCGAAGTCTGGCGAATACGCAAAGTTTGTGAAGGTTGGAATAGCCCACATACAGCTCCCCACGGGAATATTCGGGGTTAAGGTGAAAATTTACCCGCCGACCGCGCCTTTGCCGGAGCATGTTTACGTGGCTGAACGGGCTGAGACCGGTGCAGATGAGGGGGTGAAGAGTGGTGGTTAGAGAGGTGAGGGAGCTGCGAGAGAAAAGCGAGGAGGAGCTGAGGCGAGAACTCGACGAGGCGAGGACCGAGTTGAGAAATGTTAGAATGAAGATAGCAACTGGTAGTGCTGAGGTTGGGACGGCGACCATCAGGAATTTGAGGAGAAGGATTGCCAGAATACTTACGATTCTTGGTGAGAAAGAGAGAGCAAAGTGAGGCCACGCCCCCCCGCTAGTTTGGTCGGGCTCAAATGCCAAGTCATCATTCAGAAAGGGACGCAGGTGTTTGAGGGAGTGGTTGTCGATGAGACGGCGAGGATGATTTTCCTCATGACGGAGAAGGGGCTGAAAAAGCTCGCCAAAAGAGGGGCCGTGATCAGAGTCTCGGCTGGCGACGTGATCCTTGAAGTAAAAGGGAATCAGCTTATTGGAAGGCCGCTCTACCGGCTGAAGAGGGAGAGACGTGTCTGGTCGAAGCCCTCGGAATAGCCCTTTACCAGCATTTGCCACGGGTCAGGCGGGTGTTAAACTAATTAAATCGATCTCAACAGCCTTAGGGTAGCTGGGTAAGGTATGTCGCGGCAAGTGCTTCGTAACATAGGCATAAGAGTTTCACCCCCCGAGGCTACCTGTGATGATGATGACTGCCCATTCCACGGCACGCTAAGGGTACGAGGGATACTTCTTCGTGGTAAGGTGTATAAGAAGCTGATGACGAGGGCAGTTGTAGTTGAGCGGATCGTAACCCAATACGTAAGGAAGTATAAGAGGTATATGAGGAAAAGATCGAGGATTTCCGCTCACCTTCCCCCTTGTATAAAGGTGGAGGTGGGGGACGAGGTTCAGATAGCGGAGTGTAGACCCATATCTAAAACTATTAGCTTCGTCGTGATAGAAAAAGTTGGGCGGGGTGGTGGGAATGTCTAAGCGTTCTCGCGCTGTTTCAGAGGTTGGCGTTCTGCTTCGGCGACCAAACATTCCCCGAACGATAAATCACGGTGCAAGACTAGTGTGTGCTGATAATACCGGAGCTCAAGTGCTTGAGGTTATTCAGGTGATAGGAAGTAAACAACGGTTGCGAAGGCAGCCTGCTGCGGGTGTCGGCGATCTCGTAGCGGTAACTGTGAAGAAGGGGCCACTTGACCTTAGAAAAAAGGTCGTCCACGCAGTAATCATCAGACAGACCAAGCCTTACAGGAGGCCAGACGGCACGTGGGTCATGTTCGAGGATAACGCCGCGGCTCTCGTCACTCCGGAAGGTGACGTGAAGGGAACTGAGATCAAGGGCCCGGTTGCGCGGGAGGCCGCGGAGCGATGGTCCAAGATCGCCAACATAGCGTCCATCATAGTGTAGGTGGGGCATATGACGTCTTCCAAACCTTCGAAGCAGAGGGGTCTCTTACACAACCTTCCGAAACACCTTTCTCACAAGATGTTGTCCGCGCCGCTCAGCAGAGAACTGCGAGAACGCTACGGCCGAAGATCCTTATCCGTCAGGGTGGGCGATACGGTCAAGATAGTGAGGGGCGGATACCGGGGGGTTCAAGGAAAAGTTAAGAGGGTGGAAAGCCGCGAGGGGAAAGTCTACATCGAGGGACTGACGCGTAAAAGGGTTGACGGGCGCGTAGTAGATGTCCCTGTGCATGCCTCAAACCTCGTGATCATCTCTCTGAACCTAGATGATGAGTATAGGAGGCGGAAGCTAGAGTCATCTAAACTGGTGGAGGCGAGAGGCCCTGCATCTTAAGAGGCTGGCGGCTCCAAAGTCGATCCGCGTCCCCAGGAAAGGCCCTAAATTCGTGCCTAGGGCATTGCCTGGGAAGCATCCGTTAGATGCATCAATACCGCTCGCAGTAGTTCTGCGGGACTATCTCCAGCTGACAAGCACGTACCTGGAGAGCAAGAAGGTGATACGGTTGGGACACGTCATGGTTGATGGAAAGATAGTGCGGGAGCCTAGAATGGCGGTGGGGCTGATGGATGTGATCCACATCCCACGCATCGGGAAGTATTACAGGGTTTTACCCCGTCTCAATGTGGGGCTTGATCTTCTTGAGATAGTTGAGGAAGAAGCAATGATAAAACCGTCGCAGGTAAAGACAAAAAAACACGTGCCTGGGGGACACATTCAGTTGACTCTCCATGATGGGCGAAACTTACAGTTCCCCAGCTCTAATGACGAGATGATGCGTATAAAAGTTGGCGACACGGTCTTCATTAACCTACAATCAAAGACCGTCCACGCTACTGTCCCGAGGGTTGAGGGGAGTTACTGCCTCATAACCGCCGGGTCGCAGATGGGTATGCATGGGAAACTCGTACGCATGGATCATGAAAGGCGGTACCCGGCAAAGAGGCACGCTGAGCTCCAAACAAGTGTCGGCAGAATCACCACCATTCTCGACTACTTTATGCCTGTGGGTGATGATAAACCATGGATCAAGCTCTTTTAACCAACCCTATGAGGAGGATCAGGATCAGCAAGGTAGTGGTTAACTCCGCGATAGGTCAGGGAGGCGCGAGGCTGGAGAAAGCGGCGAAGATCCTAGAACAGCTGACCGGTCAAAAACCCTCCATCCGGAGGGCCAAGAAGACGATAAAGGGCTTTGGAATACGTAAGGGCGAGCCTATAGCGGTTATGGTGACGTTGAGAGGCAAGAAGGCGCAGGAGTTTCTCCAGAGGGCTCTCGACGCCGTGGGTAGGAGAGTGAGGGAGAGTTCTTTTGACGAATTCGGTAACTTCGCGTTCGGGGTTAAGGAGCACCTCGAGTTTCCCGGGACACGTTATGACCCTGAACTCGGAATCATAGGCATGGACGTCATAGTGAGCCTCACTAGGCCGGGAGAGCGGGTTTCCTTGAGGAGGTTGAAGAGGGCTAGGATAAGCAAACGGCATAGAGTGACGAGAGAAGAGGGCATTAAGTATGCGAAAGAAGTGCTTGGAGTAACGATAGTGTAGCCAAAAAGGCGGATCAAGGACAAGAAATTTATACTTGAGCTAGGCCTTGAGGCACGTGTTTAGGCCCCATGACATAGCGGTTTTCCTCGCTATCTTTGGATTAATACTCACCTCTTCACCCAGCTTAGCTCTCCAACAGACCCCATACACCTTCTCTCATAACCTGCTCTATAACGATGGGCTCACGGCTTTATCACAAGCGGCCACCTCCTCCGACTCTATAGAGGTCTTGGGGGCCTGGCACAAGACGACCCTTACCATACTCATCATTCCCCATGAGAGTGAATCTTTCACACGTGCTCTGGGAGAGGCCGTCGACTGGTGGACCAATGCTTTACAGACGTTCACAAGTCTCTACGGATACGAGTACCTCGGTAGGCTTACCCTCGTCAAGCTTGTGAGGGGTGTTAATGGGAGCTCGGGCGATATATCTGTAGAGTACGTTGCTTCACTCGGAGGTAGGATATGCGGACTAACGAATCTTTACATCGATCGGGGGGAGATTCTAGACGCTCATATCGAGGTTTCCCTCGAGTGCATTTCTGGGAGGGTGGACCTTGCACGGCTCGTCGCCGCTCACGAGCTGGGCCACGCATTGGGGCTAGGGCATACGGAAAGGTCCGACGACCTAATGTACCAATATGTTGTGCCGGGGGCCCGTCCCTCGACGCTCGATCTCTACGCCCTCGCGCGGCTGTATGAGTGGATTGAGGGCGGCGGCTCTCGGTCAATACCTTCAAGCGTCAGCCTCCCCAACGACATTGATTACATGTATCTTCTTGACCTGTCAGGGAACCCGATAAAGCTGCGGATAAGGATCTATCTAGACCTCGATGGAACGCTTCAGCTAGTAAAGACCTACCTCCTCTCCCCAGGTTCGAGCATCGTACTAAACGCAGACAAAATTATCTATCGTGAGGGTGTCGAAGGGGTCCGCTACGTATTTAGTGGATGGTTCGTGAAAGGCAGTAACGTGAGTCTGGGTGACTCATTGGAGCTAGAGGTTAGGCCTCGAGGCCACGTGGACTACGTCGCTTCATACTTCTCGGAGTTTCGCGTGGTAATAGTGATGCCCCCTACGGGCCCGAGGGAGAGCTGGGCGCGGAGAGGGGAAAGGATCAGCGTCGACGCTCCAGAGCTGTACTATCTTTCAGAGGCTGAGAGGCTTAGGTTTCTTGAGTGGCGCGGAACCCTAAACACTACTGAGAACTCTCTTGAACTGGTTGTGAGTGGGCCGGTCAAGCTGGAGGCGGTTTACGCCCGGGAGCTACTGGTGGAAGTCGTCACACCAATAGGAGTACCGGTTGGAGATGGGTGGTGGCCTGAGGGCTCGGTGATCGCAGTTACGGTAGACCCATCTTTAATCTCGTTTGATAATGGGACAAGACTTGTTCTCAAAGCATTTAGGGGAGACTTAGAATCCACAGAGAGAATCCTCGAGATTAACGTCTCGAGACCCCTCAGAATTGAGGCGGTATGGTCAAGGGAGTACAACGTAAAAATATCAAAAAACGGTGCAGAGCTATTGCTTGAGGCTTGGGTTGAGGATGGGGAGTTATTCACGGCGCGTGTGCCCGACCAGCTCGACTACGGTAACATGACCAAGGACGTATTTAGGCGATGGGTCGACCCACCTGGACCATCACACAACACTCTCACACTCATCATCCGCGGACCCACCACCCTGACCGCCGAGTACTCCAGGTATTACTTCGTCAAGATAGTCTCAGACACGGACTTCGGAGCACGTGAGGGCTGGTATGAGGCAGGAGGTACCCTCTCATTATCCTCCCCAAGGGTTGTGGAGAAGGGCCGTGGGCTGAGAGCGGTCTTCATCGGTGTTAGTGGCGGAGCATATTCAGAGGATCCGGAGATAAGCGTCAGAGTTACGGAGCCACTCGTGATTATATGGCATTGGAGAACGGAGGCAAGCGTACGTCTCATCAACAAAGAGCTCGGCGTCGACGAAACCTACTGGGCGCCGCTCGGCGAGGTCATTCTGCTTCGGGCTCCCTCAATTATTAGCCTAAGCGAGGACGAGGCGCTCGAGTTTGTTTCCTGGCGCCTCGGGGGGTACGAGTTTAAGGACCCCACCATTTCGCTAACGGTAAACGAGCCCTTAGAAGTTGAGCAGCAGTATCGCCGAATATACAGGGTCTCGTTGCGGACCGAGCCAGACATGGGCATCCCAATAGTATTGAGGAGTGGGGGCAGGACCATCACGGTTGAGCCGGGGGGGTCGGTCTGGCTGGTGAAGGGGGATGCAGAGATACTTAGGGCTGACTGGGGAGGTGAGGATGTAAAGGCCTTACCGAGAATCAACGTGGACAGGCCGGGCGAGTATCTCTTGCCATTGGCCGTCCACACCCTCGAGGCCAGGGTGCTTGACCCCCTAGGCATCCCCGCGCCCTTCTACACGGTTAGGGCGATGCGTGGCGACGGCTTCGTCGAGTCGGAGGCCATATCTGACCCTTTGGGGAGGGTAGTCCTTGATAGAGTTTCAGGACACGCTTCACTCCTTAAAGTTGAGTTGGGAGTTTTAGAAGGCGCGCGGCCCCTGAGCCATGAAGCCGCGATGGTTAGAGCACCTATCAGCCCCTATACGATCTCCGCGCTTGCGGGGATTGCTGTAGTTCTCACGCTTCGCCGCACCCTGCATAATAAGCCTAAAGGGGGCGAGGCCTAGTCGCGCCTACCTCCTCGGCTTCTTCACCTTGCCCAATACTAGGAGCTTTAGCGGGACCCCGTTCACCATAGTTACCTCGTATCTCACTCCTGGCAGGTCTCCGTACGATTTGCCCAGCGTTCCACCGATGCCCTGGACTATAACCTCGTCATGCTCGTCCACCACATTAAGGGCACCGTCGCCTGGCAGAAATGCGGTTATTACTTTCCCATTTTTCGTGAGCTGAACCCTCACACACTTCCTCACAGCACTGTTAGGCTGCCTCGACTCGATCCCCTTCTTCTCTATCACAATCCCCTTAGCCATCGGCGCGCCCTCGAGGGGGTCGAAACGCTCCTTCAACCCCAGCATCCTAATCTTATAAGGCCGGCTACTCCACCTAAACCTCTTCCTAACCTTTATCAGCGACCGAGCGGCGAACTCTCCGTTCCCCAACCCTCGCCAAAATCACGGTCAGAGAATTATTTAAACTCACTCAGGTATCTCCACATACCTCTTACGTTTGAGAGTCTCCTCGACCTCTCTCAGCCTTAATCACACCGTTCTCGGCAAACTTTACGAGGCTTTAGTCTTAGCACCTCTCCTCCTCCCACTCAACATTCATAGAACAATTATCTAACTCCCACATCAAAATAAAATATAATGATTATCCATGAAGCGTTGTCTGTATTGGGTATTCTACTATGAGGCATCCAAGAAGCTCCCTCACTACGAGCCTCTCTTACTCTTCCCAAGCTACTCAGATAGACCCTTAATGCTTGACAATGCATATTATAGCTCCCTCGGCATTATTCTACCCCTCGTATTCTTTATATCGTTGCCCGGCGGCTGCCAGAGGGGGGCTCTCCAGCGAGGTGTAGGGGGAGTGGAAGAGATAGAGACAGGGATCGCCTCGATCCCTGCCGCCGGGGAGAGGGTGGATAGCCTCACGACAGGGGCCTCTCCCGGCCCACAGAGAGGGGGGACTCCGGCCCCAGAGGGCGGAAGGAGCGATGAGAAGCACATCGCCGCTGCGGTGAAGGGAGAGAAGTATCTGTTTAGGGATTTTCGGGTGAGGCTTTACGAGGAGGTTAAGGGACTTCGGCTAAAAGGACTATCTTACAGGAGGATAATCGAGGAGGTCTTGATGAGGTATGGTGTCAAGCTCTCCAAGTCGCATATAAGCTACTGGTTGCGGGGAATACATAATCCGTACAACGGTTGAAGAATACCTTCCATAGGACTATTGAGGCCGTCTGAGGAGCTGGCATACGTGATAGGCGTGGTGCTGGGAGACGGATACGCTTATAGGAGGAGACGCGCCATCAAAGGATACAATGCTGTCATGGTTGGTCTCAAGACCAGGGATTTGGAGTTTGCCGTGGAGTTTGGAAGATGCTTGTCTACAGTTCTCAGGAGGGAGCCCATCAAGCCAAGACAGGACAAATCTGTGGGGGGATACGTCGTAGAAGCTCGATCACAGACTCTTTACGAGTTGTTGAGAAAGCCGCTAGACCTTGATAGGCTGAAGCCCTACATAGAGCACTGCGAGAGATGCGGGGCGACGTTTCTGAGGGGCCTCTTCGACTCGGAGGGATGCGTAGATAAAAGAGGTTACATACACATTGACAACACCCACCTCAGGCTCCTCGACTACGTCAAAGACCTCCTACAGCGTCTCGGCATCGAGTCAACAGGACCAAAACCTAAACAGCGGCGAGGAAGAGTATTCTATAACCCTTGGAGAGGGAAGACTTACGTGCTTAGTAAAGATGTCTACCACCTACACGTCCGGGCCAGAAGCAACGCCAACTTCTACAAAACGATAGGCTTCACCATTAGAAGGAAAAGAATGCGTCTTGAAAATTAACTTATAAAGAAAGATGCACATCTAACCCCAACTTCTAACCCTACAATATATTTAAGTATGCGGAAAAAAAGTATAAATAGACGAACTCCTTCTCCCGGCGGCAGGATTTGAACCTGCGGCCCTCCGGTTTCTGTGCGCCCGGTAGGCTGCGGTAGGCCCAGCGGGCTGCTGGCCTCTACAGCCGGATGCTCTACCAGGCTGAGCTACGCCGGGTCGTCGGTATCAATTTCTTCAAGCCTAGTATAAAACTTTAAGGTGTTGTTTTGATGAAACTTTAAAGCTACCACGAGACATGAAAATGCCAAGGGGGGTTACATTCGCGGGCCGGCGTATCTGGTGATCCTCCTGACCCCTCGAGGCGTGTGCGGCCCGCCCTAGGCCTAGATTTGTTGCAGGTCAGGTCTCGCGCGAGAACTTCAATTTTTACTCCATAGACCCCTTCAGCCCGGTGATAATGTATTCCACCGCGATGGCGGCAAGAAATACGGCCATGACGCGCGCCACCACATCGGCACCCACTTTTCCCATAAATCTGTATACTAAAATTATCCCTCTAAGGAGTAGCCAGCTTATAAACATCACGATAAGCACTGAAAGGACTGCGACTACCTGCCCATAGGAGTTGATCGCGAGCATGGTGTTGGTGATCGCTCCGGGTCCGACGAGTAGTGGGAAACCTATGGGGAATACGCCTACGTCGCCCGCCCTCGCGAGGAACCTCTCCCCACCCGCCACAAGTATTTGCAGCGCGAGGATTAGGAAGAGGATGCCGCCGGCTATCATGAAGCTGGATAGCGAGACTCCGAAGAGGATAAGAATCTGATGGCCTGCAAAAGCGAATAGGAGAAGTAACGAGGAACCTATGAGTATCGCTCGGTCAAAGATTCTCTTCCTATCCCTCACCCCCATATGTTTTGTCAGCTCGATTAGGATAGGGACGTTACCTACTGGGTCAACGACGACGAACAGCCCCACACAACTTCTAAGGAGATCTTCAATCATCCTAACACATCTTCTGGGTGGTCATAGTATATACTGTTACGGGAGCCTGGTGAGATACCTAAATAGGGGGCTAGCGATGGACTCTCGTGCGCCCCGGTAGCTCAGCCCGGTAGAGCGGCCGCCTCGTAAGCGGCAGGTCGCGGGTTCAAACCCCGCCCGGGGCTGGTTCTGAACCACATATTTATTCGGGCGGAATTGACCTAAAGGTGAACGTTATGACAGTCTTGGTTACAGGCGCGTGTGGCTTCATTGGCTCGTGGACTGTGAGGCGTCTCTTGGAGTATGGCGAGAAGGTGGTTCTGACGGATCTTAAGCGCGACTATCACAGGCTGAGGTACGTTGTAGGTGATCCGGAGAGGCACCCCTTCGTGGAGGGAGACATATCTGTTCCGGGGTTCCTAGACGATGTCTTATCGAGGTTTGGGGTTGACGCAGTGATCCATCTTGCCGCTTTCCAAATACCGCAGTGCAGGGCTAATCCAGTCCAGGGGGCTCTTGTCAATGTGGTAGGCACTGTCAATGTTTTTGAGGCTTGCAGAAAGCATATTGGGCAGGTCAGGCGAGTCGTATACGCAAGCTCGGCCGCCGTCTATGGTCCTCCAGAGATTTACGGAGAGGGCCCAGTGCCCGTCAACGCTGTACTCAGACCCACCACACACTACGGCGCATACAAGGTCTGCAACGAGCTGACGGCTAACGCCTACTGGCACGAGGCCGGGATCCCTAGCGCGGGCTTCAGGCCACAGGTGGTGTACGGGTATGGAAGAGACGTCGGTGTTACATCCGACGCTACGAGGGCATTAAAGGCGGGGTTGGCCCGCATACCATTCAAGATAAGATTTGGAGGCATGATCGACCTGCAATACGTGGAGGATGTTGCGGACCTCTTTGTCAAGGCCGCCTTGAAGGACTATCCTGGAGCCAGGGTATACAACGTGCGAGGCACCATCATGCATGTATCCGACCTGATCAAGCTTATTGAGGGACTGATTCCGGAGAGCAAGGGACTACTGACCTATGAGGATAAGCCGCTACCAATTCCGGCTGTGCTCGACGACTCTGAAACCGAGAGAGACTTCGGCCCACTATTGAGGACCCGGCCCGAAGAAGGCTTGGCGCGGACCCTCCAGTTCTTCCGCAACCTCTTGGCCAGGGGTGAGCTAGACCTCAGCGATCTTAAACCACAATAGGGATATATTTATCACTTGAAGGACGTGAACACGTTAGTGATGGAGGGCTGGTATGACGACCCGCTTCTCATGATTCCGGGGCCTTCGGAACTACATCCGCGGGTCAGGGAAGTTTTGGCAGGCCGCTTCTACCCCCACTATGGGCATGAGTGGAAAGAGCTATACGAGAAGGTGGAGGATGTTGCAAAGAGGATTTTCAAGACTAAGAATGAGATTATAATAATGCCCGGTCCGGGATGTCTTGGGCTGGAGCTCGGTGTCCTTAGCGTGGCCGATCGGGGGGAGAAGGTGATCGCGGTGGTGAACGGATTCTTTGGGGAGCGATTCGCAGAGATCGCTAAACTCTGCGGTCTAAACTTGGTAAAGGTTGAGGCGGGGCCGGGGATGGTTGTCCCCCCCAGCAAGCTTGAGGAGGTTTTGGACGGCAATCCTGACGCAAAGGCGCTCATCTCAGTGCAGAACGAGTCTGCAACTGGTGCACTCAACCCCGTTAAAGACTATGTGAGGGTCGCGAAGAAGAGGGGGCTTTTTACGGTGATAGATTCCGTATCAGCTTACGGAGGAGTGGATATAGACGTCGACGGATGGGGGATAGATGTCTGTGTCGGTTACGCAAATAAGTGTCTCGGAAGCATTCCGGGAGCCCTACCAGTCTCGATAAGTAGTGAGGTCTGGGAGAGGGTCGAGAGGGGGCTGGTCAAGCCCAACTCGTTCATGACCAACCTGGCTGTCTGGAGCTGGTATCGGAAAAACTGGGGTGGGATGGGGCATCCTTACCCCACAACTGTAAACACCTTTGCCTACCTAGCCTTTAAAGTCGCTGCGGAGGCGGCGCTTATCGAAGGCCTAGAGAAGAGGTATGAGAGACATCGCACGATCGCTATGGCCACGAGAGAGGCTGTTAAGGCGATGGGTCTCGAGCTAACTGTCCATGAGGACGCATACGCCTCTCCAACTATTACAGCAATAGACTTACCCTCTGGAGCAAGGAACAAACTTCAGGAAGTTCTAAAGACGATGCTCACGAAGCACAGGATAATGATCGGTGGCGGGCTTGGATCTACGGCGGGGAGAGCCATCAGGATCGGCCACATGGGCATCACCGCTGATCCCCGCTACGTTGTCCCCACACTCACCTCCCTCACCCTAACTCTCAGGGATGCTGGCGTCGAGGTAGAAAAGGTAGGGACCGTAATCGACGCATTCTACAGCTCAATATAGGCCACACTCTAGAACTAAAGCCCCCTACCTCGTCCCCCTTTCCCGTGAGGGGATTAGTTATATCTCCCCGAGGAGTCTATTTGTCCGATGGTCATCCTGTATGGTCGTGGTTTTTCAAGGGCAGAGCTCGAGAGATATGTGGGAGATATCTCGCAGATTGGGGGGCTCACACCCCTGGAACTCACGGACGGCCATTCCAAGGGCGTCCGTTGCATCCTGCTTAGGACAGGAGTACTGTCTGCACTGGTGGTGGTCGACAGAGGGCTCGACGTCGCAAACCTAGAGTACAGGGGGACACCACTGGCCTGGATGAGTCCAACGGGTATAACGGCGCCGGCCTTCTATGAGCCTGAGGGACTTGGGTGGCTTAGAGGATTCTTTGGCGGCCTGCTCACGACTTGTGGTTTAACCTACTTCGGCAGACCCTCGGTGGACGAGGGCGAGCAGCTTGGGCTTCATGGACGGGCCTCTTACATACCCGCTAGGCTTCACCTTTGTAGGGGTAAGTGGGTTGGCGACAGCTATGTGTTAGAGATCGAGGGCGAGGTGAGAGAGTCGAAGGTCTTCGAGCCAAACATCTCTCTCTACAGGAGGATTGAGACGGAGCTCGGAGCAAGCAGAATGGTCTTCAGAGACCATGTCCGTAACAACGGGTGGTACAGACAGCCATTCATGATTCTATATCACTTCAACTTCGGGTTCCCGCTCCTAAGCAAGGAATCCAAACTCGTCACGACCTCCAAGCTGGTCGTGCCCCGCGACAGCGACGCCGCGGAGGGAGCCGAGAACTATGACCGGTTCGAGGAGCCCACCAAAGGCTATCGAGAGAAGGTGTACTTCCACGACCTCGTGCCCGATCAAGAAGGCTATGCCTACGCCGCCCTCCTGAACTATTCGCTTGCTGGCGGACTGGGCGTCGTTATACGCTTCAAGCGAAAGCCGCTCAACCGCTTCATAGAGTGGAAGATGGTTGGTGAGGGGACCTATGTCTTAGGCCTTGAGCCGGCCAACGCCCTGGTCTTGGGGAGAGACTTTGAGAGGAGGATGGGGACGCTGAAGTATCTTGAGCCGCAAGAAGAGCAGTCCATTGAGATTGAGCTGAGGGTGGTGGAGGGCGTTGAGGAGTTGAGGAGAGTTGAGGAGAGGATCATCGAGATTAGAGGGCCCAAGAGGGCCATGATTCTGCCAGATGTCGAGACTTTTGTTAAAGAAGCTAGAGAGTGAGGTGTTTAGGCTCAACGGAATATCTGGACGTGCTTGACTCCGCCAACCTCGATACAGGCGGATTCCTCGACCAGCCCCTCCTCAATCGCCTTCTGAACCACCTTGTTGCCGAGCAGGTTGACTATCGTAGCCCCGTTGATCGCCTCTTTAACTGCCTCCCATTCCACCTGTCTTCCGAGGTAAAAGTCCCTACTAACTAGGACCTCGTATCTTTCCCTCACCCTCAGCCTCGCGGCCTGTAGGGTTTTTTCAAGGTCAGCCTGCATTCCTAGGCAGGCCATCTATGTGCCAGGTATGGGTATGGTCTTTAACGTTCTCGTGCCAG
>AWOC01000012.1 GCA_000494185.1 Candidatus Calditenuaceae archaeon JGI OTU-3 | reverse complement strand
GAGGGCGTTGAGGAGTTGAGGAGAGTTGAGGAGAGGATCATCGAGATTAGAGGGCCCAAGAGGGCCATGATTCTGCCAGATGTCGAGACTTTTGTTAAAGAAGCTAGAGAGTGAGGTGTTTAGGCTCAACGGAATATCTGGACGTGCTTGACTCCGCCAACCTCGATACAGGCGGATTCCTCGACCAGCCCCTCCTCAATCGCCTTCTGAACCACCTTGTTGCCGAGCAGGTTGACTATCGTAGCCCCGTTGATCGCCTCTTTAACTGCCTCCCATTCCACCTGTCTTCCGAGGTAAAAGTCCCTACTAACTAGGACCTCGTATCTTTCCCTCACCCTCAGCCTCGCGGCCTGTAGGGTTTTTTCAAGGTCAGCCTGCATTCCTAGGCAGGCCATCTATGTGCCAGGTATGGGTATGGTCTTTAACGTTCTCGTGCCAGGACCAGGGGTTTTGCGCGATATTCTCGAGAGACTGAGGGCTGACGGTAAGCTTGTGGAGATTATGGGCGACTTTACACCCATCCCTAAAGGAATGACGAGAAAGCAAGGCCTAGTTCTCCTAACCGCCATAAAGATGGGATACCTTAACATGCCCCGGGAGTGCCGTTTAAGAGACATCGCGGAGGCGCTAGGGCTCTCGAGTTCAACGGTCTCAAGACAACTCAAAGCGGCGCTCAAGAAGCTCGCGCTAGACGCTCTTCTGACGTCCGGCGCCTCGCTCGCGGCCGAGGAGCGGAGATTAACTTTAATACGTCGGCCAGGCGTCGGCGCGGTGTGAGGATCCTTCAAGTAGGCGACCTACACGGCTCTGTCAGGGCCGCGGAGAAGGCCGGAGAAAAGGCGCGTAATACAGACTCGCAAGTTGTCATAGTTGTTGGCGATATCACTAACTTCGGCACGCTCGGTGAGGCCGAAAAGCTCCTCAGACTTATAAAGGAGCGTTCTGGGACACCCGTTCTCTTCGTCGCAGGGAACTGCGATCCACCGGAGCTACTGACACACGCTCCAGCCGACGACAAGATCATAAACGTACATTCGAAGAGCTTCAACCTCGGCGGCTACGATTTTATGGGCGTAGGCGGCAGCCGCGAAACTCCTCATAGAGGTACGTGGATCGAGATGTCGGAGACAGAGTTCAGCCAGATAGTTTCAAGCCTCTCACAGCTAGCCTCCCAGAAATGGATACTCCTCACACACAATCCGCCGAGCGGTGTGGAGGCAGCGAGGTCGTCGAGCGGGTTAGATCTCGGCAGCCCCTCTATTAGGGCGTGGATCGAGAGAGCGAAACCTTTAGTTGTGTGTTGTGGACACGTTCACGAGGCGAGGAGCATATCCTTCGTAAGCGGGGTACCGGTGGTAAATGCGGGGCCAGCTAGGGACGGCAACTGCGCCTTAATCGAGCTAACGGAGAATAAAGCCCTCCCCAGGCTCGAGAGGCTATGAGTCTCGTCTCGGTTAAGAGACTCCGTAGGCCTCTTCAGCCTCAGCCATCTCCTCTCTCATTGCCTCACGCAACATATCGTCCGTGATTCCTAAGCGTTTAAGGAGGGGCTTGAAGTTAGGTTCTTTGACGTCGCCTAGCTCCGCGGAGAACTTTACTATCTTGGGCAAATACCTCGCATAGACATTCAGCCTCTTCTTGATCGCCTCCCTCTTCTCAATCTTGCTAAGATAGATTCTCAAAGCCCTCGCGCACTCCCTTAACGCGAGGAGCAGTTCTCTCTCGATTTCGGGCCTGTCGGCTACCGCCTCCTTACCGACTGTCTTGTAAGGCACCTTAGGAGAGCATATGCTCGTGATCACGGCTAGTGGCGCGAGCTTGGGGACCTTGTAAGCGGACCAATCAATCTTCTCTGAAATAACTTTCCACGAAACATCAGCCCTCTCGTCGTAGAGGAGTGGTATCTTGTTAGCGAACCTGTAGAGATGTATGTCCTCCGAAGCAGGGATAGCGCCACCATAGGCAACCGCCACCTCAACTACGAATGGTATCCCGGAGTAGCTTGAGGGTGGCCTCTGTACTACATGATAGAAGTCGGGCTTAAGAAGCGTCTTTACACCAGCCTCCAAGAACTCGCGCCCCACGGGGGAGAGCGATCCAGTCTCCGGCGCTCGGAATTCCTGATAACTCTTCATGGCGTTAACCAGCGAAGCTATCTGCTCATGCGTAAGCTCAGCTGGTTTGGTGTCCGGGTCTATCCCCGCTTTAGCGAGAAGCTCTCGCGCCGTCTTAGGGCCCACCCTCTGAAACTCTTCCAAGAGCATTCGATAGACAGTGCGCTGTTTAGTCTCAGCAGCTATTCTGCTGATGGTCTCCGCGTCAACCCCGTGTGGATGCGGCTTAGCCTCCTTCGGAGGCTCAGGGACTTTGGTGGTAACCCTGTTGAAGAAGTAGAAGCGCCCCTTAGGGTCGATGAAGGAGATATTGGCGTGGGGGTTTATCAACGCAGTCATCTTCAAATACTCAACTATCTTCGGCCTGCTTAGGCTATAATCGGCCTCCAAGTAGAAGTCTATTATTGTTCCGCGCCACCCCTTTTCGTTTTGATGCACCTTCTTATCGACGATGCGTGGAACATTATTCACAATATCGATCATGAGGACATATTCGTATATGCTGCCTGAGCCGGTGCTCGAGATTATCCTGAACGGCTTGTTCGTGGTTATCTGACCGTATAGGAGGGCCATTGTTCCCCCAACGCCGAAGGTGCCGCGGGATTGTTTGAATCCGTATTTGCTGCCATATAGCACCGTGCCGAAGGCTTTCGGTATCTGGTCCCCCGCAACACCAATACCGTTATCCTTAACTGTGAGCCTATAGATCTCTGCCCCGCTCTCAGACTCCCACTCGGCTAGGGAAAGCTCTATAGAGATTTCGGGAAGGATTCTTCCAACCTCGCAGGCATCTAGAGAGTTCTCAACAAGCTCACGTATGCTCATGTAAACGCTTCTCGAGGGGCTGCTGAAGCCCGCTATGTCTCTGTTCCTGTAGAAGAAGTCGGCGGGCGATATCTGCTCAAACTTTACGCTAACCATCTGAATTTACCCCTCAACACCACTTAATAGACTCAACCCATCATGGCAGAGAATTGGAAGTAAATATCCTAGTCCTTGAGCACCTGGAGCGACTTCTCAAGTATTACTGTCGGATCCGTCTTAGTATAGACGTCTGAGCTTTCTCCTCTGGGCATAGCCGTCGAGGAACTTATAGACAGTGCTATGGGGAGCGCCGTTGATCAGCATCTCGATCGCCTCCTGCGCCGCCCTGACATCCTCCACGTGTCCTATTACACCTACTGTATCCTCTCCAACAGAGACGTACACGTGGGCGGCCTCCTCTATTATCCTTCTCGTCTTCCCCTCTGAGCCTATTATCCTAGCCTTAACTCGTGAGATGTCCGCTGGATTTCGCCTAGCGAATTGGGAGAGCTCGACTACTGATAGCACATAGTTCTCATTGAGTAGTTCGAAGGCTTTCTGAGGGCTGAAGCCGAGACCGATCGCCTCTACTATGTCTCTGGCCTTAAAGAGGTTGGAGGGGTCCCATGTCCCCGCCGGATCACTTACCGCTGGACGTATCTCGACCAGCCCTTCCTCAGAGTTTACGCGCAGCTCAACCGACAACCTTTCCTCTATGGCCTTCTTGGTCTCTCCCCTTTTCCCTATGAGTACGGCAACCCTTTCGAGAGGGACCCTGACGATGAAGCGTTGTTCAGGGTAAGGCATTCTCCACCCATCCTACATAGTTTTTCGCCAGTAGATAGACATATTTTCGTCGACCCACGCTATTTTGGGGTCGCGCCCTCTTTGGCAGCAGTCAACTCCTCAATCTTTCGCCTTATAACAGCGGGGGAGTCCTCAACTCCGAAGAGTTCCGCGAAAAGTTTTGTTGTTCGGAGGATAGAGGACCTGCCCTTCCTATCGACCTCCACGAGCCCTCTCTCAACAAGTTCCCTTATCTGCGCGTAGGCCCTGCTGCCGCGAACCGCCGCGACAGTCGACTTTTCCACCGGCTGGTGGAAGGCGATGAATGCTAGTGTTCTCAGAACTCCTGTGGTAAGAACTGTCTTGCCAACATGCTTCTTAACCATGCTCAGCCACTGTGGCCTTACATGCATCATGTATCTATCCCCCTTAAATTTAGATATCGTGAAGGCCCGGCCCTCCTCTTCGTATTCGGTGTTGAGTTCCTCTAAGATCTTCTCGATTACGGCTTTGCTCTTCAGACCTGTAACGCTTCTCAATTTCTGGACAGTGACAGGCCTATCGCTGAGGAAAAGCGTAGCCTCTATAAGCACACGCGCAACGGCCTCGCCCCGGACCCCCATAGATGTCTTGACCCTTTCAGGCATTCCTCGCCAACCACCTCACGAGAATCTTTCCGCTCTCTTCATCCTGATAAATTTCGACAAAACCTCTACCCGCCGCGAGTAGCAGCAGAATGAATCTTCTCGCCGCCTCTAGCCTGCTGACACCTTGAAAAACGTCCTCTAAGGCCCACTCCTCTATCGCACCAAAAAGCTGCTTAATCATGTCTATGAACTCCTCAAGCTCCTCCTCAATCTTAACAAGGTACTCGTCTAGTTTCAGGTCGGCTTGTAGCGTAGAGGAGAGAAACGCCGAGCCTTGCTCACTACGCATTGCCGACCGCAGAGCGTTGACTATCTCCAGCATTGTTGCCGCTAGGAGACCTGGCTTTAGTGGTATTTCTATGGGTGGGGGTACATACAGGTCTGGCCTCTGCTGCTCGTCTCTATCACGCGGCTGCGTAAGGACTGTCTCTGTTCTCAGTCGGTGGATATATGCGGCCCCGTAGACCGCCACTCCTCCCTGGGAGATGCTTAATTTCTCCGACTCAATTACCCCTGTCAGCTGCTCCAGCAGCTTGACTAGGTCGATCCTGGATACTAGGCTGCGGTTGAGGAGATGCGTCGCGAGAAGTAATCGCCAGTCAAGCTCCTCCTGCTTAATTCTCCTCAAGCCTCGTGTAAACAACCCTCGACTCTCCTCCCTGATTATAGACGCCGATCAGCTGATCCGCCTTCTCGGCAACAATGTCCTTCAGACTCACCGCTATGACCTGTGACCTATTCGAGAACTCTTTAAGTAGCTCAGCCAGCTTCTTGCTATAGTTAGCGTCCATGTGTGCGTCAATCTCGTCAAGTATTAGGAACTCTGCAGGTGTAAGGCCTTGGAAGGCAAGCAAGAGCGAAACTGCAGCTATCGATTTCTCCCCGCCACTCACACTTTTGGAGGACCTAGCAGCCTTACCTGGAAAGGCTGTTATCAGCTCGACCCCCGACTCCAATGGCCTCGCCGGATCCGAAAGCTCGAGCCACGCGGTACCGCCGGTCAGCGCCGAAAAGAACCTACTGAAGCCGCTAGAGACAAGCTCAAAAGTCCGCATAAACGCCTCAAGCTTCTTGTCATCAATCATCTTGATTATCTCAAGTATTTTACGACGCTCTTGGTCAAGGATCTGAAGATTTTTGGAACGACTAATGTATTCCGCGGCGAGCTGCGGATATTGTTCGAGCGAGAGCTGGTTAACCATTCCAATAGAGGACAGCTCGCCCTCTAGCTCGGATCGCAGCCTTTTCTTGAACTCTGCGGGCAGTAGCTCCAAGTCCCTAGTCTGAGGAGACCTAAACGCCTCAAGTTTCTCTCTTATGCCCGTTTCCCTCATCCGCAGCTCTACGATTCTGATCTGTAGCCTGTTTCTCTCCGAGTCAAGGGCGCTCGCCTCAGATCTCTTATTGTTCAAAGAGTCTTCCACCCCAGCAAGCCTTGATCTAAGCTCCGCACGGAGAGCTTGAGATCTCTGTACAACGCCTGAAAGCTCCTCGAGCCTTTTCCTCAAATCGTTTAACCGCGATGTGACGTTTTTGTAATCGTCTGCCAGTCTTCTCAGCCTAAGTTTGGATTCTCTACAAGCCGCTTCGAGTGTCTCGATTTCTGTCTCAATTTTACTGAGCTCCTGCCCTACTGTCTGAATGCGAAGCCGCGCCTGCTCCAATTGCTGTTTAGTGGTCCTCGTTGAGGCCGATCTGCTCCCAATCTCCCTCTCTAATGCTCTAGCCTCCTCATTTAACTCCGCCAGCCTCCTCTCCAGTAGGACCTCCTCTTCGTCATCCTTGGCTTGGTTCAACTTGTCTAGCTCAGACCTGATTTTTCCTAGCTTCTCAGCCAACTTCTCCTTCTCAGCACTAATGGTATTAGAGTCGTTAATGGTGGCGTCCATCTCGCCCCTAATTTCCTCGGCCTCCCGCCTCGCCTCCTCTAACTTCCTCTCAAAAGAGTTGATTTCTGCCTCGAGTTGGCCTGCCTCGGATTTAGCTGAGATGAGCTTCTCCTCGGCCTCCCTGGCCCTCTCTTTCAGGGCGGCTATAGAGTCTTCTAAATGGGAGCGTATTAGCTCGGCAGCCGAGACAACCCGATCAACCTCCACCATAGCTGTGGAAAGCCTATTGAATCTCACGGCCTCTTTCAAGGCCCTGTAATAGCCCCGGCCGCTCGAGTAGATGCCGTCAGTAGAGAAGGCAGGTTTACCGGGCTCGAAGACCCTGCCCGCGATGTGGTGGTCGGGGAAGATAGCGTGGAGAGCCCGCCTAAGCTCCTCATCCTCTCCGGCTATGGTGCATGCGAGGCAAGATGACGCGTGCTTCTTATCCAAGCCCTCGCATCCTATTGCCACGACCGAGAGGTCTTTCCCAATCTCAGCGGCCCTCAAAGCCAGAGCGGCCGCGAAGCTCTCCTTCTCAACGACCAGCGTGTCTTGGTGCCTAGACAGTATCGGCAGTAATGCGTTGGGGACATTTGATAGGTCTTCTAAAAGGTCTCCAAGCCTTCTAACCCCGTGATTATGCCAAGGTTGCTTGTCCTGAGACTCTTTGTTAGCCCATCCAAGTCTACTGATCTCGCCCTCAATCTCGCCCTTAAGTCTTGAGGCCTCGTTAATCAAAGAGTCGCATTCGTACCTTAGCCGCTCCATGAGGGATAGCTTGTCTCTTAACGCTCTCCTCTCCTCCTCGACCTCGGCTTGGACGTGGACGAATCTTTGATACCTGTCCTTTAACTCCTTTAGAGAGCGCTGGCCCTGAGCGATGATCTCTTCTTGCCTAGAAAGGCGTTTCATGAGGTGTGCCCTTCTCTTCTCAAGATCTTGCAAACGATTCTCCAAAGCTGAGATACTCGCCTCTGTCTCGCTCAGACTCTTTAGTAGCTCTATGCGTCTCCTCTCACGCTCCTCCCGCACCGCCCTCGCCTCATTAAGCTCTATACGAATCGTGTCCCTGATGTTGAGTAGACTCTGTAGTCTCTTTTCAAAAGCCCTCAGCTGGTCCTGTGAGTCGCTGTACTCTCGCTCGAGTATCCTATATTCCTCTTTTAGCTGGACTAGGGACTGCTCGAGCTGAGACTTCCTGAGTCGTAGGAGGAGTATTCTTCGCCTATTATTCGAGTATAGGGATCCTTCACGTATTATGGCCCCTTTCAACGACTCCATCTCTCTCGAGAATAGCGTAGCCTTTGTCTGCAGATCAGTCGTCTCAGACTGAGCTGCCGCTATATCCTGCTCAATCCTTTCAACATCCTGAACCAGTTTAGTCCTCTCCAAGCTCAGTTGATCTAGTGCCGCCCTCAACCCACTAATCCTCTCCTCCACCACCCCTAACTCCTTATGAGCTTCCACTATTGACTGCTCAGTCGCGCTGAGCTCAGCCTCAAGCTGCTCTCTCGAGAGCTGTTCGAGATATCGCTGAACAAGAATACTCCTTACCAGCTGGCTCCTCTCTAGTTCGAGCTGTTTGACCCGGCTTCTAAGCTCTGTCACCCCGGCCTTGGCTACGGCGACATTTTTCTCAGCTATCTCGAGCTCTCTCATCGCCTCGGCCCGCTTCTTATCGTATTCTGCGGTGCCCGCAACCTCCTCTAGCATTTTCCTTAGATCCTCGGGGCTCTTTTCGGCGATGCTTAAGACAGCACCCTGAGTGATGATGTTGAATCCCGAGGGCCTTATGTTTGCCGCCGCAAGAAGTGATAGGAGGTCGTTTCTCGAGACCGCCCTTCCATTTATTCTGTAAGTGCTTTCGCCCGACGAGACTATCGTCCTGGATATCGATACATCCTCAGAATCTATTGGAAGGGACTTATCCGTGTTATCAAGTACGAGCGTCACAGTCGCTGTGGAGAGCTTTCTGCCGCCGGATTCGTGTATAAGGTCAGAGAGCTTCGAGACTCTGAGGGCGTTAATGCTCAGTTCTCCTAGACAGAACTTTATAGCGTCTAAGACGTTGCTTTTTCCGCCGCCGTTTGGGCCTGTTATGACAACAAATCCTTTCTCGAGCTTGATGACGTTTCTTTTCGGCCCGAACGACTTGAACCCCTGAAGCGTTATTCGCTTAATATGTACCAAATCTTCGCGTGTCTAAGACCCCTCTCTAGGGGTTATTTAGGCGTTACGCGGCATGACGATTTGGGTATTCCCCGAGTCCTCGCAAAGAACTTATTTCTTGCCGTAAACATATTTGTAGTGTGTTCCGAAAATGTCTTCAACGCTCTTGCCAACCTCCTCAGGCTCCACGTATATGTCAATGAGTGTTTCGAGGTCTACGGGGGGCTCTCCTGGCCTCCGCCACTTATTCTCTATCATGTGCCTGACCCTCCATCGGACGTCGGATAGGTCTATCTCGCTTATAACGGGCTCGAAGAAGCCGGTGGCTATTAGCTTCGTCGCCTCATCTCTACTTAGGCCTCTGGTTGTGAGGTACCAGAGTTGCTCAGGGTCTATCTGGCTTACGCTGGCTGAGTGGGTTGCCTTGACGTTGTCGCTCTCGATCTCTAGGCCGGGGATCGCGTCGGCTCTTGCGTTGGGGCTGAGTAGCATGGCATGCTCGGCCAGGTAGGCGCTTGTATTCTTCGCTCTCTTGTCAATCTTGATCATGCCCTTGAAGAGCGTCCGAGAGTTCTCAAGCCCAAGACCCTTGACCACTACCCTCCCCACGGTACCCTGCCCTAAATGGTTCAGGTTTGCTGTGATGTCAAAGCGTTGAGTTCCAGCGGCCATAACAACCTCCAAGGTATCAGACCTCGAGCCATCCCCCACAAGTATGTTATCTATAACATTCCTCACGATGCCCCCGCCTATCTCTGCGCCTATCCAAGACTGGTGGGCGTATCTGAGGGTGTAAGAACGCCTAAAGATGGCCGATTCGGCTGTCGGGGCGAGGTTGTTGAAGAGTGCGTGCTTCACGCTGGAAGAGTCTTGTCCCACCACGCTGATTATGTGTCCCACGAAGGATTTGTCCCCGACTCCATAGGACTGGTGCTCCTCAAGGATCGACACTCTCGAGCCGCTGCCCGCGTACACGAGGGTGAGGGCTGCTGTGACACCATCTTCAGCGCTCGTTAACCACGTCATCCTAACCTTCATGTCGAGGCCCAGACCGTCGGGCACATATAGAAGCACACCCGAATTAAGAGCGCCATAGACCAGTCCAGCCAGCTTATCTTCGTTGGGCTGCACCGCATAGTTCCTTAATAGATGCTCAACAAGATCGGTTCTTTTACGCACCGCGTCCCATATGCTCTCCAAGATGACGCCTTGTCTCGAATATTCGGCTGGTAAGTTAATGTGGGCAGGCCTGCCCGATACATGCATCACTGTGGGCTCCTCAAAATTGGATAGTAGAGGCTTGTAGTCTGTGGGGACAGGGTCGTTGCGCGTCTGCCTATTTCTCAGAAGCCACTCCAGATCGACAGTGAGTTTCTCGTGATGCTTTGTATAGAGAGGGTTAGTAACATAGTCGAGGGTCCTGAATGCCTTTAACCCGTCCTCGCGGAGCTCCTCTATGATGCTCTCTGCGTTACCGTAGATAATATTCGGCATACAGAGATATTTTTTGAAGCCCTATTTAAGTTAAGTTTATCCTAACAAGAACCACTACTTCTCTATTCTGCTCCTAAGGAACTCGGGGACCACGCCCATTTTGGCTAGCTCTATTGCTTGGTTCTTGGTGAATCTCCACCATATGTCGCCCCTAGTGTCTGCTTGGAAGTCCCAGGGGCTCACCAGAACTAGATCTCCCTCCTTAACCCAGATCTTCCTCTTGAGCTGGCCTCTTATCCTGCATATCCTTTGTTTCCCGTCGGAGCAGTCGACGAGTGCCTTGTCGTACCCCACCAGCTTTGAGACGATGCCATAGACGTCGCCTGGGCCAAGCTCGGGCACTTTCTCGAGTTCCTTCGGCTCAGCAATTATCTTCCTTTTTCCCACGTAATTGATAACCCCTTTTCTCTGATTTAAGGGTGTTGCCTAAGGGATTAACATTCAATCAAGGCCGATTGGACTGAATGGTTTATCTATCGCCGGCTATTGTAGATGCGGAGCTGTGGGCGAGACATTCTGGCTAAAGACTCATCGGTCCCTGACAGGTGAGGTGATTGTAGCCGCTTGTGATGAAGGGTTGATAGGCGCGAGGCTGAGGGTGAGGGAAAGATACGAGGTCCTAGTTAGTAGGGACTTTTACCTCGGAAGACAGGTGGAATGGGAGGCAGTTAAAGAGGCGA
>AWOC01000011.1 GCA_000494185.1 Candidatus Calditenuaceae archaeon JGI OTU-3 | reverse complement strand
GTTAGGTGGGTCCACGGGAGTTATTGCGCAGCTGTTGTCTTTCAATTCCTTTCCGGATTCCAGGGAGATGAAAGAGGAGTACATAAAGCTACTAACGGATAAAAACTTTCAATTCCTTTCCGGATTCCAGCTGACAGACCCGGGTTCCGACATAATTACGAACAAGAACATCTTTCAATTCCTTTCCGGATTCCAGGAGTATATAGCGAGGCGCCTAAACGCTGAGAAGATAGACATCTTTCAATTCCTTTCCGGATTCCAGAAAAATAAAAAATATAGGTTTTTAGTCTTGCAATATTTCTTCTTTCAATTCCTTTCCGGATTCCAGATAGGGCTCGTCGAGGTCATTATTGATGGCCGCGAGATCTTTCAATTCCTTTCCGGATTCCAGGTGGGACGGCGGTTCATCATGTTCAGGGCGCGGTGATAAAAACTTTCAATTCCTTTCCGGATTCCAGGCATCGTAGCCCGCCAGGTTGAAGCGGCCCATGTCTTCTGCTTTCAATTCCTTTCCGGATTCCAGTGACTAGTCTGACTGGCCTACCGAAGCTCTCGCTCACTTTCAATTCCTTTCCGGATTCCAGATTACGGGTGTCCTGAGGGCTGTGGTGAAGACGTTTTCGACTTTCAATTCCTTTCCGGATTCCAGATAGGTCTCGAGAACCCTCACTAACCGATTCAAAACATCCTCTTTCAATTCCTTTCCGGATTCCAGCGAAGCCTTATAACGGTGGGTTATGGTTTTATTTATGTTTATCCTATAATTTTTTCGACGTTCGTCGAAATCTATTGTTCTTAGGCGATTTTTCTTGGAACCGGCTTTCAGGACCCTTGCTGCGACGCTCAAGCTTTATATAGAGGTTTCCTGAGAGGCCGTCTCCGGCAGACCTGTCTAGCCCAGGCCTACAATAGGGGAGGTAGCCGCAATTGAGGCATTTGGAGAGCGGAACCCTGACGCCTGGATCCCTCTCCTCAAGAACCATCTCGTGCATACTATTCAGGATTCTCTTCACGATACCTCTAATATCATCGTCTATCAGCACCTCAGCAAGCCTCTTGTCCCTCAAGTAGTACACGTATCCTCTTTTCACTGTCGATCCCAGGCTGTCCTCAACTAGAAGTGCGTAGGCTGCCAGCTGGACCTTGTGATCCCACTTGGCCTTCCCCCCAATCGACTCGGACCATTTAACCTCGATCGGCACGAGCTCTCGGTTCTTCGTCACGAAAAGATAGTCCAGTTTACCCGCAAGACCAAGCTTCACACTCTCAAGTTCCAGCCCCCTCAAAAACCCTACTAACACGTAGCTTGGCGAGAAGAGGAGTTATGAAACTTGTATCATGCTCCTCTGCCCCCATCTCCATAGCCTCGCTTTCCCTCTCCTCGAGATGTAGCACAGAAGTGATGAAAATAATTCTCGGACAGTACGCGTACCGCTTGATGTCAACAACGGTGAAAAATCCCTGCTCAGACGGGCTCACAAAACATATCCTCCCTCATCGTAATTCAACTCAACACCTATGACTGTTCGCATGTTATAGCTCGCCGGCGTCAGAGGATAGATCTGCACGTTTGCTTTTGCGTCCTTAACTAACCGTCTCAGACCAGCCTCAATATCTGTCTTCTGAGAACTGTTAAGATCCCCTATGAACGCGCTCTTTTGGATCCTCTTGAGCCCCTTACTCCTCAGGAAATCAGCAACCCTATTCCTCACATCGTCCTCAGTAATATCATAGATAATCAGGGTCAGCAACCAGTTGGCTCACCACTTTGACTTATAGGGCGTGTATCTGTGCTGTCCCTGTAAATGCATCACAAGCCTCCTGGCCTGCGTGATGATTAGCTCGTTCTTCGGCGGTTTCCCCTCTTTCATATAACTGACTATATGAGTCCAAATAGACCTAGTAGCCCCATTCTTCTGCTGCTTCAATGAGATAAAGACGTCCTTATTGGATCTTGCTAGTCCGATCAGAGGTCTATCAACCATGATAGGTCTGAACTCTTCCATCAGGTCTAGTACTAGTGCGGGCCGCCCAGCTCTCGGTTTATGAAGGAAACCTAGGTAAGGATTAAGCCCAGTCAGGAATATTGAACGCCATACCTCCTTCCTCAGCAGCGCGTAGCCAATATTTAGAGCAACGTTAAAGGCGTCTAGCTCTCCCGGAGGCGGATTGCTCCTAGTATACCTGTGGGTGAATCCGATATCAGGTGGCAAAATGGATGAGACTGCCATCCAGTATGACTTTGCGGCATGCCCCTCGACAACTAGCAGCTCCTCTACGCGCTCCGCCCTACCTAATTCGGATGAAGCCCTCTCTATCTCAGCGGCCTTCTCTAATAAGAGACCAGAGTCTCTCCCGCCACCTTTCAACCTTCTAGCATATTCTAAGAGAACCATTCTCTGGTTGTGGAGCTTGCCCTCTAAGAACGATCTGGCTAGGAGTAGTGACCCACCGCTCTCGTGGCACCTCAGCTGTAGTTGCCAAATTTTCATGACTGTGCCATATTTGTAGGGGATTAGCCTTGCGACAGGCCGGTCCCCCCTCATGAAGACCAAATCTATGCCGAAGGTCATCGCTTGCGTGATGGCTGCCGATGAGATAGCTGCGCCTTCCACTGTGATAATTATACTCTCAAGCTCAACCGGCGAGGCTTCCCATCTCTGCTCTCCAGCCACCTTCAGGACGAATCTCCCTTTCTTCACACCGAGGAAGGATCCATGCTGATCTATTATCGCCGTCTTACCCATCTGGCCTGCACATCCGGATATATGGGCATGAAGGGTCACAATGGCTCGGTAGGCCCGGGTCTATTCCATCTTCAGCCCGCATAAAATAGAGATCCCTCTTCTCGATGAATTCCAGCCTTAGGCTATCACCCACCTTAAGTATATTTTCATACACCTTAAAGGATCTTTTGTCCTTACTGAAGTCTATGTACAGTATCACGACATGATTTACTGGGACCATGTACTGGCACTCAAAGGCTAGTACGTAACCAGTCATAGAAATCTCGATATCTCTGCTTGGTCTTCGTGTCTTGAACTCGATCAAAAGTGATGGTGGGACAAGAGCATCTATCCTTATGTTCCTGTTTAAGCCAATTGGTCTTCCGTCGACAGGAAACTCGCATATCCATGGAACAACCTTGGAAACAATGCCGTCTAGACCGAGATACCTGCTCTGTTCCCTCACAGAGTCTAGAGATGCTGAGTATGTTAGAGCAGCCCTTTCCCAAACTATGTGTAATATCTGAATATATTCTTCAGATAGTCTGTTGGTCATCATGTGGGGGAGCTCGCTCATCATCTTGGAGTAAAACTCAGCCCCCGACTTTGGAAGGGATCCATAGAGGATCGCTTTGGCCTTATAGGTTGCTGCAGATATCACGCGGTGTAAAAAGGAGCCGAATCTTAATATCTCGTTTGGTGATTCGCGATGCTTAACCCTATACCTGAGATAAGCAATCCTACCAGTAGAGCATCCAAATCCTAAATCAGATGCACTTATCTTCAAGCTGCTTGTGGGAAGAAGGGGAGGAGACCGCCAATTCCAACCCCTTAGCTCCTCACTCACTTCGCACGGGCTTTCTTGGATCGTCTTCATAAGGCGTAGAACGTCTTGATAGCTATAGAAGGGCACGAGTATCTTCTTCTGGCCCTTATTTATTTCTTTTAAACATCAAATGGCTGAGTATTTTCTAGTGCTGTGAAAGTTCGGCAAAAACTCTCTTAAATAGGGGGGTTAGTACCGAATATTTTTCGTGAATAGTCAGTACTCTCAGTTTTTCGTTGACAAGCCCCATCCTCTTTAGTCTTGAAACCGCTCTGCTTACGCTACCCTCACTCATGTGTAGCGTTCTCGCAATGTCCTTCCTCCTAATACCCTCGCTGCTTGTAGACGTACAGGCCAGCACCTTCAGGGAGCTGTTGGGGGACAAGAGAAGTGGAGAGATCGTGGGGACAATTACTCTCTGACGAGTCACCTCCACTATGAGGGAGATCTCATCCACTAGTCGGGGAAACCACATAGATACCATCACCATTAAAACAGTTATTATTCTAACGCCGCCGCTTAACTCTAATACGATGCTGTATCCATCGTTCTTAGCGGCGAAGAGTCTGTCAATCAGCCGCTCTAGAGATGATTCAAGCGATCTTAGTTCAAGAGCTAGCTCGTCAAGCCTGATCTTCCTACCGGCGGCCCTTAAAAGGGTAACTTGACTCCTTATAGCATTTCGGGCCTGCTCTGCCCTAATACTTGCGCCCTCCTCTGTAACAGCGGGATAAACCAAGATGAGCTGTTCTCCACTGGTCAATTGGAGAGCTGAGACGATATCTAATGCCGCGGTGGGGTCAAACCCAACGTTGACGAAGACGGACCTCTTAGCCACTCCAAAAGTGGCAATGCTCACCTAATAATAATATTTAAGCTTGATCTGACCGAAGCCGGCGGCCCTAGACCTACCAACACCAACATACTGCGCATAGTCTAGAAGCGCCAGTATCTTTCTTAAGGAGCGGGTGTTTCTGGCGACTCTGAGGTCATAAAGCACCCATCCTACAAAGCCTCTTATAAGCCTAGACTCGTCGTAAAGTACTGTTACTGGCGTGATCTCGAAGTCGGCCTCCCTCAAAGCGTAGTTGGAGTATACCGTCAGATAATAAGCATTCTTAACGAGCATGCGTGCTGGGCAGTGTCGGTTCCAATACTCTATCAGGGATCCTATCATGAGGGACGGTATAGGGAAGAGGAAGTGTCGTCCAGACATGTACCGTTTCTTGCTTGGAAGCTGGAGCAGGACTGGAGTTTCGAACGAGATCTTAATGGCGCTTGGTTTGTTGAAGCCGAATGACTCGAAGTCCCTTACCTCGATTTTGACTTTTTCGATGGAGATGGGAGAGCTGAAGACATCTCCGACCATTGGGTTACTTAGGGAAATGAGCTCGTTAACAGTGGTTGCCTCATCGGTGACGATAGATGCCGAGAACCTGTAGTAGGCCCCCTCCTCTAGCATAATGAGGTTATGATCCTTCTTAGTCTTGAATAGTGCTTGTTCACCCCTATACAAAGGAGTTACCGCGATTGGTTTGAAAGAGTTCTCACGCTCGCTCAACTTTCTATACAGTTCAGAGAACATATTTAGTATTGTCTTGCTGACCTTTGCGGTGAATGGCGGGATTACGGTTCTCCGTAGCGGCCTGAAAGTTACGGTGATCCTAATCACGAATCGTTTGTCGTATTGCAATCCCGTTGCGACTGAATATTCTCTGCCCAGCCCACTGTTAAATATTTTTTAAAAAGTACTGCGGTCAACCTGGCTGGAGGCCGCTGACGCTAGCCACTGCCTGTAAAACTCGCGCACTGTCTTTTGGAATCGAGACCATCCACCTCTACTTTTGGAGGCGGCGAGGTAGTCACAGACTATGAGACTATCTAGAAGAAGAAATGCTAGCTTTTTGTGGCTCGGTTTGCTCGCATGGACAAACACCTCAGAGATTCTCTTGTGGAGGATAATAGGGTCTACAAGCATAGTTTGTGACTTTCCAAGACTTTTGAGAACATCCTCGAAAACGTCTCCGTAGTCTGGTAAGAAACGGTTTAGCAGAGATCCGAGTTTGTCGAGACATTCCTGGTACTCGGACAGGGTCATCTTCTGTAGTCTCTTACGCAGCTTATTGACAATCTTCTCTCTAGAGCCCATCGCATGGTGGTGGTACAGGATGGAGAATGTTATGGCGTCGTGGTAAGGAGAATTGCGACGCTCGCTGACATCGAAGACGAAGTCATAGGCGATCGTGGCGGAAATGTACTCGTGCCCTGCAAAGCTGAGGTACCGCTCTCCCGTCTCCTTGTTCTCTCTCAGATTGAGGTCCATGTTTTGGTAAAAGGCTTTACCCACGTCGTGAAGGACTATTGACAGCCTTAGGAGTTCTGCGAAGTCCGCTTCGCGGGCGTAGAGCCTCGCTAGTCTACCCGCCCTGGAGCTCTCGACCTCTTCCGCATAAGATAGTGCTGAGCTTATATGTTGGTGAAGATACTCCTTGATGAGTTTTCCGTCCTGTTTGGACTCGAGATAGAAGCTCAAGATGTCGTCGCAAGTCATGCACCGTCAACCCTCACTCCAAGCTCCAACCCATACTCCGAATTGTATGATCCCTCCACGATGAAGGCCTTGACTCCGGCATTGTGAATATGTTTGATTATCTTTCTGGTGAGCGAGCCTTGAAGTGTTGTTGAGCCTTCCGAAAGCCAGCTCGGAAGGCACTCATGGATCCCCTTCTCACCGTTTTCAACTATCTGCCCCTTCACGAGTCCCTCCTTGAGGAGTCTTTCGAAGACCCTCATTTCCACGGAAACCTCGTCCTTCATCTCGGGACACCTGACTGGGACCAACGCGGACTCCCTCACGAAGCTCCCCTCCATCTCGAAGAAGAGGTCGACAGCCTTCGAAATGTCGCCAAGGTTTGTGAAAACTGACAACATCTTGTCGATCTTTTGATAATTTATTCGCAGGTCGGCGTCTTGGTACACCCTGTCGAGTAGAAGCTTATAGCCTCTCTCACCGCTGGGGACGTGGAGGCTGACGTTGCCGCGTTCAGCCTCTCTCAGGGCATCTAGCGTGGCTGCGCAGAGGCCCCTGTCATAGACCTTGTATATCTGCCGATCTCCCCCCAAATCGGACTCATACCACACGTAGGCGACTCCCTCCCGCTCGCCCTCGTATCTGAGTAACCTTCCGAATCGCTGTATAGTCGAGCACATCGGAGCCAGATCCGTGATGAGCGCGTTGGAGGAGAGGTCTAGCCCGGCCTCGACCACCTGGGTCGCCACGATGATGTAATCTCCACCGCTCTTCAGCCTCTGAAGCTCCTCGTGCTTCCTTAACCTATCGCCCTCCGTGAAGCGCGAGTGAATAAGGAGCCTATTCTCGTAGCCTTCCAGATTCCTGTAGAAGGATACAGCCTCGCCCACTGTGTTGAAGACTATAAGGACACGCCTAAGCCCCCTCTCTAGGGCGTCGTCGAGCCAGCCTCTAATCGTGTCGAACTTGGCGTCGCTGCCGAGTCGCCGGATATGTATTTCGGGCTTCTTCTCGAGTCGTGAGGCTATGTACTCGTCCTCCTCGGCGGAACCTCTGAACTCCATCCACTCCACTCTGTCTCTAAAGCGTCTCAAAGAGTCAAGTATCAGTTCCTTAAACCTTGTCGGCATTGTGGCCGTCATGAAGACGACTCTCTGGTCGTGCGATATTATGTGCTCGAGCATGGCGGTGAGGAAGGTCAGGGACTTGGACTCCTCTGCTACTAAGTGGACCTCATCCAGCACGATGTCCGACATCATGACAGACGACCAAGAGAATAGGTAGTGGCCCCTACTCGTGTTCACGAATCGATCCTCTTCCCATCCCCTCACTACGACGTTCAGATCCTCCGGCGCAAGTCCAAACATGGTTAGGGATAGAGTGTCTACCGTCGTCAACGTGATCGGCTTGATCAGGTAGGGTGAGGACTCCTCATGCATGTAGCGTTTTCCCAGACGTTGCTCGTCTACAACGTTCCTAAGTTTTGAGTATTGATCCTCCAGCAGTGTCCGGAGAGGATAGGCTACTATGAGTTTTCCCGCCTCCTCACCGGTCAATAAGGCCAGTGAGGCCGTTATCGTGGTCTTCCCATAGCCCGTGGGAGCCTCGATCACGAATAGGTTCTTCTCGCCCCAGCTCGACTCGATCCTCTCTATGGCCTCTGATATGAACCTCCTCTCGGTCTTGTATCCCAGAGCCCGAAGGGCGCGCCGGTAATACTCCCTTAGCATCCCCCGCCCTCTAGAATCGCGTTGCTAAGTACTGGAGTCTCTTGAGGAGGCGTAGGTATCTCTGCGCGACATTCCTCGCCTTTTCGTCGCCGCTCACCTTGATGTACGCGTGTTGGAGCTCCCTGATGGCCAAGTACAGGCCCCACCGATCCCCGAGAACGACGTATCTGTAGAACCCGTTGATCGCGGATAGCAAGTTGTTGTACTCAACGTTATCGTTCTTGGCGAGCCTGGAGAGAATAACCTCGGACGGGTCCAAGATCTCGGCTATGAGCCGCCAGATCTCGGGAGGATCCCTCTTGTAGAAATTGAGGGGGAGCTGCTGGTAGATCTTGTAGGTCTGTCCCTCCCGCGCTAGTTTCAGAAGGATTAGCGAGATGCTACTTACATTGTGCTGACTCATGGCCTCCTGTATTTTCGTGTTGAGAAGAGTCTCGACAACAATTAGCTCCTCACTATACTTTTTCCGAATTATATCGGCGAGAATATTCTTCGCCTCTTCCTTGATAATGAACATGGTTCGGACATCTTTGTCGCCTACGAGGATGCTGCCGGCCTCTTCAGGTGAGAAGAAGAGCATGTAGTGGATATTGTCGCTCGTTGTGATGAAGGACGAGTATAGACCTAGGAGTGCGATAAGGGTTGCCTCAGGTGACATGTAGGTTGTTAGCTGCTTCGTGGTGTATGGGTGCTCCGTGGACGTTAAGCCTTTGTAGCGCTCGGTCTTGAATAGTTGGAACGAGATGCATCCATCAGCCACCCTCTTCTTGTCATCCACTCTCTTACTAATAACGTTCGTATAGTCGATGAAAAGATTTTTACCTTTGATCGTCGCGCCGAGCTCTATCCTGTGGCTTATTCTTATGTTTCTACGGTTCTCTAAGATTACTCCTATGATGTCGCCATACTTTGTCAACTTCTCCTCTTTTTTTCGCTCGATCTCGAGACTATTGAGCAACCGCAACACGGAATCCCTATCGTTTTTCCCTACTCTCGACACGTTGAGCGACTTGATTTTCTCCTCTTCCACATACTTCTCTAGAGCTGAGATGAGGTCGCCTCTGGTTATCGTAAGCCTCTCAGAGTTGGTGCCCGTCCGCTGGGTCGGGGGCACCTCCTGAAGAATGAAAAGGAGTCCCTCGTATATTAGAAGATTCCTTAACGAGCCGTCTAGGGGCAATTTCAGATCAATAACTACTTGTTCGGACGTATTCCAATCACCCCCTCGTCTCCCCACTCATAGAAGCATGTACTGCCCCCCACCTCGACGATGTAGCGTGGCGGCCTCAGGGGCGACTCTATCACAGGGTAGTAGATATCTATGAGGTTCTGCCCCAACACGTAGCTCGTTAGGGGGTCATAGTTGGTAAGTTTGAAAGGGTTTATCGTCTTCTCGAGGATCCATTTAGGCTCATAATTCTGAAGCCTTACCTCTCCACCCTCCAATAGGGGAAAGGAATAGTACGTAGTTACTCTTCCGTCCCTGACCTTGGGGGTAAAGCTCTTGACCTCCGTTACGGCCACAAGACTCTCCTTGGATCCGAGCCGATGTATCTCCCAGAGATCTTCCTCCTCGAGTCTGACCGTCCCACCACCTCTTACTTTGATCTCGTCGTCATTGAGTGTCAGGAAATACCTTAGGGTCGGCCCCTCCCCATTCTCCGAAACGAGGGATAGAACCGTGCGTCCATGGGCTGGAGCGTCGAGGGATCCGTATACGTTTTTGATGCTCGGGTAATCTATGCCCCCCGCATACTTCACGGCGATCACCTTGTTGATGTCTGCGAATTTTAGTGGGATGCAGTTCATGGGTCTGACTCCGATAGCTAGTAACTTGTCGCTCAGCGCCTTGATGACAGACCTCCCTTCCTGCTCTCCGAGTGAGTGCTTCTTCGCAAGGACTTCCGCCACAGCCCCGAGGAACGTAGTTGGGGGCGGGTAGGTGAAGGCAGGGGAGCTCTTTGAGTATCCAACGACCTTAGACTGGAACCCCCAAACGAACTCCAAGTCTATCAGAAACCCGATCATGGGCTCAGCGCCAGGGCTAAATCTCTTTAGGAGGCAATCCTTTCCTTTATCTTTGCAAAGGCATCCGACACGAAGGCCTCGAAGCTCCCTCCCTCGAAGATATATAGGTCCGTGTTGCTGTTGATCTTCTCCTTCTTCTGTCTCGCTCTATCGATGTAGCTCTTAGTGAAGGGAGTCGGCACGGTCCAGGGCCTGTCCGAGACAGCTATGACCATGCTCTCCCAATCGATCGTGGGGAGGAATCGCGTCCTCTTAGCGCCGAAGCTGTTCTCGACTAGGAGCCTCTTGACAGAGTTAAGGAGTGCCAAGGTTCTTTCTAGGCGCTCCTCCTCGCTTACAACGCTCTCACCAGCCCTCTCGACATTAAAGGTGATCTTTCCAATGAATCTAGTGTCTATGTCGAGGCTGAAGGTGTAGACGGTTGAGGTCAGCTCCACATAGTATAGCATCTGACCCCGTGCATCCATCTTGACAAACTTTGTCCCGAGGGCGTATCTGCTGTGTAGCTGAGGCTCAATGATTGCATTTTTGAGAGCCTCCTGCGTCGGAATCATGTAACCCGTATAAAAATTAGAGGTTCTCTTCACGTTCTTCGGAGCATCATCGGAGTTACTCTCGTCTTTATCTTTGGAAGTTCTCTTGCCTTTGCTTTTCTGCGGGGCATAGAGGAAGCCTCCCATATCTTCTACTACACAATTCTTGATCACAAATTCTTCAATTACAGCGGAGTTTTGGGAAACGCTTGAAAACGTTTCTTTGGCATTTGGGAAAGCCTCCAAAAATATTTCTTCATTACTGCTCTTAAGCAATATTCCTTTGCTACATAGCTTGCAGACCGGTAGAGCATTGTGTCTGTTAGCGCCGGCTTCATTACATTCCTCGGCTAAAATTACCTGTAATGCGTGAGCTACACTCTCACCTGAGATTGCTGGAACGAAATAAACCGAGTAGCTCCCATCATCTTCTCTTAACATAACCGGTACTCTTCTATGTTTGACATAGTTTCCAATAGACTCAGTCATATTCAGTGCTTCTACATTTATCGCAACTCTGCCCCTAATACTGACGAACGAGTCTCTCATCAGGACTCACCCGCCTCTTTCGGCTCGGACCTAGCTCTCCTACTCTGTTCTATGAAGCCGGAGGCCCTTGCTAAGGCCTTTGCGCAGAGATAGGACACGACCTCTCGCAGCTTCCTCGCGTCGTCGATGACCATTATCCTGTCCAGCTCCCTTTCGAGATAGTCATGGTTGATCTCTTGGAGCAGCTCAATTGCCTCCCTATTCATTTCTTGAGGAGGGTTCCTCTTCAAAGAATTGAAGTCCCTTAGCGCTTCGCGCAGGTAGTGGAGGACGAGGGGCTTGGACTGGGAGTTTGCGATCCTGTCGATGTAGCTGTAGTCGCCGTCGTGGGCGAGCACAGCCAGCATGTCGGGGATCTAGAGGAATCTATCCTCTTCCTGCAATTCGCATACTAAAGCCTCCGCAGCTTTAAAAGCTTTCCTACGCAAAAAGATGAGCAGAATTCAGAACACTGCAAGCGGTCCTATGAGTTGGTAGGAAACCATAACTTGACTACTGCTTAGCGCGAAGGCTCGCCCAAGGGTCCGGGGCAGGCGGCAGTGCTGTTGAGACATAGCTGCTCCTGCCCGACTATATGCCTGTAACACATAATCTGACTGCCAAGGTAGCCTTCGAACGGCGGCAAGCAGCTTCGGGGCGACATCAAAATCTCTAGCCGTCGAATTGATAATATGTGGTGAGGTAACGGATACCCCCATTCAGAACATAGAAACAGATTTTAAAGTCGCTGATCGGGCGTCCGTCTGATGCGAGGAGTTGTGGTGCTGTTCTCGTGTAACGTGGCCTCCCTCTGCTTAACGGGCTATATATGTTGATGGCCGACTCCACTAGCTGGCTCGTTATAGTGGTTTTCCTGACGGCTAGGGATCAGCTGGTCCTCCCCGCCTTCGTCTACCAGTTGGCGGCGCTTTACCTCATTACACTCACCGAGATCTTACCGAGTCTCTACCGGAAATTCTTCATCATGGGCAGAGTTATGGTAGTGGTGGCCCTTTTCTAGGCTGGACCCCACCTCCCTACGTCTCGCTCTTAGATCCCAGGGCCGCAGAACTGTCTCTGGCTCTGATGACGCGTCTGTCAGGGCCTTAATGTGAAGTAGAGTCTCCTGTTGGATTTCCCCTTGTTCTCGATCTTCTTGAGGTTGATCTCGCCTATCTCGGATGTGTTTTTAACATGTGGTCCTCCATCTAGCTGTGCGTCTATGCTGCCTATCTCGACTATTCTGAGGATGGGCAGGTCGGGTGGGGCTCTCGAGGCGAGTCTCACTAGGCCGGGTTGCCTGAGGGCCTCGTCGCGCTCGACGAACTTGATAACGACCTCGTGACCCTCCGCTATCCTTCTGTTGGCCTCTGATACGCACTCCTCTATGAGGGCCCTGTCCATCTTCTCTAGGCTGAAGTCTACTCGGGAGACCTCGGGCTCAACCTGGTTCCCCGTTATCAGTGCGCCGGTCCTGGAGTGTACTATAGCTGAGAGTATGTGGAGTGCTGTGTGCATACGCATGAGTCGATACCTCCAGTCCCAATCCAGTATGCAGGTGATTCTCTCGCCGACTGGGATAGGGTTTGCTAGGCCCTCTAACTTGTGTATCACCCCGTTCTCGGATAGTTCGACACTAGTCACCACCGCTCTCCCTCCCTGGTATAATACCTCGCCCCTATCTGCCACGAGTCCGCCGCCTCTCGGGTGAAGCACCGTCCTGTCGGGGATGACGTAGCTCTCGCCGGACTCGACTACCCTCGCATCACACAACTTTAGATAAGAGTCGGTGAGATAGAGTAGCTCTGTATTTCCGTACCTCATGGTGGTGCAATAGGATTCCGGCGAGATAAGTTTTATTATCCGGGCCCCCTCTCGCTAGGAGTCCGGGCAAGTCGCGGAGCGTGCGCGTCTGTTATTTCTGGCCCTCCCTCTTTTCGCCTACGGCGCCGCTCTGCTGGTAAATGACCGTGCCAATCTCTTGGGCGGCCTTTCTCAGCTCCTCCATCAAAGACTTTATAGCCGGTATGTCGGATTTGCGTAATGCTTCCCGGAGTTTATCCGACGTCTCTTGGATCCTCTTCCTAACGTCTTCGCTTAGCTTGGACCCGTACTCTCCTAACGCCTTGTCAACAGTGTATAGCAGCGACTCTGCCTCGTTCTTCAGCATCGCCTCTTCCTTCCTCCGTCTGTCCTGCTCTGCGTACTGCTCCGCCTCCTTGATCATCTTCTCAATCTCTTCTCGAGAGAGCCTGTGGGGTGCCGTGATCTTCACGCTCATCTCCTTGTTGGTGCCTAGATCCTTCGCCGTCACAGTCAGTATCCCATCGGCGTTTATATCGAAGGTCACTTCTATCCTCGGTACACCGCGGGGCGCTGGGGGAATGCCGTCGAGCGTGAACCGGCCCAGCGACACGTTGTCTGCGGCCATAGGCCTCTCGCCCTGCACAATATGTATCTCGACAGAGGTCTGGAAGTCTGCGGCCGTGGTGAAGACCTTGCTCCGTCTTACGGGTATCGTCGTGTTTCTCTCTATGATGGGTTCAACGAGTCCGCCTAAGACCTCCACGCCAAGTGTCAGCGGCGTCACGTCAAGCAGTACTATGTCTTTCCCCTTCAGCTCGCCGGTGAGTATCGCCGCCTGGATGGCTGCGCCGGCGGCCACACACTCCATCGGGTCTATACCTCTCTCGGGCTCTTTACCGAGAACCCTCTTCAAGAACTCCCTCACTATGGGCATTCTGGTTGGGCCGCCGACCAGCAGGATCTTATCTATTTCTTGTGGTGTTAGTTTAGCGTCTCTGAGTGCCTGCTCTATGGGTCCACGGCACCTCTCTATTATCGGCGCGACGAGCTCCTCGAGCTTTGACCTGGTGAGGGTGTAGGATAGGTGTTTAGGGCCTGTGGAGTCGTGAGCTATGAATGGGAGATTAATCTCAGTCTCGTAGACGTTGGAGAGCTCTATCTTCGCCTTCTCCGCGGCCTCCCTGACCCTATTCATGGCTACTGGGTCCTTCGAAAGGTCTATGCCGGTCTCTGACCTGAATCTCTCCACGATGTATCTGACGATCGCCTCGTCCATGTCCCTACCCCCGAGCTGCGTGTCCCCCGAAGTGGCCTTCACCTCGAAGACGCCGCCGCCAAACTCCATGATCGTGACGTCGAGCGTACCTCCGCCCAAGTCAAAAACAAGTATCTTCATCTCCTTCTCGAGCTTGTCGAGGCCGTATGCGAGCGCGGCGGCCGTCGGCTCGTTGATGATCCTGAGGACCTTTAGCCCCGCTATCTCGGCAGCATCTTTCGTAGCCTGCCTCTGATTGTCGTTGAAGTAGGCCGGCACGGTTATCACGGCCTCTTTGACCTCTTCGCCGAGGAAAGCCTCCGCATCCTTCTTGATCTTCTGGAGAATGAACGCCGAGAGCTGCTGCGGAGTAAACTCCTTGTCGTGGAGCTTGTACTTGTAGTCAGTCCCCATCTTCCTCTTGAAGCCAGTCACTGTTCCCTCAGGGTTTGTCACCGCCTGGCGCCGTGCGGGCTCACCCACGAGTAGCTGGCCATCCCGCGTTATCGCGACATATGAGGGGAAGGCCTTCCCGTAAAGCGTCACGCCCTCGCTGCTCGGGATCAGCGTCGGCCTCCCGCCTATTACTACCGCCGCGGCAGAGTTGCTTGTGCCGAGGTCGATCCCGATAGCCTTGCCCACGGAGATGCACCTCCAACTATCTATTATTCGTGTGTCCTATTTATTACTCATTATGCCCCCAGCTGGCGGGGAGAGGCGGTGTAGTAATATTGTGTTCTGTGTTCTTGGGGCTCTAATCCATGCCCACTTTCTTCTCATATAGGTATATTCCGTCGAGGAATTTCCTCAGGTCCTTCTCCTTCACCCTTGTCCCGGCCTCTATTCTGCCCGCCACGAGGCCGACCAAGTCTTTGTCAATTCCCTTTACTACGACATCGTCTCCCCTGACCTCGACCTTGACATTCTGGGGCAGCTCAATTATCCTCGGGTTTTTCTCCCCAGTAAAGTTCTCCACTACGAGCCGATTTCCCTGAACCTTGACGTTCATTGGGAAGTGGCTTTGAACTATCTTCATCTTGTAGGTGAATCCTTGGGTCACTCCCGTCATCATGTTTTTGATATGCTTCTTAATTGTGCCGAGCCTCGCCAAGGCTTTCCTGCCCCTTCCATATACCCTTATCTTGATTTCTCCGCCTTCGAGGGTGAGCTCGGCGCCAGCGTGGTTGAAGTTCCTCTCTAAACGACCTAATGGTCCTGACACGATTATCGAGGCGGGCGGGGTTGTTTGGACCTGCACGCCGTCGATTATTCTTACCTTGTCCTCGAGGAATCTCGGCTTAATTATGCCGGCCTGACTCATCGACTCCTCAGCCCCTCTAGTAGACGTATCCAAGGAGCTTCCCCCCGAGGCCCTTGGCTGAGGCTTCCTTGTGCGACATCACTCCCTGATTAGTGGTCACTACGAGGATGCCAATGTCCTTAGAGGGTAGATAGAGCTTCGCCCAGTCCTCGTATCCATCCTTGCTGACGCTGAATCTAGGCCTTATTGGCGCGGCCCTGTTAATCCTTCCCAGAAGCTGGATGACGACTTTCCCACCTCTCCCATCCTCCACGTACTCGAAGGAGCCTATGTAGGCGTGTCTCTGGAGTGTCCTGAGGATTCCACCAATTAGCTTCGAGTAGTAGTATATACACTCCTTATTCCTTACCGCCTCGTTGTTCTGGAGCGTCGTGAAAAGCCCTGAAACGAGGTCCTTAGAGACCATTTCCTCCTAATGATCGTACGCGAGGTCCCCTTTGAAATATGTATCTCAGACTTGAAGCGGGGGTGGGGATAGGCTTAGATTATCCTGAGGCGGAGACGTGCGCCTGGCCGGAGTCCAAGCGCTGCGGAGGCGTTTCCCCGGCTGACCGCTAGCTCGAGTAGCCCCGTCCCCCCAAAGGTCGCCAATAGAGTACCGCCGGGGAGCATGGCGTAGGATCTTGAGTAAACGGCGAGGTGTGAAGCGTCTTCTAGCTCTACGAGAAGCTTGTCCCCAAACCTTAGATTCCTTGGAAAGTCTTCTGCCCCCACGTTGAGTATCACGTTTCCGAAGCGGTCTATATGTAGTACCTCCGCCTCAGCCTGCCCGTCCACGAACCTAGCCCTGGATAACTCAAGCCGATTGAGAGTCGAGGGGCTGACACTTCTCATGGATGGCCTCGCACCGGCCGCGATCTCTCCTGCGACGGGGCCGAAGACGTCTCGGGCGTGGAAGGTCTCGCCCCCTATGCGAGGATACTTGTTGACCTCGATCTCGAAGCACTCCTCCAGCCTATCCTCCACCGCAGCCGGATAGAGAAGGCCGTTGTCAGGCCCTACAAACCAGTAGCGCCTCGTCCTAATGACTACGCCGCGCCTCTCGGTACCGACGCCGGGATCAACTACAGCGAGGTGTATGGTGCCTGTTGGGAAGAACTTGTAGGAGAGTTGTAGGAGGAATGCGCCCTGCTCAACATTGTAGGGCGCGACCTCGTGCGTTATATCGACTAGGACTGCGTCGCTGCACCTAGAGAGGACCGCGCCCTTCACCTCTCCAACATAGGGGTCTGTTGAGCCGAAGTCAGTCAGAAGAGTAACTATCCTCGCCCTTTTTCGCCACCTCATCCCTTTTCCGCCCGTAGCATGGCCTCACCGATAAAAATGTGGCTTGGAGAGAGGCTGCAGACCCGGCGGAAAGCAGGCCTGCACCCCTCAAGGCTCTCTGCCGAGGCTCTGGCCCGCCCCAGAGGGCAAATTTAATGGCAGGCTCGAGGAAGTTTTACGTGGGTTGAAGAAGCAGAGCGTGGGGATACTCCTCTATAGGAGGAGGGGTGGCAACGTAGAGGTTTTTCTCGTGCATCCGGGAGGCCCCTTCTGGGCCAAGAAGGACGAGGGCGCCTGGTCGATACCGAAGGGCCTGGTCGAGGAGGGTGAGGGCCTGTTGGAGGCCGCCAAGAGGGAGTTTAGGGAGGAGACGGGCCACGAGGTTGACGGAGACTTCGCCTACCTAGGTGAGGTGAGGCTGGCGAGCGGGAAGATCGTCCATGCATGGGCCCTAGAGAAGGATCTCGACCCAAATATGATCGTCAGCAATAAGTTCTCGATGGAGTGGCCGAAGGGCTCTGGGATGCTCCAAGAGTTCCCGGAGGTCGATAGGGCAGGGTGGTTCACGCTGGAGGAGGCGCGTAGAAAGATGCACCCCGCGCAGGCCGAGTTTCTAGATAGGCTTGTCAGACTGATTGGGGGTGGGGAGAGGACCGGAGGTGGCCAAACAAGGATTGAGGATTATCAGCCCAGCTAGACGGGCAGGTCGCCCTCCCCGAGCCTCCTGAGCAGCCTGTTCACGACCTCGTCAACCGGCCTATGAACTCTTCTTCTACGGCGGACAGGGTAGGCCCCCACCTCGCTCAACGCCCTCAGCGCGAGCTCGTCAGCCTCGCCCGAGACAAATCTGTCCCAGTCCATGAAGTGTCTGAACCCGGCGGGGTCGGACCAGCCCACGTCGAAGTCGCCAACCTCCTCAGGGTCTATACAGACGCAGACCCTGTCTAGTGATCTGTGAAGAGAAAGTGGACAGGTGAAGACGCGGGCCGGGTCAACCTTGTTCTCCAGCCTAACGTCTGGTCCGAGGTCGCGGCACCTTGCCGAAACATACTCCGTGACGGCGTATGCGACGTCTAGTGGATCATGTCTCGTAAAGATCTCCGTCGAGATGGCTCCGTCGTGGATATGTATGTGGAATCCTCTCCCACTCCACTTAACAATCGTTGAGGACGCTACGCCCAGCTTCTCCAGTGTCGAGAGGATCTGCTCGGCTGCGCGGACCCCCACCTCGGGCCTATCGGCCAGGAGATCTATGTCCCAGCTGGGCATCGATGATAGGCGTTTCAAGGGCTCCCCGTCAGACCATGCGTAGCGATGTATCGTGGCATAGAACGTGCGTGGAGAACGGGCCTCAAGCTCGGAGAAGATCCGCAAAACGTCTTCCGGGTTCTCAATCCTCAACGGTTTTCTGCTAGAGGGCTCGTACCGAACCACCATGTCTCGGCTAGCTGCGACGCAGTGGACGGCAACTGCTCGGCCGCGAGAGTATCGGGCTATCTCCTGCATGACGAGTGGGTTCTCGTAGTGTCTCCGGCAATCCTCTGGACGCATCTCTAGGGAACCGTCTCATCGGATCTTTTCTTAGCCTCGAGTATCCGCCTCGTCACGTCCGGAGGTAGTGAAAAGTCTTCGCGGGTCCGAGCCACTGGCCCGACGATAATCATGCCCTTGTGCGGGTCAACGCTCACCTCGTGCATCACGAGGCTGTGGTTGGTGTGCCTCATCTTCTCCACTAGCACATACCTCTTCAGGACTCCGCCCTTCACAAACCTCCTAAACCTTATGATCCCGTCGGCTACGTGCTCTATCCCGAAGCCGAAGGCCTCGGCCGTCGTTATGGCGTACTGGCTCACGGCCAGGCTTGTGAAATCCCACTTCGACAAAACCTTCTTCACCGTATAGGAGTATCTACGCGCCATCGCCGGCCTGTCGAGCCAAAAGGCCGACATAGAGTCTATCACGAGTCTTGCCCTGCCGTAGCCGAGCTCCTTCTTCGCCTCGATGACCTTCTCCAAGAGCTGCTCAACGTCGAGGGCGTTCAGCACCCATCTATCATCAGAGCCGGATAGAGCGTCGATAATTACTAGGAGCCTCCTCTTGATCGCCGTTTCGAGGTCTATGCCAAACAACGCCGCCTGCCTCATAATGGAGGCCCTAGTCTCCTCGGTCGTCACGTATACACACCTGTCCCCCTCCTCGATCCCCCTTGAGATGAAGTGTATCGAGAAGATCGTCTTTCCACAGCCAGGCTCCCCCGTAACGGCCACGAAGAAGCCTCGAGGGATACCTCCCTCCAGAAGCTCATCCATGCCCTTTACGCCGGTCGAAAGCCTCTCTATCAACACCCCTAGAGATACAGACGCTCCCCGGGGTTATAAGGATAGAAGTATTTCTCCGCGTCGGAGATCCGGGCGCAAATACTGTCTAGTCTTAATTATTTCAGGGGGACGTACATCGAGCTCTTAGTGGCTCCCACACCTGGCCTTCCATGTACGACCCTCTTATTAGTAATGGCGAACTCGCCCAGCCGGTGGCCAATCATCTCGGGCACAATCTCGACCGGGACAAACTCCTTCCCATTATGCACCCATATTGTGAGGCCTATCATCTCGGGCAGGATGATCATATCCCTCGCGTGGGTCCGTATGGGCTTGTTGTTGCCGGGGCTCTGCCTATACTTCCTTATCTTCAAAAGCAGCTTCCTCTGGCTCTCTGTCAGGCCCCTCCTGAGGCTCCTCCTCTGCCGGCTTGGCAAGAGCTTGATAAGCTGGTCCATAGGCATCTCCGTAAGCTGCTGGAGCGTGTACCCCCTGTAGGTGAACTCCCTAACCATTCCTTAACCACTACAATAAGTCGTCCTGTGGTATAAAAGCCCTGCCCCAATCACCTTACCACACATCGCTGGAGGCCCACGGCCTCACAGTTTTATGTGAGAGTCCCGCGACTATTCGTCGGAGATGAGGCATTAGTCATGGCTTCTGGGGCCTCGCTCGACGTCGTTTTTCGGGTCGAGGAAGTCGGTGAGTTCCGCGGAGTGCTCAAGAGATACCTCGCCCCAATGACTTTCGACTCGCTCGTTAGGCAGATGCCACTCAGCGGCGCACTAGTTGTGTCTGGGGGCCTCGCCTATTTCCAGATCGGTGTCAAGAGGGGTGCCGAGAAGGAGGTGCGGCGAGTTGAGCCGGGGGACATACTGTATTGGCCGGCCCTGCCCGCCCTCGCGATCATCTTGGAGCCGACTACTCCTCCATCCCAGTCGGTAAAGATAGGAATGCTCACAGATAGCCCGGAGCCGCTGAAGAGTGCGAGACAGGGACTGAGGATAGTGCTCGAAAGGGCTACTTGGACTTAGACTTCTTCTTCTTGCCCTTCCTTGGCTGGGGCTGTTCCTCAACAACCTCGGCAGCCTCGGCCTGCCTCACCACCTGGACTTTACGCGCAAGCTTTACCTCGCCCGTCGGCATGTATAGCTTCAGGCCCGTCACTCCGCTCACAGGTCTAAGTACTCCGCGCTCGGCCATGGTCCTTAAGAGCCTCTTCGCTATCGAGAGCCTGACTCCGAACCTCTCGCCCAGAACGCTGGGCGTCACGTAAGGCTGGGTTTTCACGAAGCTTTCAACGTCACCTAGGCTCGGCGCGCTAACCCCCAGAGAGCGTTTCTCAGCCGTCCTGGCCTTCTCGGGCTGCCTCCGCTGCTCCTGCTTCTGCGACAACACTCCTTCAAGCCTAAGGGGGTATATGAACTTAAGCGTTCGACGCCACGTCGCCTTTCCTCAAACAACTGGGCTACAAGGCCGCCACAGGAGTGAATACCCAATATAGCCAGAGACCAAGGCCACAGCATCCATACAAACAAGACAAAACAACAGGCCACTAAACAACAAACAACATAACACCCTATCGGGACACCACATATCCCAGTACGGTTAGACCTGTGAGGCGACGAAGTATTATTTAGGGGAAAAGATAGACAACGCTATACAGATACGCAAGACCAGAAGAATCATCTGATCATAAAAATAGCGGAGATGAATCTAGACTATTGAGTGGGTTTGTGCTGTAAGCGTCTATATATATAAATTGCTCCAATGGGCTTTGACGGTGGTCTCGTATTTTGGCGGGTTTTCCTGGTCCGGGGCTTGGGCTTGCCGCGGCCATATCCATCCTCGTTGTCTCGACTGTTGTTTTTGTCGAGGGGGTTGAGAGACTTGCTTCACGTCTTGGGCTTACACGGTTTGCGACAGGCGCTCTCTTGGCGGCTATACTTACAGCTCTCCCCGAGAGCTTCATAGCACTCATCTCACCCTTCCACGCGTCAGCCGAAGCAGCCATGGTTGGGGCGGCCAGCGTCCTCGCAGCACCCTCTATAACGCTTCTCCTCGGTGCGCCGGCCCTCGCCCTGTTCATGTCAGGAGCGAAGCTCAGCCATGGTGTCTGGAGAAACTACCTCTGGTTTGCCGTGCTTTTCCCCGTCGCAGCCCTGTCTTCGTATCTCTTGCCGCAGGCAGGTAGACTTCCCCTGGCTGTTTTGTTGGTGCTGCTCTATGTTGTGCTTGCGCGTGGGATTGTTTTAGCTGAGGATGATGTTTTGGTTAGTGTCGATGCTGCATTGGTCGAGAAGCTTCTGGGGAAAGAAAACATCTTGCTTGCCGCTCTACAGTCCGCTGTTGCCGTCTCCGTTATGGCATACGGAGCAGACATGTTCCTCGACATCATGTCAAGTCTTGAAAACCATTTCACCTACACCCTTCTTGTCTCACCCTTCGCAACATGTATCGAGGAGGTATTGGCGGCCTCCTACTGGACATTGAAGCGTAAACCAGACATAGCCTTAAGCCTCCTCTCCGGCGAAAACCTCATACAGGCGACCTTAGTAGTTGGGTTAGGTATTGCCGCAACCGGATGGGATCTGCCGTATAGGGCGGTTTACGTCTCAGCAGTCTACAGCCTGTCTGCCGCCATTTTGTCGTATTCTGTGAAGACAGGCCATGTTAGGCTCATGCCAATGGTTCTCCTGCTCTATCCTGTCTACGTGTTTGCGTCAATGGCTTAGTTTATGCGAGTCTACATTGATGGATGGAATTTGCAGTGCCACGCCAGCTAAGACATGCAATCTATAGAATGTGTAAGGCTACTGCGCTGGCGGAATACAGTGTTGAGAAGTGCTACATCTCTCGAATATTTAGTGTGTCAAGAACTTAAGTAAAATAAGACGAAGACCCACGAATACTAAGTGGGATGTAATTCGTCGAAAAATTGGTCTAGGCCTCGAACGAGATGTCTCCAACCAGCCCGCCCGTAAGCCTCTTGATGTCTTGGGGAGAGATCTCGAGGAGGGCGTTTACGTCTCCGCCTCCTCCATATACGCGCTCGAGCCTCATTACCTGCTCGTCTATCACCACCCTTACGCCCTCCGGCAGGCCTACTGGCGGTAGAGCGCCCACCTCGTACCCTGTGTGTCTCTTAGCCTCCTCCGGTTTAGCGATCCTAACCCACTTAGCTCCTAGAAGCCTAGCGAGCTTCACCTCACTCACGCGCCTATTCCCCTGAACTAACACGACCACGGGCGAGCCGGAGTCATCGATGAAGACTACGCTCTTCACAATCCTCCCCGGATCCACTCCAAGATTTTTTACTGCTGCAGACACCGTCTTCACACTGCTGCTAAACGTTATGATCCTAGAGTCAATCCCAGCCTCCCTCAGCAGCCTCTCAAGCCTCCCCCGGCTATCCAAGGCCATGCCACTATTGACACCGCGCCCCCGTATAGCTTTAACTCGGCGCGAAAGTTCCTAGGTATGGGCGTGGTCAAGATCGTCGGTGGCGTGGCGCTGGTGAGGGCCGACGAGGTCTCCGACCCGGAGGCCTACGTCAAGAGGATCCTCTCCACGCATCCCCGGATTAAGGCCGTCATCAAGTACTGGGGGGTCGAGGGTGTTTACAGGACGCCGCGTGTCGAGGTTCTCTGGGGGCACCCACCAAGCTCCATCCTCTACCGCGAGTATGGCGTTGAGTATGAGCTAGACCCCCTCAGCCTTATGTTCTCTCTAGGTAACAAGTTTGAGAGGCTCAGGGTCGCTCGATTGGTCAGGCGCTGGGAGACGGTGGTTGACATGTTCGCTGGGGTGGGCCAATTCAGCCTCCCCATAGCGTTCCACGCGAGGCCCAAGAAGGTATACTCCATCGAGCTTAACCCCCGCGCATTCAGCTTCCTAGAAAGAAATATCGAGAGAAACAGGCTCTCGGACGTTATTGAGCCGATCCAGGGTGACTGCAGGGTCGTGGCTGAGAGGATCGGCCCTGTTGCAGACAGGATAGTCATGGGGTACATCCTCGACACGCTCGGCTTTCTGCCCTATGCCTTAAAGATGCTTGGGAGGGCCGGCGGGATAATACATCTTCACAGCCTCGTGAGACGGGGCTCAGAGGGGGATTTTGCGCAGGAGGCCGAGAGAGCGGTTCTCAGCCACGGTTTCGCCGCAAAGGTGGTCAAGATGAGGAGGGTGAAGAGCTACTCGCCGTCTAAGAACCACATAGTTATAGACCTTTTCGCCGTCAGCGAACGGTCACCATCCTCAGAAGAACCAGCTGCCTTAGGGTCTCAGCAGTCAGCGCCAGAGTATTTAGCAGCTGATAGGCCGCGTAGCGGTCCCTAGGGGTTTTTCCAACGGCCATCCTTATCTCTCCCAAAACATGCTCAACGGCCGCGGCCCCTCGGTCCACAGCCTCGGCTAGACCAGAGGCCAGCGCTGAGAGGGTCATAAACTCCTCCTTAGTCATGCCGAGCCTCAGGGCCTCCTGGAAGCCTACGCATAGGTCGATGAACCTGGCTGAGAGCGCTCCCGCCAGAGGTATGGCCTGCATTATGAGGCCGCGGGACGGCCTAGTGATCATCCATGAAACGTGCCTCGAGATGGCGCGTGCCTGGAGGAGACACTCTGAGACCTCGCTCATCACAGACTCCCAGTCACCGGTCCCTACCTGCTCTGCTGCGGCTCGGGCGGTTGTCGAGAGGCTTATCAAGAAACTTTTAACCCCCTCGTCCAGGCTCGTGAAAAGCTCCCCTGAGAAGGTTACTTGGACCTCGTTCTCGCCTGCCATGGTCGCCATCAATCCGTGAAGCTCGCTCCTCAGCCTTCTGACACGAGGCAGGATCTTGTATGGGGCTCCTGGATACTTAATCCTCATGGACCCCGCGCCGAGTGTGTAGAATAGTTTAACAGCCTCGTCCACCCTGTCCTCCCCAATCTCGCTTAGCTCAACCTCGACCGAGAACCCTCCTCCCCTGTCATCGGGAACCACACAGAACATGCCTGGGTCTGAAAGCAATAGTACGCTCGAGCCCTTCCCTAGGCCCAGCTCCTCAACCCACTCCTTGGGCAGCGTAAGGACGTAGCTGCTCCCACGGAGCTGCTGTAGACGCCTCTTCTCGAGCCTCGGCATCACCCCTCAGAACTCACTGGCAGACTAAAAGCTTAGCTAAACATGACTGAAGTGCGGATCGCAGGGTTATTAGGCGCCTTGCTAGCAGCTGGCTCAGGCTTGAAGACGCCCACAGCGGTCGAGAATAAGGTCCTAGCGATAATACACCTCTACGTCGAGCCTAATAAACTGCTGCGAGTGGCGGAGACCCTGAAGGAGATGCCAGAGATACTTGATGTCTATGAGGTCACGGGAGACTATGACATAATAGCCATAATGGCCTCCGGCAACATCAACCAGCTTAGAGAACTGCTGAAAGACAAGGTCCTGAAGACCGAGGGGATAAAGAGCTCTGTGACAACCATTGTTCTGCAGACCCACAAGCGGAGCTGAGCCGCTACCCTTTAACCCCGCCCTCTCCCACCGACCTTAAGCCTCTCCTCGAGATAATCTCTCAATACCACAGCATTATTGTGCTCAGGATCTCTAGCGCTATAGAGGAGTGTGACGGTCTCCCCCGCCTCGACCCTGCTGAGCAGTAGCTGAACCAGCCTCTCCTTCTCCCTCAGCTCCTCCATGTACCGGCTCCTGAACTCGCCGAACCTCTCCGCCTTGTGGGCGAACCAAGTCCTCAGCTCATTGCTCGGGGCTATTTCCCTCAACCAGAGGTCGATCCGCGCCCTACCCTTGCTGAGTCCCCGGGGCCACAGCCTATCCACCAGCACCCGGTAACCATCATCCGGGGCAGGCGCGTCGTAGACTCGCTTAACCCTGACCTTGGGGCGCTCCAAATACCTGATCATCACGCAGCTCCCCCCATTATATCAGGCTT
>AWOC01000010.1 GCA_000494185.1 Candidatus Calditenuaceae archaeon JGI OTU-3 | reverse complement strand
CTATACAGGAATATTGAGGGCGCAAAGTTCGAGATTGTGTCACAGCATAATGGCGTTGAGAGGGCCGGACAGTGGATGGGCGTGGCTGCAGGCGACTTAGACCTCGATGGTCTCTGGGAAATCATCGTAACAAACTACGACGACAATCTATTGCTGAAGAATGCGGGGGGCTATTTTGTCGACATAGCATCGAGGGTTAGACTTAGCGACCCGTACCAGGTCGGCTGGGGGGTATGCATACTGGACGTCGATAACGATGGAAAGCAGGACGTTTTCATCGCCAACGGTAAAATAGGTGTGAGAAGCGACCGTCCGACAAAGCAGTATAGCCGGCTCTTCTACAACTTGGGGCCATTCTTCCTCGACGCAACATGGTCTGCGGGGCTAGCTAATCACGGGAACGCCAGGGGTCTAGCGTGCGCCGACTACGACCAGGATGGTGGCGTGGATATCCTCGTATACGAGCTCACCCGCCCCCCGATACTCTACAAGAACCAAGTTGCGAGCAAGTCTGCCGGGACATGGGTGCAAGTTAGGCTAGAGGGGTCTACTTGGCTCTGCGCCCTCTGCGCATACAAGTCCACTAGGGAGGCAGTGGGTGCAGTGGTCGAGATCGAAGTGCATGGTAGGATCTATAGGCAGCAGGTTGTGAAAGGGTCCTCCTATCTCTCAGATAATGGTCCATGGCTCTACTTCGGATTGGGAAACGCCGGAAGAATCGACAGGCTCACCGTATTCTGGCCAAGCGGTATTGTCGAGGAGTATAGAGATCTCCCGGTGAACAGTGTCATTAGGGTGGTTGAGTCCGGTGGGTGCTTTGTACAAAGTGTCAGCGGTGTCGTTCATGGGAAGTGACGTTCCACCCCCATCGATACCTTGGCGCTTTTTGCTGGAGAACGATGTCGCACGAGTAATTGCGCTCTCGGCCTTCATTTCTCAGTCACTCCACATGGTGGAGCACGCAGCACAAATGTATCAACACATCGTGCTTGGTCTTCCCCCACAACTGTCGAACGGCTTGCTTTTCTTTCTAGACCTTGAATGGAACCACTTCCTCTTCAACACGCTTTATCTTGTCCTGTTGGCGGGACTATATCGTCTGCTGGGGGTCAGGCCTCTCCCGAAGCTGAGACAAGCCACTGCAACGTTCTACGCGCTTATGGTAGGACTTTACGTCCAAACATTCCACGTTACCGAACACACGTATAGGCTCTACCAATTCATAACAACTGGCTGCACCCCCTGCAGTGGTATCATAGGCGGCTTCTTCAACATGGTCCACCTTCACTTCGTGTTAAACACCGTTGCATACATTCCTATCGTACTTATAGTGGTCAAGAGCGGGCTAATCAAACAGTACTTGGGGTCGCGTGGAGAGAGCGAGTCCGACGAAAAGGCCAGGATTCAACTATACGCTACGCCTCTCATCCTGTCGGCGATGGTCGTGTACTCGTATCTCCTGGGGTACGGGATTGATCTATACGTCTTAGGGTCATTGCTCTTCACCTCCATAGGGGTAGCCCTTTTCCTATCTATAAAGGAGGGGAGTTTAGAAGACCACGTGGTCGGCTCAGTTACGGTCGCACTTGTGGCCACCCTACTAGTTAACACGAGCTACTTAAGCGCGGTCTTCCTCGCCGTTGCATCCATAGTCGCCTTCAAGATTATACGGGGGAACAGTAGGCCAGGACTAAATAGCATCGCCATAACCATGACACTGATCATGCTGCTCTCCTCCCCTTCACTCATAAACTCGAGATGGGGGAACTATGGATACTTCACCCTCTTCACACTGATGCTCATAGCAGGGATAGCTAGCACAGCGGTGGCTAAAACATTGTCAACCGCCGCCTCATTCCTCCTGACTTGGCTGCCTCTTTACACCCTCACACAGTTCCTAAAGCTTCAAGTCGAGTGGTCGGAGATGGTGTTGCTCCCACTATCCACGGGGCTAAAGGCCTTGACGAACCCATTCCTGCTAGTCGTTGCATTTTATGTTGCGGCAGCGCCGAAGACCGTGCCGGGTCGCAAGTTTGAACAGTTGCTTTACGGTTCTTTCTCCGCCCTAGCCGGCCTTTTACTCACGGCCATACTGCCTATAGATCTCGCGGCGCTCGCGGGAATATCATTGGCGAATATATCGCTCGTTGCCCTAAATCTCTTGTCTGTTAGGCTGCACCACCTTCCTCCTCTCCTTCGCCAATCTCTATCTCTCCTACCCTCACCCTTACAGCACCTCTTTCCTCGACCCTCTCGATCTTTCCGTCTCTTATCCAAAAAATCCGGTCTGAAACATCGATCATCTTAAGATCATGTGTCGCGGCTATCACTGTGACCTTCCTCTCGCTATTAAGCTGCTTCAGCAGGTCTATGATCTGTCTGCCGGTCCTCAAGTCGAGGTTACCCGTCGGCTCGTCCGCAAGCACAATGCTGGGGTCGTTCGCTAGGGCGCGGGCGATTGCCACCCTCTGTTGCTGCCCCCCGGACAACTCCATGGGGCGGTGATGCAGCCTGTCACCTAGTCCCACCAGCTCAAGGAGCTCCTTCGCCTTCTTTATTCTCTCTTCACGCGAGACACCTGCAAAGATCATGGGGAGCATAACGTTTTCAAGGGCTGTAAGTGTCGGGATTAGATTGAACGTCTGGAAGATATACCCTATTTTCCTGTTTCTGAGCCAAGCTAACTCGTAAGAGTCGAGCTTAGAGATATCCACACCGTCCACGTATACAGTTCCCTCCGTAGGTTTATCTAGGCCACCGATCATGTTGAAGAGTGTAGTCTTGCCGGAGCCTGAAGGGCCCATGATTGAGATGTACTCGCCCCTGAAGATCTTGAGGTCTATGCCGTTCAAAGCGGTAACATCGACCTTGCCTAGCTTATAGATCTTCTTGAGACCTTCTGTCTCGACGACTACCTCCCTCATCTCAACTATCCGTTATTACAGACGCTTAAATATTTTTACTAAGAGCACGTGATGTGCGGCGACTCCACCTTAGAGTTTCCTCTGCATCTAGCGAGAACAGAATGCCCTCCTCAACCAGCTCCTCCCAACTTAGCTTGCCCAGCATGACCATGACCTCAGACGGAAGTAGAAGAGGCTTACCAAACCTTGCCTGATCCTCGATGCTTAGTCTTGGACAAGCTGTGTTAACGTATGCATCGAAGTTGAAGTCAGCTAGTTCTTCAGACACAACCTCATCGGTTATCAAGATCTGTGCAAAGTACCCTGCAGCCTCAAGGAGGGTCTTTAGTCTGTTAGCGAGACCCAACATCATCTGCCCCGGCTTCCTACTGACGATTATTCCGATCTTTCGGGCTTTTCGGGCTTTCTCAATCAGACCATAGCGGGTGCTCAACACCTGTCTCGCCCTCGTGGTAACCCACTTTACTCCACCGCCAAGAGGGTCAACAGCGAGTGTGGGCTTAACTGATATCAACGCTATACCCAGTGCGTGGAACACAGAGCCAACGACTAAAAAGCAGTCGACGTCTCCCTCGATCGACTTTAATGTTGAGTAGTCGCATCCCAAGACTTGCCCCCTGTGAGCAAGGTGTCCGCTTGGAGCACCTACATGTACTTTGAATCCGAGGCTCTCTAGGTCGGCGGCGAACTGGTCAAGATGATTTAGCCACTGTACGCTCATCCCTAGCCCAATACTCTTATATCCACTGAGCTCCTCCGATATTTTCTCCAAAAGGCTGCGGAGGGGCTTGTAGTCCCTGTAGCGTGCCTCTATGTAGAGCACAGGGAGCTCAGAGTTGGAGAGGAAGGGAGCATGCCCAAGATGTATAATGGCTTGCGCCCCTAGACGCTTTGCCTCCTCTATCGCTAGGTCGCACCCGCCCCAGGTTGGTGATGAGGAGATAAATGGTTGAACACCTATTCTATAGATCTCCTCTGCGAGGGATTCGAGAAATCTTCTCAAGCCCAGGGGGCCCTGAAGTAAGACGACCTTGGGCCGAGTCTTGGCGAGCCATTCCATCACGGCCTGCCGGTCGATCTCTACGTCCATGCCGTCTCACAACACCTGCCAACCTGCTCAGATAACCTCGGGGGTCCTCACAAAGTCAGTTCTCGGCAATATCATCATCGCCGAAAAACTTCTAGGCTGGGTGCCTATTATCTTTATCCACTCCCGACAGTTGGTGACAGCTCAACTTTCAACCACGCTTGCAGGGGTCTTGAGTCCTTGGAACTGTGGGAAAACCTTCAACACCCTTCTATAGATGGCGTATGCCGGCAACACTGTCAAGAAGACATGAAGTATGTTAAACACGGAGGTAAAGACGACCATAACGGTAGCCAAAGTTAGGTCACCCTCAACCGTTATGCCGATACCGCCTAGGACCCTCTTAGAGAAAGGCAGATACGTGCTTGGGAAGAGGTAGTAGTAGAGCACAAAGGTGGCTGCCGCCATTATAAGGGTTCGGAACAAGAGGGAGAAGGCCAAGCCATTTATGAGTAGACTTCCGCGTCCGAGCCTTACAGCCGCCTCAAGCCCCAAGATGGTCGTCACAACAGCTAGTAGCTTCATGGTAGGCCCGACTAGGGCGTGGAATGGAAGTCCAAGGTTAAGGGCAACCCAGTGCGCTACGGTTGCGAGGAGACCGCCGTAGAACCCAAACAGAAGATAAGCCAAGACGTCCGGAATCTCGGCAAAATCAAAGGAGAGGAACGGCAGTAACGGGAAGCTGAAGCGGAGCCTGAGTAGAGATAGGGCGTAGGCGACGGCAGCCAACACCGCGACGCCTGCAAGCCAGCCACTATTCAGCTTTCTCACGACTTGATTAGGGGTAGCTGTTAATTATAAAGTATGAGTTTAGAATTCAAAAAAAGTGATAATAATTCCTCGTTTAATTTTCTTGTTCTTCATCTCGTCTGATTATATTCATCTCATAAAGAGGTCTAATTATTTGCTCTATGGAAAATCCGCGCCTCAGAGTTACGACTCTGCTCCGACCCACCTCGTAGATTGTAATCAATCCAGCCCTCCTCATCAGATCTACATGGCGATAAATTGCCGAATAGCGCTTCTTCAGCATTCTGGAGAAAGCCTTGATGTGGAGAGGGCGGTCGCTCTGGCTCGCGATTATAAGGATTCTCAGGCGTGTCTCGTTGGCTAATGTGCGAAAGACGCGGGATATGCTCTTATATTCTTGATCTGTGAGCATATTATCATCGAATTGTGTATGATTAAAAACCTTTTTCACTATCACGCTTCAGAGTAGCTACTCAATTTTCTTTAAGTCCTTTCGAGAGCCTCTGAACGAAATGTCCGCCTCTATTACGGCCCGACGTGTCGCGATCGGAGCAGTATTTGGTGGCCTAGCATTTACCATGGGTTTCCTGCCTCTCAGCTTCCCATTCCCGCCGATACCCTACCTTAAGTTCGACTTGGCTGAGATCCCAGCCTTTTTAGCCGCGATGGTCTTCGGCCCGTCTCTTGGGCTCGTCGCGGCGTTCAGCCACTTCATCGCCCTCCTGTTTTTCGGGGAGTGGTCTCCCATTGGCCCTGTCATGAAGTTCTTGGCGGTTGCCTCTAGCTTGGCGGGTTTCTGGCTTGCCTCTAAACTGGTTACCGGAAGGGGCATACTCGTCTGCTCGTTCGGCCTTGGAGTCTCGTCTATTCTGTTCAGAGTGGTCGTTATGACGGTCGCGAACTACATCGTCTTGGTGGTTTTGCTGCCCGATGCTTTAGAGTATGGGGCCTCGACTCTTAGCATGATGACGGGCCTATCTATGAATAGTTTCGAGGAGAAACTCTTCCTAGTTCTCCTCTTCACAGCGCTATACAACGGGCTCCATATACCAGTCTCGATGATACCTTCATACATCGTTGCGAAGTCTATTGCGCCAGTCTCAATCAGACTCGGCGCAGATTATCCATGGATAGTGAGGATATCCAAGGCGGGTGTGAGGGTCTCTTCTACATAACCCCCGCTCCTCTACCACTCCTCATAATCCTCTCTAGTGCTCGTGCGGCCTTAATCTGCTCGATCTCCTCGTCTAACAGTGCATAATCGAGTGTTATGCCGAGAATTGTGGAGAGGACCTCCAGTACCGCCTTAGCTGCAGCAGGCTGCCTCATGCGGGGATCACCTATCTCTCCTAGGAGACAGGCGCCTACGAGTCCTCTCTCCATCGCGAGTCCAAGGAGCAGACCATTGAACCCCGTTATGTATCCCTCAGAGTCGAGTGGGGATGATCCTGCGTGTTTAAGCCTATCCTCTAAAGCCTGCGTTGTGGTGGCGTAGTACACGCGCGGGGACTCGATGAAATCGTCGCCATAGTGCGCGGCCCCAAGTGTGTAGACCTCCTCGACTCCGAGCGACTGGGCTAAATCAAGCACAGCTTCGCAAAGTTCGTAGAGCTCCGTGGAGCCTGACGGCTGGTGCGTGCCAGTCATGGCTATGAGGTCGAGCCCGTCTCTGAAGTAAAGTGTAAATCTTCCGCGCTCGAACTCGATCCGCCCCCCCTTATGAACCACGAAAGGCGGCCAGTTGTCGGTAAGCGTCGCGAACGGCTCAAGCCTAAGAGAGCGGATAAGATGCTCCATCGCTATGCCAGCAACATTACCCATGTCTGGGAGGCCTGCGACAAGCCTCTTGACCCGGGGAGGAGTCCTCTCGACCCTAAACCGCATAATTAACAAATCATCGTTGAGGGATAAAAGCTTGAAGCGGCTAAAATGGTTCTTGCCACATTCTAAGGTAGCTGTGAGGGGTTTAGGGATATTAACAGGGTCGGATTAATAGTGTAACGGGGATGATTAGAATACCACGCGAAGTTTTGAGGAGTATCTCCGAGTCCTGCTCAGCGAGGTATCCGGAGGAGGCTTGCGGTTTTCTTATTGGGAGGATCGAGGGTGGGGTCCGCATAGTTTCTCGGCACACCCCCGCCAGGAACTCCCACACTGGAGACAAGAACAGGAGGTACCTAATTGACCCTCTCGAGTATAAGGCTGTGGAGGAAGAAACAGAACGAGCTGGGCTGTCAATAGTCGGTGTATATCACAGCCACCCCGACGCTCCTGCAATACCGAGTGAGTATGACAACCTCCACGCCGTCCCGTTCCTCACCTATCTAATAATCTCTGTCCGACGAGGCACGCCGGTGGAGTTCTCATCTTGGATTCTTAACGAGATTACCGGACGCCTCGAGAGAGATTACTTGGAGATTTTGGACTAGCTGTAGTCTAGTTCACCGCTAGACTATCCTCTGGTCTATATAGCCCTTCCTTCTTCCGCGCTCCTCCGCCAACTTATAGACCGCGATACCGGAGACCAGCCATGCTATCCCTGTAGCGAATGCCTGTGCGGCAAAGAGTGGATAGCTTTCCTGCGGGCCGATCAGAGCGGCCCGGGCCGCTCTTATGATATGTGTGAAGGGCATAGCCTCTGAGACAAGGGGGAGGGGCCATGGTAGGGAGCTAGAGGGAAAGAGTGCCTCTGTAAATATCATTAACAGTCCCGCGATGTAGATTGGTAAGCCCCACTCAAGCCTCGTGACGAATATACCGTAGGCTGCCAAGAGAAGGCCCAACCCAATCGCCGCAAACATACCGATCGCCGTTGAAAGGGTAAATAGCGCTAGGCTAGTCGCGCCCGACATAATCATCAGGTCCACGCCTAGTAAGCCCCTAACCGCGTAGGAGGCCGCGACAAGTGAGGCGAGAGCCGTCAAAGATGACTCGATGAATGCAGCGATCGTTCTCCCGACTATGTAGGTGATTGTAGATCCCGCGATGTAGACGTAGGGGAAAGTGTAGGTGGCCTTTCCCTCTGTTACTGCGGAGAGTGGTGCCCAGATGTATGACGAGAAGTGCGCATAGAGCGCAGCTCCCACTATTATGTAGGATATCCAGTAGCTACTAGTATTGCCGGCCGATCCGGACCCTATCCAGAAAACCATCACAGCCGTAAGAATACTCGCGGTGATCGGTATTACGCCGATAGCTACGGCAAGGGGAGGATAGGTCCATCTAAGCTCCCTTTCTAACCCGAGAATAATCGATGATAGTAACCCCCTCATTTAATCCTCACCAACAAGTCACCCGTCATCCGTCCCCTCATCTCTATGATGGAAAGTAAGCGGGTTCCAGCGAAAATCGAGAGGACCGCCATCAATGCTAGCACCAATAGGTTGAGCCACACGTTGGGCAGGTCCTGACCATAAAAGACGACTCTCCTCAAAGTATCCATCCCGATCGTCAGCGGTATTAGGGATGCTATAGCCTGGAGCGCGAGGGGGAATGGCGATCCGCGCCCTATCGAGGGGAAATATAGACCCGAGAGGAACGAGACAGGCTCAAATATGGCCTCGTTGACCTCCTCCGCCTCCCGCCCAGTAATCAAGTAGAGTGATGAGAGGGCGATTCCCATGCCATATAGGGCGACTAGCGTTAATATGAATGCGGCGGCGAGGGCTAGAGACGGCGGTGAGAACTGCGGTTTAAAGAGGACCACGCCCAGCGTGATTACAATGAGTGAGCTTGGAAGCGTTCCCACGATTCCGCCCAGAGACATTCCTATGAGTATTGCAGTTAGGGGAGCCGGGCTAGATATGTATAGATAAAGCATACCGGATCTCTTATCCCAGTTAAGCTGAGAGGCCATAGACCAAAGCACGTTCCCCCAAAACGCCATCATGCCGCCGCCCAAGACGGCGAATCCTGAGTATTGCGTCAGACCAGCGAACCTGTAGAGCATGGCGAGCGCTAACGATGTTAAGAGAGGTCCGCCTACGTTAACGACCAGCCACAATGGATCGGTGTAGGTTGCGTAGATCCTGATCAGGGCGCGGGAATAGGCGGCTTTAAGCCACAGAAACGCCCTACTTCTCATCTTTGCTCTCCCTCTCAGCGAATCCCCGTCCCACCAAGCTTACAAACACATCCTCAAGTGTGGGCTCGATAAACTCGTGAAGGAAGATCTTCACATTTCTTGACTCGAGTAACCGAATCACGTGGGAAAGACCCGTCTCGTCGTTCAGGACCAGCCTTATACGCGCTCTTCCAGACTCACCATCAACCTTCAAGGTGCCCCCGCGGACGCCCCTAACCGAGAGCACCTCCTCGAGATCGATGCGAGCTGTACTTGTCTCTAGAAGAACAACGCGGTCGCTCAGCCTCGACTTCAGTCTTTCGGGGGCATCTAGGGCGAGTATCTCCCCATTATCGATTATCGCGACTCTGTCACAAATCTCCTCCGCCTCAAACATGTTGTGCGTGGCGATGAATATTGTGCGAAGCTTAGTCTTGGCCTCGTGGACGAGTAGCTCTCTAACAGTCTTGGCTGACATCACGTCCATGCCGTTAGTAGGCTCGTCTAGAAAGACCACGTGTGGGTCGTGGATGAAGGCCCTCGCTATGTTTAGCCTCTGCCTATAGCCCGTCGTAAAGGTGTAAAGCCGACGATCGAGTTGATCCTTAAAGTGGAGGGCCTCGGCAAGCGCCTCGATCCTTTCCATAGCTACTCTCCTCGGAACCCCGTAGAGCTGCGAGAAGAACCAAAGGTTTAGGCGCGCAGTTGCGAAGTCGAAGCCTACTTTCTCTGAGCTACTTGCAAAGCCGACTATCTCTCGCACCTTTTTCGCCTCCTTGACCACGTCATATCCCTCAACGTAAGCGCTTCCCGATGTTGGTAGCAACAGAGTTGTCAGTATCCTGATTAGTGTAGTCTTGCCGGCCCCGTTGGGTCCTAGAAGACCGAAGACCTCGCCGGCCCTCACTCTGAGATTTACCGACTTGAGTGCGATGACAGGGCCGCTCTTTGACTCAAAGACCCTGCCAAGATTCTCGGTGACAACCCTATCCATCCACACTACTATCGAGATGGCTCAGGCCATTTATAACTCATTATGTCAGCTTGCCTCGAATCTTCTCGCCCACTCCATAAGCCTCCCAACAACCTCGTCGCTTATGGAGGGCTTTCTCTTCGCGATGGCGGCCGCGAAATCGTTCATCGAAATCTTCCTAGGCTCCTCAAGGCCCTTGTCAAACATCTCTCTAATAGTAGATATGTGGGCGTCTAGGCAGATGTTGTATATGTCTGCGGGCGAATAGCCCTCTGTCATGCGGGCTATCTCCTCGAGGTCCACGTCGTCGGCGAGTCTGAGGTTTGAGGTGTAGTGTCTGAATAGCTGGAGGCGGGTTGTGGAGTCTGGGGGGCCGACGTATATCCGTTTCTGAAATCTCCTGATGAAGGCCTCGTCGAGCAGCCAGGGCTTGTTGGTTGCGGCGATGACGTAGAGATACTCTTTCTTGTTCTTGTTTAGTATGCCATCCATCTCCTTAAGGAGCTGATTCCTAGCCCTGGCCTCACCCCCAACCTCCAAATAACGCTGCGAGGTTAGGGAGTCCGCCTCGTCAACGAATATGATCACTGGTCTACCTTTTGAGAGATCTGCACGGGCCCGTGAGAATAGAGTAGCGATGTTTTTCTCGCTCTCCCCCAACCACTTGGACATAACAGTAGCCGCGTCCAAGGTGTATAGTGTCGCGTTAACCTCGTTCGCGGCGGCCGCGACAAGCAGAGTCTTTCCGCACCCCGGGGGGCCGAAAAGGAGTATGCCGGTGGGCCATCCCAGCGGGAAGAGGTCTGCCCTCACCCAGGGATACACAATTGCCTCCCTGATCGCCTGCTTTGCGGTCTCTAGTCCGATAACGTCGCTCCACTTTACGTCAGTCGTGATGGGCTCGAACGACGTCTCGGAGCCGCCGCCGGCGCTTTGCTTCACAACCATCCTCGAGGGACTGGAGATGGTGAGCTCATTAAGCCTGTCCATGTATTGTCTAAGCCTCTCCCTATAGACTTCCCTCAGGACTGGGCTCTGGGAGAGTGAGATGAGCCGGCTTAAGATCTGGATAGCCTCCCTATACCGTGCTATAGCGGCCTCCCTCGAACCCTGCTGGTCAAGAAGGACCGCTTCTTTAGCCTTCTCAATAGCTATTTTCTCCAGCTCGCTCACGGCCCGAGCGGCCCTGAAAACACCCGCCCTTTTTTAAGAGGTTTCTAACGCTGAAGGCGAGGGTGAGGATTAGAGAAATACGGCGATACTACCCAGGGATTCCGCTAGGGGACCTCCTTCGCTGTATGGAAGACGAAGCATGTCTCTGTCTTTGCGACGTTTTTGATGCTTCTTATCTTATCTATGACCAGCCGGCCGACCTCCTCCGTCGAAGGAGCCCTCACCTTTATCAGCATGTCCCACTGGCCGCTGATCAGGTGGACCTCGTAGACGTGCTCCATCTCGGCAATCATCGCGGCCAGATCCCGCTGGGATATGTCCATTACGGGAGAAAAAGAGACTAGGAGGAAGGCGGTCGCGGGCAAGCCTAGCCTAGAGTAGTCAGGTATCGCCGCTATCCTTTTTATGATGCCTCGAGAGGTAATCCGCTTAAACCTCTCTTGGAGTGTTGTACGCGGTATTCCAAGCTCTCTAGATAGCTCCGTGAAGCTTTTCTTAGCGTCGGTCATTAGAGCTCTGATTATCTCGAGATCCTTATCATCGAGAGCTGGCTCCATTCCGCATACGTCTACCTGCCGGCACCGTATATATAGTTATCCGTCTACATAATCATTCACCTCCGTCCGAAAATAGTCACGACCTCAGCCTAAGGGTCTGAAGGCCTCTCGGACTGGTGACGATCGACTATTGCCTATTCGTGGTTCAACGCTTTTATAGTGCTCATAAATGGTGATGGAGGATTGCCCAGGCTGAAACAGGTGTATATCCATGGATATGGTGCTTACCTTCCCATGCTTAGAATAAGGGCATCGGAGATCGGCAGGGTCTGGGGGGTAGGTGACTCGGAGCTCCCGGTCAAGGAGAAGGCTGTGAATAACTTTGACGAGGACGCTGCCACCATGGCGGTTGAGGCGGCTAAGTATGCGCTGGTGAGGGCCGGAGTCTCCGCTTCTAGAATCGGGGCCGTGTATGTTGGGTCCGAGTCGCACCCCTACGCAGTGAAGCCTACAGGCACCATAGTCGCGGAGGCCCTGGGAGTCAGCCGGCGGACGCTCGGAGCAGATCTGGAGTTTGCATGCAAGGCTGGGAGCGAGGCTATACAGATCGTCTCAGGCCTTGTGTCCTCAGGCATGATCGAGTTCGGCCTAGCAATTGGATCAGACACCGCGCAGGGGAGGCCGAGGGACCCGCTTGAGTACACGGCAGCAGCTGGCGCCGCGGCTTTCGTCCTAGGTGGTAAGGGTGACGGAGTTGTCGGAGAAATAGAAGCTTCGGTGAGCTATGTATCGGATACCCCCGACTTTTGGAGGAGGAGTCATGAAAGGTACCCCTCACACGGTCACAGGTTCACCGCGGCGCCTGCTTACTTCCACCACATCATCTCGTCTGTAAAGTTGCTACAGGAGGAGGGCTACTCGCTGTCCGACTTTAACTACGTGGTCTTTCACCAGCCGAACACCAAATTTCCCTTCGCAGTCGCCAAGATGCTCGGCATACCACCAGACAAAGTGGAGCATGGAATGGTCTGTAACGTAGTCGGAAACACTTATGCAGCCTCCTCCCTCCTCGGGCTCTGTAGGGTTCTCGACCGGGCGAGACCTGGAGAGAAGGTTCTCGTGGCCTCTTATGGATCGGGCGCTGGGAGCGATGCCTTCGTAGTAAATGTGCTCGACGGAGTTCTTGAGAGGAGAGTGAGGGCGCCACTGGTCGACGATCTAATTGCAAGAAAGAAGTATGTCGACTATGCAGTCTATCTTAGGGCTAGGAACAAGATAAGGCTCCAGTGATAGGGCATGAGGAGGGTCTACATAGCCGGCGCATCGTTGGTGAAGGTTGACGAGTATTGGGGAGAGTCGCTGGACTCCCTTGTTTCTCAGCTTGCAGACGGGTTTTCTGGCCTAGCGCTCCGCAAGATAGACGCGGTTTATGTGGCTAACATGTTAGGAGAGGTTCTGCAGAGCCAGGCAAATTTGGGGGCACTAGTTGCCGAGGATTTGGGGCTCGCGGGGGTTGCGGCGTTTAGGGTCGAGGCAGGGGAGGCGTCAGGCCTAGCTGCCCTGCACGCGGGCTACCAGAGTATCCGCGCTGGACTGGCGGACACAGTGCTGGTCCTAGGCGTGGAGAAGCTTTCCGACGCCTCGCCCGAAGAGGCGATGGCCACATCCTCCCTCTCAGAGCGTTACGACTATGTCGGGTTCCAAGGAGTCCCACAGCCTGCAATCGCCTCCATGATGTATAACCAATATCTTAAGAGGTTTGAGGTGCCGCAGGAAATGGTGGCGCAGTTCCCCGTCATGATGCATGAGCATGCAGCCAAATCTCCCCACAGCCAGTATCAATTCAAGATAACCCTCGAGTCGGTCCTCTCCTCACCCTTTGTTTCTGAGCCCCTCCGGCGCCTCGAGTGCGCGGGCATAGGGGACGGAGCAGCTGCCGTACTACTATGCAGCTCAGACGCCCTCTCAACCATCCGCCACGATGAAGTTGTCGAGCTGGCCGGCTCCGCCTGCTCAACCGACATTGTTTTCCCCTTCGACCGGGAGGACCCCCTCCGGCTCGGCGCTGCCTCGAGGGCCTTTGAGGAGGCGCTGGCTCGGGCCGGTGTAGCCAGAAGGGACATCAGGGTGCTCGAGATACATGACTCCTACTCTATTCTTGCATGCCTCTTGCTAGAGTCTATCGGGCTTTCCGAGCCAGGCAGAAGTGGAGTGGATCTTAAGAAAGGAAAGTATAGCCTCGCGGGAGAGGTGGCTGTAAACACTTTTGGGGGACTGAAAGCGAGGGGACACCCAGCTGGAGCCACGGGAGTCTACCAGGCCGCCGAGGTCTATCTCCAGCTCACTGGTCGCGCCGGAGAATGCCAGGTCGACGGCGCCAAGGTAGGCGCGGCACTCAACCTCGCAGGGCTTGGAAGCTGCGTATTCGCATCTGTAATGAAGGTGAGAGATGTTTGAGGTCTGTATTCCGCCCACCGGCGAGCTGGAGGCACCGGCTCTTCAGATATAGGTTACTGGTCTGGAGGTGCATGGACTGTGGAGCCATACATCATTATAGAGCGAGAAGGTGTAGGAGGTGTGGCTCGACGAGGACTGCTGAGGACCCTCTCCCCGAGAGAGGCCGACTAGTAGCCTTCACCACTGTGAGGGTCCCCCTCCAAGGATACGAGAATAATGCGCCATACCCAGTCGGCATCATAGAGTTTGATGATGGAACAAAGATCCTAGCAACAATTACGGATTGCGAGCCAGAGGACCTCAAGGAAGGTATGATCATGGAGCGCGTCTTCAGAAAGATCGCAGACGACGGCGACTCCGGCATAATCATTTATGGATTCAAGTTTAGGCCGGTAGTAACGCAAGGTAAATAACCTGCCGATTACTTCAAACGACTAGAAGATGTATGTGGATAAGAGCTCCCCCAAATTTTGACGATGCTCTGCGCTCACGATACCTCACCACCGGAACTACAACGATCTGCTTCACCGCGCGAGACGCCGTCGTCTTCGCTACTGACACCAGAGCTACCGCTGGCTTTTATGTCGCGCATAGAAAGACGAAGAAGGTCCACCAGATAGCCAGCCACATAGCGATGACTATTGCGGGGAGGGTTGCCGACGCACAGAGCCTGATAGACCTTCTTCGCAGCAACGCGAGATACTACGAGTATGTCCACGGCTCGAAAATACGTGTTAAAGCCCTTACCAGTCTGCTGTCGGGGTTCATGTTTAGGTATCGCTTTCTCCCCTTCCAAGCCCAGATAATCATCGGAGGTGTGGACGAGGCTGGCCCGCAAATATTCAGCGTTGATCCTCTGGGGGGCTACACGTCTGAGAAGATGGTTGTGTCAGGCTCCGGCTCGCCAATAGCCATAGGTGTTCTGGAGTCGGAGTATGACCCCAATCTAAGCCTCGAGCAAGCCTTACGTCTAGCTTTTAAGGCTGTTGCGGCGGCGATAAGGCGGGACATCGGGTCTGGAGACAGCATCGATGTAGCCTACATAACCCCCGCCACAATGTATAGGGAGCTTACGCAGGAGGAGAAGGCCCCGCTATACGACCAGTACGTTAAGCCCTACCTGCTGATTTAGCCCTTCTCTAAGCGCCCATTTGTCCCCTCTCAAGCACCTGTCTCGTGAGAAAATAGTCCTCCTCGGTTATCGGGTGTAAGGACCCCTGCAGATACGCAGCCCATCTAGCCTTGTTCTTGACGAAGCTCATTTGTGGGACAACTTGTTCCGCAGGTATTGGCTGGGCCCAAAGCATACCCTTAATCCCGAAGTAGTGTGTTAGCAGTGTTGAGGGGTAGCCTTCGATGAGGTTTTTAATCTCAAGGGTAATTGGGCTTATCCGCGAAGTCACTGTACACTCACCAGCCAACACCCTCCCCTCCCTGCTCGATAGATAGAAGATGCCTTGATCACTCTCTTGAATCCTTCTAGCGTATGGATTCTTCGGCGAGACAAGCCAGAATCCACGCTTCACTCTAGTCATCAGTACCTGCATAGCTGGAACGATCTGTCTCTTGCCGGCTACGTGGTCTTTGACTACGAGCAGCCAGTACATTCGAGAGGCCTACTAAGCCACAGAGTATATAAGCGTTAATAACAAGAATGCAGCACTGATTAGAGTGATGATGCTTTGAGAATTAGCAGACGCCTCTTCATAGTAGCGGCGTCCTTAGGGGTTGCCTCGGCGATCGGTTATATGATTGGCCAGAGATTCACCCGCGTTACGGTGGGCGAAAGGATTAGAGTGGAAGTGGTCGCGACCAACCTTGTCATACCCTGGAGCATCAGCTTCATCAGTCCCGATGAGGCTCTCTTCACCGAGAGAGGAGGCACCGTAAGGTTGCTAGACCTCTCTGCCGCGACACACCGTGTGGTGGGGAAAATAGAGGTAGCGCACGTAGGCGAGGGGGGCCTGCTTGGAATCGCCACGAAAGGGTCTGCGCCAAAAATATACACCTACTACACCGCCAGACGTGGCGGCAGTCTTGTCAACCGGGTCGTCCTTTGGGACGGTCTGGAACTCAAGGAGGGCCATGTTTTATTGGACAACATTCCCGCCTCCTCGATACACAACGGAGGACGTATAAGGCTGGGCCCAGACGAAAAGCTTTACATCACTACGGGAGACGCCGCGACTCCTGAGAACTCTCAGAGTCTGCAGAGCCTTGCAGGTAAGATACTCAGGATTAACCAGGACGGGAGCATACCTTCAGACAACCCCTACCCAGACTCACCCATCTACAGCCTTGGGCATCGGAACCCGCAGGGGATAGACTGGCATCCAGAGACACTCCAGCTATACGCGACCGAGCACGGGCCCTCTGGCGAGATGGGCCTGACTGGACACGACGAGGTGAACATAATTCTTCCCGGGGCCAATTATGGTTGGCCTAGGGTAATCGGGGCTCCTGGTAAACCCGAATTTGTTGACCCAATATATCACAGCGGAGCCACAACCTGGGCGCCCTCTGGCTGTAGCTTCGTCAGGGGGACACTCTTTGAGGGCTGGGCAAATAATCTGCTCTTCGCGGCACTCCGGGGGGAGCATCTCCACAGGGTGGTGCTTGACACAAGTGGAGGGAGGGTAGTTGCCTCGGAGAGGCTCTTCCAAGGCGTATATGGTAGGCTAAGAGACGTCGTTCAAGGGCCCGACGGACACATCTATCTCTTGACAAGTAACCGGGACGGCCGGGGCGTGCCGCGGCAAGGCGACGACAAGGTACTGAGGCTAATGCCCATTTAGGGATTACCCCAGTATTTCGCCGGGAATTTAGGCCTGAATCGGGCGTCGCCAGCTTAAATCCATCCATCGGGAAGGTTTTCGCGATGAGGAAGTGCCCTCTATGCCTCTCAAACGTGGTTCATGAGGCTGTTTACTGTCCTTCATGTGGGACAAGGCTCGCCGAGCCGACTGTGGAGAGCCTTTACAGGTGCTGGATCCACACAAATAGGTTCGCCCCCTACCATTGCGCCACCTGTGGTAGGTTCATCTGCAAGGAGTGTCGACGGAGACACGCGGGGCACGATATTTGCAAGGTTTGCTACATCTCTGTACTGCTCCCGAAGCTATATATGAACAGTTTCCTCCACAGCATTGGAGCCCAAGGCGAGCACGTAGTAGGTGAGGTAAAGGCTGGGCCGGAGGCGCGGCTTGAGCGTCTTCAAGACGTTTATGCGAGAGGTGCCCATAAGGCCTAAGCCCCGCGCCACGCTGCTTAGTGGTGGGGGCTTTCGGGAATATTTATACACCAGGCGCCGCGTTAGTCAAGCCTGATGGGAGATGAGCCTGACGCCACTTACGGAGACGCTGATCATCGCGGGCACGCTGGCTGCAGTGATAGCCTCAATCATCGCGATATACATGGTGATGCTCTCACTTAGGGTGTATCGGCTTACCCTCACAGCGTACACGAGTATCAGAGACGTTCTTACACAGTTCACGATCCAAGTTGAGGGGCCTATGAAGGAGGCGTCAACACCGCAGCAGGCACAGCCACAGGCGCAGGAACAGGAAACGGCGGTGGTCAAAACACCTAAGGAGCCATACGATACACTCGCTGGATTGGTCGAGGGCGAAGGCCTCAAGGCTGCTATGCTCTTCGACGAGTCGGGATACGTGGTGGACTATGTGGGAGATATCGATGCCGGTAAGGAGGCGGCACTGCTCGCCGAGGTGGTCGGCTCCCTAAGCCTCGCGAGGGAATCAGCGCGAGGCATCATCTTCAGCGACGGAGACACCGAGATCTTGACGCGCGTCGCAGAACTCGGAGGGAAAAACATATTCCTCTATGCTAGGGCTGCAAAGAGCGCCGAGATACCTAGCATCGACTTCCTCAACCAATCTGCGAGCAAAGCTATCAAGACCATGATTGGCGGGGGTTGATGTGAGCTGTCGCGGTTCGAGGCGGCTGTTCCTGAGCTTCAGTCAAGGATAGAGGAGGTGGTAAGGGTCAGCAGGGGCACCGTGGAGGTGATCCTAGTCTCTAAGCCTGACGGAACTCCTGTTGCACAGGTGAATGCGTCATCAGTGGGGCCCGAGTATCTCGCAGCCGCAATCTCAGCCATCTCGGGCGTCATATCCTCGATCCTCGAGGCGATGGACATCGGGGACTACAGAAAAGTGGTCGTCGAGCTTTCTGACTCCCGTTTTCTCTACGTCTTCCCCTACAGGGGTGACATAGTGGCACTAATCACGAAGAGAAATCCCAACCTCGGCTATGTCAATCTACTGATGGAGCTCTTCTTCAAGGAGGAGGGTTATGTTGAGAAGCTTTAAGATCGTTGTGACGGGGCCCTTCAACTCTGGCAAAACCACTCTAGTGAGGACCCTCTGCGAGCTAAGCATGACCAGTGAGAGGGAGATCACTAGGCCGGAGGAGCGTGCCAAGAAGAGCAAGACCACGGTTGGGATGGACTTTGGACTGGTTGATCTCGGAGACGGCTATATGGTTCGCCTTTTTGGGACGCCGGGCCAGTGGAGATTTTCCTTCATGTGGTTCATTCTGGCGAAGTCGATGCACGGCTTCATACTGATGGTCGACTCTGCTGACGAGTCTTCAATAATAGAGGCCCAACAGATCCTCCACGAATTCAGGAGAGCCTATCCAGACACGCCCTACGTTGTTGCCGCAAACAAGCAGGATCTTGCCGACGCACTAAGTCCAGAGGACGTGAGGATTGCCATGGGGCTGAGTGAAGAGGTCCCGGTCCTACCCTGCATAGCGAAAGACCACGCAAGCGCCTGGGAGGTGCTTCGGAAACTCTTAACCCTCATAATCCCTGGAGAGAAGGGCTAAATCCTTAGCCAAGAAAAAACCAAGTACCTAACCCTCCCATCCTTCCGCGGGATAGCGACTATAAAGTTCTTACGGACAGTTGTAGCTAGGCGCCCCGCCCGCACAAGATCCGCCGCCGTGATAGCTTCGTTTTCCTGCATGACTTGGACTATGAAGGGGGCGTGGTCTATTCCAGGTCCATACTTGTAGACCGCGAAGTCGCTGCCAAACTTTATCCCCGACGTGACTACGAACCCTCTCTTGCGTAGATCCCTATACACTCTATATAGCTGCTCGAACCTACTATTGCTCCGTGACCCCTTAGTAAAGAGCTCCGAGAAAGAAAGCTTCACATCACCCTCATACACCTCTAGCATCCCCTCCTCGGCGAGATAGCAGGCCTCAACTAAGTCTAGCAGCAGGGGGGCCTCAAACGCGTAATCCTTTGGCTTAGGCACGCCCAGGGGCTTGCCATAAAAGGCGGCCGCGTATATCCTTCTGGCGTCCTCTAGGTCGAAGACTACGACGTTGTTTGCCACAACCTCGCCCCGCACCGGCCTCTCAGGCCTCTGCCCACCTTGAACCATCACATCCAACTATCTCGTCAGTGAAAACACGGCTCTAACTATGTTTACGACTTCCTCGGTGCTGTCCGCAATCTCCTCGAGGAGATACGCGATCTCTCTGGCGAGAAGCACTTGCTGAAACTTGAGTTTGCTCTGAAGAATTGCGACATCAAAACCTCTATAGAGCTCGTCTACCTCTCTCTCCCGCTTCTCAACTTCCTCGAGCTTCTCATGGACCGCCGTCGCTCCGAGGAGGAGGGCGCGGAAAGATTCGCGGACCCCCTCGACCCCCTCATAGACCTCATCAGCTATCACGGAGAGTTTGCCGGTTATGGGGTCTTCAAACCCATTCAGCTTGTAGAGAGTTATGGCCCTGAAGGCCGCCCCCTCTATCTTGTCAAGGATCTTATCGAGGATTGAGAGCAATTTGATGTATTCGGCCCTCTCTACAAGCAAAGCCCCGTGCGAAAGTATTTGATGCTCGGCGCGCCTCCTTATCTCCCTACACTCGTTATCGATTCTGGATAACTCTTGCATACATTTCTCGTAATCGGTGTTGGCGACGCCTGAGGTGAAGCTGGAGATCATGGAGGAAAACTCCCTGAAGCATGTCGCAATCCTCATAACATGCTCGTGGGCCAGCTGAATAAGCATTGTTTCAACTTCTTCATGTCTAGACCTCGTGACCATCTAGATTTCGACTACTAACTAGGCTTCCTAACATATAAGAATTAAGCTGCTTGGCAGCAATCCTACAGGTAATCGTTAAGGGACGGCATCAGCCGGTCGATCGTCCTCCACGACATCCTAAGCTCCCCTCTTTGAGCTCCCCTCCTAATAGTGTTCCTCACATATTCCCTCGTCTTCGGATCCGACGGATAGCCTGACCCTATTTCTCCTAGGTTCTCAGCCAGCGTGGAGATCAGTTTATCTCTATTGACCTTCGCCACAATAGAGGCGGCTGCGACGACGGTGTAGTTGGCGTCGGCATGGCATTCGCATATTACTTCGACGCCTCTTAACCTGCTACACAGTAGCTCGCGAAGTGGCTCGGCATCGATTACAGGCGAATCTACGATGAGCTTGTGTGGGGCTAGTCTCTCAGCTATTTTCAGTATGGCCTCTGCTTCAAGAGCGTTGATTCCTGGGCCGCCTCTTCTCCGCGTATAGCGATCTATTGTGGGAGGGTCGATGACCTCGAAGGCATAAGCAATACCATGGGATAGTATCTGCTGGTAGATCTCCTCCCTTTTTCTCTGGCTGAGTCTCTTGGAGTCCCTTACGCCCAGCGACTCCAGCAGCTGTAGATTGCTCTCGGGGAGAGCCACCCCTGCGACAACCATCGGCCCAATTACTGCTCCACGACCGGCCTCATCAACTCCGCATACCACCGCTCCACTAGCCATAAGCCGCTCTCACCATTATGTGGTCCTCCTCATAGGGGCTTAGGTTCGTCCTCTCCAAAACCCGCAGACTACCGTCCTCCATAACCCTTATCTCTCTCCTGTAAACCCTCTCGGGCTCTTCCACGCTGTCTATGCTTCTAGCCTTGATAGCTATCAGAACCTCGCCCCCGCTCTTTAAGAAGAGCTCCACGTTGCTTAAAAGTATCTTGGCCTGGTCTGGCTGGGCTATGTCGCAGTAAATCGCATCCACCTTATCCACTATTCCTAGGTATTTCTCGGGGAGCCTCGCATCACCGAAGACAGCAATCACGTTTGGTCTCCGCCTCGCGACCCTCTCCAGAAACTGGGACATCACTCTGGGCGCGAACTCGACCGCGTAAACCAATCCCTCCGGGCCAACTATGTCTGAGACGTGGCTTGTTGTTGTTCCGCTCGCGGCGCCTAGGTATAAGACCTTGGATCCCCTCCGGAGGGCCCAGCCCTTTAGGCCGCAGAGGATGGCTGCGGCGAGCTTGCTACGATATGGCACCCACTCGCGATACTCCTCCTCGCCAAAGCTGTAGAGTCTCTCTCCGTAGACGCTGAATCCCCTGTCCAAGCTTTTAGTCGCCAGTATCTTCAGGCCCGCCTCCCTGATTATGTAGACGCCGTCGAATGATGGGTGTCTCTCTACGCTCATCTCTTCCGCCTCGCCTCCCTCTTCCTAGGGGGTGGTGCTTGATACTTTTCCTTTATCTCTCTAGCCCTTTTCTCAAGGGCTGCCCTGAGCTCAGCCGATCTATCCTCGCCGGAGAAATAGTCTATCTTGGCTGCGAGGGAGATCTTAGTCGCTAGCGCGCGTGCTATCTTTCCCCTCTGCCACTTAGGTGAGCCGTGAACATAGGGGTGTTGGAAGATAATCCCGTGTTTAGGGGCGCCTCTTCCAGTCTTGAAAAACCTGAACAAGGCCTTCTCGGCCCCCAAGACCTGAATCGTGCTGGCGGGGAGCTTAGCGAGGTTCTCGAGCCCACCAGCAAGGGATATTAGCCTAGCCCCCAGTATTGGGCCGGTTATCGATGAGAGATTGGGCGCCTCAATACTCATCAGTGTCCTCAAGTAGCCCTCGACTTCATTCCTCTGCCTGATCATGAAGTTGATCATTGATGCGAGGTTCCATATCATCTGCTCGTCCTGCTCTGCTATGTCTACTCCTACGCTCCTAGAGGCCGCCTCCTCCACCTTCGCTGCAACATCCGGGGGCAGAAACTCTTGAAGCCTATTTATACCGAAGGATCTCCTATTCCTCAGCCTGAAGACGAGCTCTGCATACTTCTCCGGATCACTCACGAACTCCCGGAGCTCTGGGAAATGTGTGCCGAACCACTCCATCAGCCTCGAGCAGGCCATGTTCAGCATCTTTTGCACATCGTCGAGATAATTCACGGCGTGTACAATCATCAAATCGCGCCTCTTCACCACAAGCCGCAGAGCCTCCTCGACTAGCCGGATGGCAGACAGCCGCGCCATGCTTCTGTATTCCTCAATACTCCTAACCAAGCCAGCCTCAACGGCAAGTTTCTCCAGTTCTCGCCACTCCTTAATCCTTACTCCACGTAGTTCGGGATTTATGCGTGCAAGCATGCTTAGGAGTTGCTCACTTGGCGACCGTACCTCTCTGACCCCCCGCGCCTGGATTATCTTGAATAACTCTTCAACTTCCCTTGTGGGCTCGCCGGACAGAAGCCTCGCAAGGGATTTCTCCCCGTCCTGTCCAAATCTGACAGCCCCCACTTCACCATGCTCGCTCACATAGATCAGTGCGAGGGGCGTTAGGTAGACTTCTAGCGACACAGCCGTCACCGCGGTGAGTATGTCTATGCTTGGATTTAAACTCCCGTATCGGCGCGCAAGCTAGCGAGAAACATATGAGCTGGGCCGAGAGTAGCGTGGAGGGGGTGTCTCGGTGGAGGCTGTTGATGGAGCTGAAGGTGGTGACTTCCAACCCTGATAAATGGCTCGAGATCTCGGAGATTCTGGGTGAGGCGGGCGTTAGGTGTAGGTGGGTTAGGATGTCCCTGCCTGAGATTCAGTCTGATGATCTTAGGGAGATTGCCGAGTTCTCGGCCAAGGAGGCTCATAAAAGGCTGGGGGGAGCCATCATCGTGGAGGACGCCGGCCTATTCATCGAGGCTTTAGCAGGATTCCCGGGCCCCTACTCGTCCTACGTGTATAAGACGCTCGGTCTTCGGGGCATATTGAAGCTCCTTGATGGCGAGGAGAACAGGGGCGCTGTCTTCCGCTCTGTGGTCTGCATGGTCACAGAGGGTGGGGAGAAGATAGTGGCTGAGGGGGAGGTGAAGGGTGTTATAACGCGGGAGCCGCGGGGATCCGGAGGTTTTGGTTTTGACCCGATATTCGCCCCTGCGGTGGCAGGTGGAAAAACATTTGCCGAGATGACGCGTGACGAGAAGAACCGGCTCTCCCACCGCGGCGCCGCGGTCAGAAGCCTCCTGCGACGGATCGTCGGCCAGCCTTAGCCAGGCCACCCCTCTCCACGTACCTAGCCCTAGACCTGATCTCCGCTATCTTCGCCTCAACCTCCAAAAGTCTCTCCTCTCCGGCCACCGACGCATATCCCTCCTTCAGGCTCCTTGTGACGCGGGGGGCAATGTCGGGGTGTGAAGCAGAGACTCCGCGCTCAAAGAGATGAAGGTCTACCGCGTGCTCCTCGATATCCTGTGAGAAGCCGCTCAGTCCAAAGTCTATAAAGGCTACTTGCTCACCCACCACCATGAGGTTTGAGGGGACTACATCTCCGTGGTAGATACCCGATAGATGAAGCCTTGCGAGGGATGCGCCTATATCGCGGGCAAGATTTGGAATGATTGAGCTGTGGCTGTCGAGTAGGGGTCGTAGGTCGCTTCCCTCGAGGTACTGCATGTATATTGAGGCGTTCTGGAGATCGACGTGTATCACTGCGGGACATGGAACTCCAGCCTCCTTGGCGCGTATCATCACGCGTGCCTCCCTAACCGTCCTGGAGGTTCTGACTTCTCTGTCCAGCTCTGGGTGCCGGTAAGGCTTCGGAACCCTACGCTTCTCAACCAGATACATTCCTCTCCACAGGACCTTACGGAGAACAGCCTCTGCCCCGACCTTTATTATGCCTAGGTCCTCTACATCATCAATCAATCCAAGGCACCTCGCTCTCGTCGACCCTGAGCTTAGGCTTAACAAAGCTCTCCTCAACCCTAACGGTCAACCCATACCTGAGCATCTGGATGCCGGTCCAGGCTATCATGGCGCCGTTGTCACCCAAATACTCGTCCGGGATAGGCTTGAACTCGGCGCTGTGGAGTGCGGCCATCTCGCTCACCATCTGCTGTAGTCTTCTACTCTTGGCTAACCCTCCAACAAGCAGAATCTCCCTCTTCTCTGTCAGGGCCACAGCCCTCTCTAAGACCTCGGTCAGCATCGAGTAGACCGCCTCAGTTACTGACAACGCGACATCCTCTAGGCGCTTTCCCTCGTTGAGAAGCCTCTCAGAGGCTGTGAGAACGCCCGAGAAAGAGACGTCCATCCCCTTAACTCTCAGGGGTATATGGTGAAGCTGGACACCCCTCCGCGCATAATCCTCCGGCGCGGGCATCGGGCCTATCCCGGCCTTGATCCCGAAAACGTCGAGGCAATTGCCAGCCGCTATGTCGAGGGTCTCGCCTAGGATCCTGAACCTACCCTCGTGATGAGTCGTCACCAACGTGTTACCGCCAGCAACGTAGAGCACTACAGGGTCCTTAAACCCTGTTACATGTCTCCCGATCTCTATGTGGGCTACGCCGTGGTTGACCGGGATTAGGTCTTTCTCAAACTTTAGCGCTAACGCCCGGGCAAGCGTTGCCCCGGTCCTGAGGCATGGACCGAGCCCAGGACCCACAGAGAAAGCCACCGCGTCTATTTCTCTAGGACTAATCCCGGCTGAGTTCAAAGCTCTTCTCAGGACGATATGGGCGACGGAGGCGTGGTGTTGGGCAGCCTCCCTCGGATGTATCCCGCCCCTCGAGGGCTTATAGGTTTCATTCTCGTTTGCAAGTATTCGGCCGTCAGAGGCCGCTATGCCCACTCCTATAGTGTGGGCGGTCGACTCGATTCCCAAGCAGAGCAGAGGGTCCTCTACCAACTCCCCTCCTAAGACCACTCTCCACCGCCTCCTATTTATTGGGCACCCCTAGTGTTGAACGGCTAGCAGCTCGATAAACCTGACCGCCGCCTCCTCTGCCTCCCTCAAA
>AWOC01000009.1 GCA_000494185.1 Candidatus Calditenuaceae archaeon JGI OTU-3 | reverse complement strand
CCTATAGTCGCTAGGAAAGCGGTGATTGGTAATATGTAGTAAAGACCAGCCGGAGCCACCCATACGATGCTATGAAGCCTTGCGAAGTTGAAGGCCAGTAGGCCGACGAATGTTAATGGCAGGCTGATCAACATCAACTTGTAGGCCGGCTCAAATACCCTTCTAGACACTCGCAGAACCGATAGTGTTAGAAGCACTATCACGGCGCTTGCTGAGAGAAGGGCGGCATGGTCGTGGAGCTGGACTAGGGCTGCCGGCGATATTGGTTTGTGGAACGCCTTGAAGATGGATGTCAGACCGAACCCCACGATCACGGAAGCAATTATAATTATTGTGGGCACTAGGAATATCTTGCGAGGTACCTCAACATCCACGAGAAGCTCGTACCTAGACTTGGACGGCAGCTCGGCTCCTGTTATGATGGGGATCTTTATCCCTGCGGCCACTAGGGCGACCGCGCCCAAGGCGAGCAGCCCGACAAACTCGAAGAACGATGCCGCTAAGCCTAAGACCGGTAGCTCGTAATAGGTTCCGGGAGCGGCGGGGTCGGCGACCCTCCAGAAGGCCAGGCCACCGATCTCATAGTAAAGGGCTAATGTCCCTACCCAAATAGTTAGCCCGATAAAGGTCCCCGCTATTATCAGCTTCTTGGCCCATGACTTGAGCTCGATGCTTGGGAGGACCATGGCGGCAATCATGATCAGTACGGCCCACCATGAAGCGTGGGCATGCCCAACCTTCTCCCACTCCGGGACCGGCCGTCCCCAAGCCGCCGTGGTCCATATCCCTAGCATGCCCACGAGGGTTCCGGTGCCTATCGCCAGCAGAGCCGCTATGAACAATGGGATGTTTAGTCCCAGACGTATGGTAGAGCCTTTCTCTACATTTCCAACCCACTGAAGTATTTGCGCTTATAAAAGTATTTTTCTTTTAGTGTATTAGTATGCGTAAATAATTAATTATGTTTACATGTTTCAAATTAGATTTGGATGCGGGAGCTGGGGTCTGCACGGTGTGTGGCCCAAAGACGCTTCATGGGTCGGAGCCGGGGGTAGGGCAGATGGCGATTTACGTATAACGCGGGCCGGAGAGATCGGGCTCTAATTAAAATTTTAAAAAAATCCTGAAGGTATAGGGACGGAAATTTGTCTTTACGTTTATAAGACGCGCATGGACACGCGATTCCGCGAATGGTCTCACTGAGGAGTAGCCTCGGCTTCATGAATAACGTTATCCAGAACGTATCGGAGGTCGACGTGAGGCAGGTGGCGGACCTCTACAAGGACCTTAAGTCCGCCGGCGTCATCGTGCCTCACGGGGAGGGCCGCAGCAAGGGGGCGGTGAGCATCGTCTGTAGCGAGCTCGCCAAGATGGACAGGGGTAAGATAGTGGTCGACAGGAGCGATGTGGGATTCGCCGACAGGGACTTCGGACAAGCTGCCCTGAAGCTGTGGCAGAGGTTTGGGAGGGTGAGCCTCCTCATCTTGTCAGGCAGCGGGAGATCCCTGATCCCCCTAGTTGATGCTCAGAAGCTCGCCCTCCTCATCTCGAAGCCCGGGAAGACGGGGGACTACACGATAGACGTAGTCACGAGCGACCCTGAGTCCCCCATCGGGAAGCTGGGACAGAAGTATGGGACCTGCACATACGTGAAGGGCAGGACGGTCTCCGAGGAGAACTCATTAACCTCAGAGTTCAAGCAGTACGGGATACTGGAGGACATCTTCATACTCTCCGCCTGCATCGTGCTACAGGCGGTCGCAGAATGCATCTATGAGGACAGCGATGCAAACACAATCTCCGAGAAGATCAACAGGCTCCTAACGGAGACCAACGAGATAGTTGAAAGCGTCGTCAAGTCGGACTTCCTCCACACGCTTGTCGAGCTTCTCGAGAGGAGGGGGGTGTGCTACCTGGCCGGCTTGGGTAGCAGCAGGGAGGTGGCCAGGATGACGGGTGTCAGGCTGAGCCACGTGAAGAGGGCCATAGGGGACCAGGTGTATGTCTCGGGGGACACGAACACGCCCCCTCCTAGGGCCGGCGACCTCCTGATAGTCGTCTCCCACAGCGGGGAGACAGAGGTTGTCGCCACTTGGTGCAAGAGCTTCAAGAAGATGGGAGGAGTTGTTGCCTCGATAGTGGGGGCGAAGGACTCGACTATAGCGTCGCTCTCCGACTACACCCTCTACATACCCTCCAGATACTCGCCCGGAAGACCCAACGACTTCTACATCAAGGCCGCCTTCGCCACGAGCCCGATCCCCCTCTTCCTAGTTGACCGTCTGCAGGAGAGGGGATTGAAGCTCCCTGAATACATCCTCAGGTGGTACCACTCCATAATGGCTTAGCGGCGTGGGCCTAGAGCATGTATCGCTCCGCGGGGGCGCGGGTCGCGCGTGTCGGGCGGCTCCTGGTGGGTGAGGGGCAGCCCGTCAGGATCATGGGAATAATCAATGTCAGCCCTGAGTCTTTCTTCCCGGGCAGCGTTAAGAGTACTCCTGAGGAGGCGGCCGAGGCCGCGGCCCGAATGGTTGAGGCTGGGGCCGAGATAATCGATGTCGGGGGGATGTCCAGCGCGCCCTACAAGGAGGTCTGGGTCAGCGAGGAGGTGGAGGCTGAGAGGCTTAGATCCGCGATAAGGGCTGTTAGGGGGGCGGTTAGTGTCCCAATCTCCGCCGACACCTTCAGGCTCAGGCCCGCGGAGGTGGCGCTGAGCGAGGGAGCCGAGATGATTAACGACGTGAGGGGGCTGAGGCACTCGGCCGAGATAGCTCGGCTCGTAAAAGAATACTCGGCATCGCTCATAGTCATGGCTAGCGACGTGAGCGGTGACGTGGACGTGATGGAGGGAGTCTTGGGTCAGCTTAGGTCTTCGGTCGAGACCGCGCTGAGCATGGGGGTTGAGCCCGAGAGAATCATCGTGGATCCAGGGATCGGTTTTCACAGGAGGCACGCGAAGAAGTGGTACCTCGTGGACGGAGAGATCCTAAAGAGGCTTGGCGAGCTGCGGGGACTAGGCTATCCGATCTGCGTCGGCGTATCTAGGAAAAGCTTCATCGGAAAGGTCACGGGGAAGGAGGACCCTGGCGAAAGGCTCTACGGCTCGGTCGCCGCCGAAGCACTCGCCGTCCTTAATGGCGCGGACCTCATCAGGACCCACAACCCTGCTGAGAGCCTAGACGCTGTGAGGGTCGCCTCACTAGTCCTGGGCAGGACCACTACCTAGGTTCCTGTCAGCTTCGCGCCAGCAGTCGGCTCCTCGACCCTCAACAGCCTTTCCCTCACGGTCACCGAAAAAGCTAGGGCCGCCAACGCAGGCACGGCGCCGAAGACTATGAAGAGCCCCTGATGACCCGCGGTATGGATATAGGCGGCCGAGAGTGGCGCGCCCAGAGCTACCCCTAGGAGGCTTGAGACCTGGTTCAGCCCCGTTCCAAGCCCCCTAACCCGCGCCGGCAGCGTCACGGCTAGATAGCTGGAGGTAAAGATTATCGATCCGAGCGAGACGCCGAAGGCCACCGAGGCCGCGAGGCGCCCCGCAGCCACCCCTGCCGCATACTCCATGATGAGGGCTGTGGCGGTGGTTGCTGCGAGGCCGGTGGTTATCGGGATGAGCGGTGTGTGGCTTGAGGCGGCGCGGGCCGAGAGGGGGAAGAAGGGGATGGATACCGCGGTTGAGAGGGCCATGAAAATGCCGACCTGCGCCGCCGCCACATTCTCGGCGAACCCGTAGCGGTCTATCAGGAGGGAGGAGAGGGACCCGACCGCTGCCCCGATGAGTAGATAGATGCCCAGCATCGTGAACATGGATGCCGCGAGTCTCGCCCAATTCATCCTAAGGAGATGCGTTACCGAGGCTGTTGCACTAGGGGCTGGCCTAGACGATGGAAGCCCTCGGACCATGAGGAGGGAGACTGCTAGAAGGACAGTCACGACCAAGTATATGCCTACGAAGCCGAGGGACGCGACTAGCGCGCTTGCAGAGCCTGACCCCAGCACTATTGCTGTGGCGACGAAGATCCAGAAGACGCTGAGCGGCCCCGCAACCCTCTCCCTGAAGAAGTCGCCCAACAGCGCGAGGGCCGGCGGGACAATGAAGGAGTCGCAGACCGCGTGGGTTACGCGGGCTAGGAGGAGGTGGAGGGGGCTGGACGCGAACATGTAGGTGAGCATGGCGAGAAGGTCTCCTGCCAGACCGGCCGCGAGCAGCCTCCGCCTTCCGAGCCTGTCCGAAAGCAGTCCCGATAGCGCGATCATCGGCAAGGCCACCGCCGAGTAAAGCCCAGCCACCACACCCGCGGTTACGGCGTCGGCCCCGAGGAACCGGGCGTGAGAGGCTATGACCGGCGAGATCATCGAGGTGTCCACGAGGGCTACGAACCCCAAAACACCGATCCTGCCATATATGGCCTTGTAGTTTCCACGAACCTCCTCCAACATTTCTTGAAGATTCAGCAAGACCATTCATTAATATACCTTAAGTATCTACAAGGGCAGCGCCGCACACATGTGTGGAGCGTTCTGGCGTAGGCCGCACCCCGCTTCCTAAGCGGCTCGGGCGATTGGGAGTGGTGCGCTGAGGGTGTCCGGCCTAAGCCTCCACCCTTACACGCCCACCCCATCAACCCCCTCTTCTAGGGGAGCCCTCGTCGGAGCCCAAGGCCCGTTGCCGAGCCCTATAGGCCCCGATCGGCCGCCTATTTTTGGGAGAGGCTTCGGGCTTAGATGCTTTCAGCCCTTATCCTCAAGGGCGCGGCTACCCGGCGTCGCCCTGTAGGACGACCGGTACACCGTTGGCCCCGGCCCTCCGTTCCTCTCGTACTAGGAGGACCCTACCCTCAGGCGGCCCGCACCCCCAGTAGGTAGAAACCGATCTGTCTCACGACGGTCTAAACCCAGCTCACGTTCCCCTTTAATAGGCGAGCAGCCTCACCCTTGGCCCCTGCTGCGAGGCCAGGAGGGGAAGAGCCGACATCGAGGTACCAAGCCGCGGGGTCGATGGGGACTCTCGCCCGCGACGAGCCTGTTATCCCTGGGGTAACTTTTCTGTCACCACCGGCCCCCACTGGTAGGGGCCGATGGATCGCTAGGCCCGGGTTTCCCCTCAGGACCCCTTGCGTTCGAGGGTCCTGTCAGGCCGGCTTTTGCCCTTGCACTCTACAGCGGGTTTCTGTCCCGCCTGAGCCGACCTTTGGGCTCCTCCGATATCTTTTCGGAGGAGTGCCGCCCCAGCCAAACTGCCCACCAGCCGTTGTCCCAGGGTCAGGCCCTGGTTAGCGGGGCAGCCCGGGATGGCCGGTGTTACATTGGCGCCTCCCCCAGCCCCCGAAGAGGCTGGGATCGACGGCTCCCGGCTACGCTATGCATCCCAAGCCGCTCCGCAGCAACTGGCTGCAGTAAAGCTCCACAGGGTCTTCTCTCCCCACTGGGGGTTCGTGGACTGTTCGCCCACGTTATGTGGGTTCACGGGGCTCCGGGCCGGGACAGTGGGGCCCTCGTTGATCCATTCATGCACGTCGGAACTCACCCGACAAGGCATTTGGCTACCTTTCTCCCGGGGCCTAACCCACCTTGTAATCATCAGAAACAGGGATTAAGGAAAGAACTTCAATAATTGACCTCTTACGAGAGGATTTCAAATTTAGATCCGAAAGCTTGTAAGCCATTATCACCAGTTCTCGGATCTCATCACAGGTCAGCGAGTATTTCTTCTCGGCAAGTTTAAGAACAATCTCACGGAAGTAGTCGCACGATGATTTCTTCGCAACCAGCTTAAGCTCGTCTAGTGCTGGGATTAATTTTCGAGAGAGTTCATCTAAATCGTCTACAACGAGCATCCAAAGGTGCCTTTGTCCAGGTTTTTGAATTATCCTACCACATCGAAGAACTCTCTGAACAATTTCTAGCACCTCTCTTTTTCTCTCCGTCATGCTGAAAACAGGGTCGACGCGCACTTTGCATAGTAGATCACGCTGAACTTTGACGCTTACTGAAAAGCTGGCTTCCGCATCAATTACGCCGCTAACGTAGCCTTTATCGAATTCATAATATTCATAGCCTGACCATCGACTGATGGCCAGGAATTTATGCATTGATGGTGGGCAGGTCCCCGTTAAGAGGGTCAGAGTTACCCCCGGCGTTGACCGGCCCTTATCCCGGTTGGACCCGGGGTTCAGGTACCGGTGCTGGCCAGGATTGAGGAGCCGTTCAAAGCCTTTCGGCCTGGCGGCTCCCTATGTTTTTATTAAACAGTCGGGACCCCCTTGTCACTGCGACCTGCCAACCCACCCTCACCGGGCAGGAAGGCAGGCACCCCTTCTCCCGAGGTTACGGGGCTAATTTGCCGAGTTCCCTAGCCCGGAGTAACCCCAGACGCCTTGGCCTTCTCAGCCAGGGGCACCTGTGTCGGATCTAGGTACGGTCTCCTGGAATCGTTCCAGGCTCCCTTTTCACTGGCCCCGGGAGCAGGCCGAAGCGGCCTTACGGCCGCCCCGTCCCCCCATTCACCTGGTTCTCGCCATTACGGCCCTCCCCAGGCTTCGAGGGTTAGACAGAGCTACAGCCCTGCTCGGCCCTACCCGAGGCGTCAGGAGCCTGGCTTGCGTCGCCGCACCTATCCAGGAGGCACCGGAATCTTAACCGGTTTCCCCTTCGGCCTACCCGGTTAAGGTCGGCCTTAGGACCGGCTTACTCCCGGCTGACGACGCATTGCCGGGAAACCCGTGCCCTTCCGGCGGCGGGGATTCCCACCCCGCTTCGCTGTCTACTACCACCGGGATCTACATTGGCGGCCGGTCCACAGGACCTCACGGCCCTGCTTCTACCCAACCGCCACGCCCCCCTACCCCCACCCACGCCTAGCGTGGGTGAGCCCGGGTTTCGGCGGCCCGCTTAGACCCGTCAATTTTCGGGGCCCCCGTCCTCGGCGGGTAAGCTGTTACGCACTTCTTAGCCGATGGCTGCTTCTAAGCCTACGGCCCCGCTGTCTCAGGACGGGGACGCCCTTTGGTTTGTCACTTAGCGGGCACTTAGGGGCCTTAACCCGCGGTCTGGGTTGTTCCCCTCTCGGTCCCGGAGCTTACCCCCGGTACCCCACTCCCGGGATCTACGGCGCCCACGGATTCGGAGTTCGAAAGGAGAGTGGAGCCTCATCGGCCCCTTGCTCCCCCATCGGTGCTCTACCCCGTGGGCAGCCTCCCCCGAGGCTGTCCTGCGAGACACTTCGGGGGGAACTAGCTATCACCGGGCTCGATTGGCTTTTAACCCCTAGCCCCAGGTCAGGGGACCGATTTGCACATCAAGACCCCTATTCGGGCCTCCACCAGGGTTTCCCCTGGCTTCGCCCTGCCCAGGGCTAGATCGCCCGGTTTCTAGCCTCACGGGCGTGACTACAGGCCCTTTCGGACCCCGCCCCTCACCGGAGCAGACTCCGGCTGCGGGCATGTCGGTTTCCCCACGCCTCCGGGCTTCCAGCCCTTAGGCTCGCCACACCCGTGAACTCCCCGGCCCGTGATTCAAGACGGAGCGCGCGACCCTGGGATCTCCCCACCTCGCCCCCTCTCGGAGGCTTCGCGGGGAAGCCCTTCCGGGCCGCGCTCGTCTGTTACCAGCCGGTTTCAGGCGCTTTTCACCCCCCTCTCGGGGTACTTTTCACCTTTCGCTCACGCTACTGGTCCACTATCGGTCTTGGGACGTATTTAGCCTTGGAGGCCAGTGGCCCCCGACTTCCCGCACCATATCCGAGGTGCGGTACTCTGGGACACGCGGCATCATCCCTCCAGCCTTCGCCTACGGGGCTATCACCCTCTATGGCGCCCCATTCCAGGGGACTTCGGCTCGGCCTTCAGGATGGACCCGCGGCCCCGATAACCCCACATTCCCCCACGGTTACCCATGGGGGTTCGGTTTGGGCTGCTCCCCTTTCGGTCGCCCCTACTGAGGGAATCTCGTTTTGATTTCTTTTCCTCCCCCTACTTGGATGCTTCCGTTCGGGGGGTTCCCGATCCCAGGCTTGAGGCCCGGGAACGCGGAGGCCGAAGCCCCCGCAGGAAATCCCATTAGGAGATCCCCGGATCAACGCCCGCCTGCGGCTACCCGGGGCTTATCGCAGCTTGCCACGTCCTTCGTCGGCGCCCAAGCCGAGGCATCCACCGGCTGGCGTACTCCCGCTTAGGGCCAAGGCGCGGCCTACTTCGCCACGCTCCACACACCTGTGCAGCGCGTTCATTGGATACCTTCACCGCATCCTCGCGCTTCTCGCCTCCCCAGGAAGCAGCTGGGGGGCAAACATCTCGCAGCGCAAATTATTAGGTGCGTAGTCTCTTATAAACGTATATCGGAGGCGGTTAGTCCGTGATTAAAACATTTATCTCCTCAATGTCCTTGGGGAAGGCGGATCTAAGCCGGTCGACTAGGTTCTGGCCGTTTATCCGGAGCTTAGCCCTCAGGACTAGGTCGACCGAGCCGTAGACCTCGTCTATCGACTCGACTTCCTCCCAAGTCGAGAGATCCGAGACTATTCTGGCCGTGTCGGCCTGTGGTCTCAGCCTCAGCAGGACGTAGGCCCTTTCCTCCCCGAAAAATCTCCTGACGAGCGACTCGTTGACTGGTCGGCCGAGAACCTCGCTCAGATACTTCGCAAGCTCGCGAGGGCTCGCCTTCCTCCCGTTCTGTAGGAGCTTTGACACTAGATTTCCTACTATGGCCCTCGCCTCCGCGTCAGATAGTTCGTGGCCGTCCAGGTGGGCGATCTCTAGGATCAGCTTGTGGCTCATGTAGGGCGTGATGGCGAACCTCACCGACTCTAAGTCGTGCTTCAGCTTCATTGGCGGGATGTAGCCCTCGGGCTTCTTTATCACCATAGACTGGTGGACGCCGGCCCTGATGGTTCTGGCCTCCTCCGAGAGGGGGTGCCTCCAGGGTATGGGTATACCCGTTAGCCTTGAGAACTCGCGATAGACTCTCGCGAGCACCTCCCTCCTCACGCCCAGGTCGATCCCATGCACGTCCTGCAGGGGTGCCACGACCTCGTAGAGATCCGCTATCCCGTTCCTATCCCCTATGCCTAGGAGTGTTGTGTGGGCCTCGGAGGCTCCTGCGAGGATTGCTCTAATCGTGTTGGCGGAGGCAAGGCCATAATCGTTGTGGAAGTGGCATGCTACGGGGAGGGCACACCTCTCAACACAGTATGAGATGAACTCGCCGGCCTCGTTTGGGAGCATCAGCCCCGCCGTGTCTGGGAGACTGATGAGCGTCGCGCCCGCGGATCTTAGCTGGTGGCTAAAGTCCATAAGGTCGTTCAGCCGCGTGAGGTCGCCCTCGCTATAGAGTCGCGAAGCGTCCTCGTAGGTGACCCTGACATACTTGAGCCCAAGCGGCTTCACCAGCTCGACCGCCTCAAGCATCCTCTGCTTCGCCTCTTCCTGCCCAATGCCTCCCAGCTTATGATCAAGGTGGATCTGCGACACGGCGAGGTAGACCGCGACGCCGTCGAGATCGTATTTTGTCATCGAGTCGACGTCCTGCTGGTAGGCCCTGCCATGCATCACCACCTCTGCCCCATGGTCCTTCAGGAACCTAACGAGCCTCGCATTCTCCTCGAAAGAGGTCTTGGGAGGGTAGTGAACCGTGACCTCCACCCTCCTGACACCAGCCTCGACAAGAAGCTCCGCAATCCTGAGCTTCTTCTCGAGCGGGAAGACGCGGAAGAGTTCGCCCTCCCTCAGAGTAGAGTCAAGTATCACCGCGGGCAAGGTATCTCTTATTAGTTAGGCTCAAATATAAAACTTATTAGACAAATGCCTAATCCCGACTCCTCTAAGACGCCAACGAGGCTTGCAGACGCCTTAAAAGGGGGCTCTAAAGCGTCCGAACAGCGTGACACCCCCCTACACGCCGGTCTCTACACGGGTAGCCCCGCCCGCGTTACTCAAAACAAGTATATAGGCCTAAACGTCATGTGGTGGCAGGGTTGGCGAGCAGGGAGCGGGACGTAGTTAAGCGCATGAGTGAGGCGCTGAAGGCCGGGGGGAAGATGCTGGCCGAGACCTGCCCTGTCTGCGGGAACCCGCTGTTCGAGATAAAGGGAGAGATGAGGTGCGTCTCGTGCGACAAGCCGGTGGTAGTGGTGAGAGATCAGACAGAGTCTGGCAGAGCCCTCCTCCCCGTCGTGCTCTCAAGCATAGAAACCATAGTTGTCGAGAAGCTCGATGAACTGTCGACGCGTCTTGCATCGGCGGTGGAGGTTAAGGAGATAGAGGAGATTGCCGAGGCGCTCGACTCGCTACTGGCGCTTCTGATGAAGAGTGAGGAGCTTGCGAGGGTGGTCAGGAGGAAGGAGTAGCACCGTAGACCCTCAGGTCCTCGTATATGGGGCCCTGCGGCGTGAGGGTGCTCTTCTTCAGCTTCATAGCGTTTACGACGACCTCCCCGACGTAGTAGCTGGCCAGGTTCCTGAGCGTTGCCAGCGCGCCCGCTTTATTTGTCACGCTCTTCACCCTCAGGATAGTTATGTGTGGCTTGAACTCCTTGTCCGGCTGGAACCCAAGCCTCGAGAGCCTCGACGCCACCTCCCTCTGAAGCTCCGTGAGGGTGGAGTCGGCATCCTCGACTCCCAGCCAGACCACGTTGATCCTCGAGCCGCCCGGAAAGTATCCGACGCCTCTAATGACGAGCCGCATAGGCCTAACCCGGACCTCCGATAAATTCGTCTTCACGGTCTCCAGCAGGGCCGGGTCAACCTCGCCTAGAAATTGGAGGGTTATGTGGAGACTCTCAGGCTCAACCGCCTTACCCACCAGACCCGCCTCGATAATCTCTCTCTGGAGGGCCCTCACATTCCTCACTATCTCGGGGGAGAAGACATCGACTGCGACGAAGCTCCGAATAGGGCTACCAGACATGCCCCACAATCCATCCCTCTGCCTTTGCTTTAATGTTGTGCCTCCTCTCCAGCAAGCCTCCTCTCCCTCAGACCAACCAAAGACTCAGCAGTGGTCTGCGACAGCCGCTCCAACATCCCCGCCTCGTTCTGAAGAGTTATAACGGGGATGGGAGCGGCCGCGAAGTAGTCTCTGTAGACCCGCCTCACAAGGTTCTGGAACTCAGTATCAAGCTCGAGCACCCTCTCCCCATCCCTCTTCCCCCTAACCCTCCTTAGCCGCTCCTCCTCAGACACGTCAACGAAGACGTAGGCGTCGGGGCTGAGGAGCCCGCCCCTCCCCAGAGACTCGACCAGCGATACAGCCTCCAGAACCCGCGACGCGGCCTCCACGCCCAATCTATACTCAAGAAGTGCAAGCCCGTAGACGAGGGAGCAAAGATAGTACCTGTCGATGAATAGAAAGTGTGGGTTGGTCAGCCTGATTTTACGAAGCATCGGCCGCGTCTCGTCGACGGTGTTTGCGAGGAATAGTAGGAGGCGAGAGAGGGGAGGGGTGGAGGGCCTGTTGCCGTAGAGGCGTGCGAGTCGTCCCGAGGGCAGGGCGCCGGGGGTCTTGTGGGACGCTACGCGGAACCCCCTCTCCTCGAGGATTCTGGCCACACGCCTGAGCAGCGTAGTCTTTCCGGAGCCGTCAGTCCCCTCCCAAACAACCACAAAAGCCTCCCCAATCAAAGGCCGACCCATAATAAGCCCTCCAACGCTATTTGTGTCTCTCGCCGTCCCTCAACGATAGGGCACCTCACTCACCTCCTCCTCTTATCATAGGGAGCCCGAATAACATATGAGATAACCATTCTAACCAATGCATATCTTGAGTCTGGGATTGTTGGCGTGCCTCAGGCCCCGTCGCAGCCCAAGCCTACCTGACGGGCAAGAGTCCAATGGTTAAAGCCAGCAACCTTCGTGGAGAATGGTTTATGGCTGCCGGCGCCCCCTAAGACTGAGTGGCGGGTCATGCAGGTGAGGATGAGGGTCTGGGCCGCGGTGTATCCGACGGAGGACCCTGAGAAGGTTGTTAGGGCGGTCAGAAAGATATTCCCCGCGGTCGAGTTGAGGGTCTCGGAGAGGGGAGGGATGGTTTTTGTGGAGGGCGAGTCGCAGGAGCTCGCAGCCCTCAGCTACCTTAAGGAGAACTGGAGGAGGAGGCGGGTCAGGGCGGCCATCTCGAGGCTTCTGAGGTCCTCGGTCGAGGGCAGGGTGCTCAGGGCTAGGCTAAGCAAGCAGGGCGCCTACGTAGGTGTTGCCTCGGTCCTAGACGAGGATGAGAAGCCGGCGATCGGAGAGATAAACCTAGAGGTTGAGACGGATGATGTCGAGAGGCTTATCAAGTGGATGACCTCGTAGGATAGGGGGCTGAAAAGTGTTCATGGGCTATCCTCCAAACCCCCTCTTCCTTCTTCAGCACGGCTGTGCATCTGGCGCTCCTGATCCAGCGGCTACCCTCAAACCTGTACTGATAGACAAGTAGCCCGCTCATCTCCAGCTCGTACAGGACTATCGCCACGTCACCCAGAACCTCCACACCCTGCTCCTTGACACTGTATGACAGGTCCTGCACTTGGCTCATGAGGCTCAGCTTGAGGCGTAGCGCATCCTCGTCCTGGAGAAGCTCGTAGGGAGGGGCGTCGTTGAATAGGCTGTACCCGCTCTTGACATGCCGACTTATCAGCCTCTCGCTATCCTTGGCCCTCATAGCCTCGTATACGTCAAGTATCGCCTCTAAAGCCTCCCTCTCTTCGGAGCCTCCGCCCAACCCGCCGCCTCTCCTATCACTTGTCTTCAACGAACTCCACCTCGCCGACCATCCTAAAGTCTCCCTCAACGATCCTCCTCTGGACCTCCGCCACAATCTCATCTATCTGTTTCTGAGTCAGCCCGCTCCTCTTGAGCTCCTCCTCACTCTTCTCCGCGAGCGAGATCCCAACTGAGGGGCCTCCTAGAGTCATCACGACTATTCCTGAGAAGCGATAACGCTTATCCCCCATCAAGAACGACCCCTCTATCAGGCTGACACGGCCGCGGGTGCTCGCCTTCTCCACCTCAACCAACGCTATAGTAGGGGCTGGGATCAACGGATCAAGCCCTCTAGAAGATCCTCCTGGCCAGATCCTTCTCTATTATGAGCTCGCTGAAGCAGAAGCCGCATACATACACGTCCTCCCCGAGGACCATCGCGGCTCCGAGGTCACATCCACAGATTGGGCAGGCCTTTAGTGGGTCGTCTGGCGCCATAAACCTCTCACCACACTCCTTACACCTCCTCGAGCCCACGGGCGTCTCCGCGCCGCATTTGGAGCAGATGATCGTGGTGCCAGAGCTCTTCACCTTAACGCCTCCCCGCGGCGTTGGCAGAGCACCCGCATCCTTTGACCGCTTCTCCCCCACCTCAGGCCTCGACTGCTCCCCAGGACCGCTAGGTCTAGGCCGCTGGATCAGCGGCTCAAACTCCTCGACGGCCGGCCTTCTAGAATAGGTGAGGGCCGCCTCCTCGAGCTCCTCCCTAACACCCCGCCTAAAAAGGAGCAGGCCCGACAGGCTGATAGGCACACCCACGAGCGAGAGGAGTAGATGCATCGTGAGGCCTGGCAGCGCCTCGTAAGCCAGAAAGCTCTCAACACCATACGAGACAAACATTATGTGGATAATTGGTGAGAGGAGCGAGATGCCGAGCCCCAGGGCCGAGAGTATTAGCCCCAGAAGAATCTTATTCACCATTACCGATAAACCTCTTGTTTTTGAGATTTAAACTTAATCGCCGGCGGGCTGTAGACACGGAATACGCGGCTCTACACAACGAGCATACAGGCTTCATAGGCGGCTAACGGCTCAGCCCCAAGACCAGCTGCCTATAACTCTCCTCGTCGACCTGGACCTTAAAGGCCCGTCTAAAATAGGAGGTGATGTTTCTGATGTCGCGCTCCAGATACATGGCCGCGTTGCGATGGTCGGGCGTTACCCACTGTGGCCAGTCTATGATTATGTGGTGCCCCTCAGGGTCGACGAGTATGTTGTAGGGGCTTAGGTCTCGGTGTATGACGCCAGCTCTCAACGCGGCCGAGATCGAGTCAATAATCTCCTTCAGCAGCCTCTCCGGTGAGGGATGCTCCCTAACTCTTACCAACAGGTCTCCCTGAATCAGAGAGGTGACGACCATGTGTCTGTTCCTGTATATGGGGGCGGGTACTGGGACCCCCACGGGATAGAGGATGCGGAGGGCCTCCATCTCCCTTGCCGCCGTTCTCTTTGATGAGACTAGATAGTTGATCGATTCGAGGCTGACCTCCCTCCACCTCTTGTGCTTTTTCATGCTCGCTCGCCCAACCCTATAGAACTTCACGGCGACGGGGTTACCCTCCCCGCTGATGCCCGTATATACGTCGGCCTCCTTCCCGACGCCTATCCTCACCCCGATGTGCGTGATTATTCCACGCCTCGCCGCGCTGTTGAGTGCCAGAGCGTCGAGTCCCCTAAAGTTGAGGTAGTATCCGGACTCGGGCCCCCGTGGGGCCCAAACAAGCTTGTGCCTGTTGAGTGTCGCTACGATTTCCCTAACCCGCTCCTCATCCATCCGCAGCATCTTCGCAAGATGAGTCATGGTTGATGCTCGCCCAGAATCCGACATCCTCTCCATGACCTCGAGGACCTTAAACTCGATATCCGATAGCCCCGCCACGATCTTAGCTAGCGCCTTTACCTCGCTCATCGGCTAAGCGCTCTCGCCTTCGCCACTCTTGGCGAGGGCGATAACAATCTTCAGCCCATCGACCTCCCACTCCCTGACGTAGAAGTTCTCGTCAACATCGACTCCGCTCTCTATCTCTATCCTAGTCCTCGTCTCCTCCTCAATATACTCGACCACCGGCTTAAGTCTCTCAAGCCCCTCGGGCGGATTCACCGACAAGATGCACGGCACCTCCTTCACTATCTCCAGGTTCAGATCCTTCCTCATCACCTGTATCCTACGGATCACCTCGTTGGCAATCGACATAGACCTCAGCCTCTCATCCTCAGAGACATCGATGTAGACGGTTGCGAAGCGTCCTTCACCCATGACTAAGTGGGGAGGAAGTTCCTCCAAGACCCTAAAGTCCCGCTCCGAGATGTCGATCGATGTTCCGTCGCCTAGGACAAGCGTGTAGCGCCCGCTCTTTGAGACCTGCTCGACGACTTCGGCGGCGTTCAGCATGGACAAAGCATCCGCAACAGCGCCCAGCTTTTTACCCACCTTGGGGCCGAGCGCCGCAGGTATGGGGGCAATCCTCCGTACAGTCTCCCTCGGCTTCTCACCTACCCCAAGCAGCTCGACTGACAGGCTGTTGGTCATCCTCTCTATGAATTCTCTGAGCAGTTGGATAGCCTCGAGAGCTCTGGGCGACTTGGGCGAGATCACGAGCCTCCTAACGGGCCACCTAAGCTTCCTCCTAGCCTTGTTCCGGGCATTGAGAGCCGCTACGATCACGTCGTCAGCAATCTGCATGCTATCTTCTATGGCAGGATTTATGAGTCTCTCGTCGGGCCTAGGCCACTTGTTCAGGCATACGCTCTCAGGATCATCTTGGCTCCTAATCCTCTGGTACAAGTATTCAGACACGTAGGGGGCGAAGACCGAGAGCATTATGAGCAGCTTTTTGAGGACGTAGTGCAGTGCTGCGTAGGCCGCGATCTTCTTCCCCGTCCGCTCCTCGATCCAGAACCTCCTCCTCACAGCCCTGACATATGTTCTGCTGAGATCCTCGACTATGAACCGCATCAAGGCCCTCGCAGCCTCATGTATCTCGAATCTCTCAATGGAGCTTCCCACATACTTGATCAGGTTATTTATCCTTGAGAGGATCCACTTGTCCTCCGGCTCTGCGTGAGGCAACATCTTGCTGACACTCTCCCTCTCCGGGTCGTACTTGTCTAGGTCAAAGTAGGTCTTTGCGAAGGACACCACGTTCCACAGTATGTTGAGGGTCTGGTTCACCTTCCTGACCTCGTCGGGGTCGAAGTTTATCGTCTCCCACGACTGGGCCTTGCTGACTAGGTAGAGCCTAATGTTATCGACGCCCCAATTATCCATCGCCTCCGAGGCCCATAGGACGTTCCCCCTGCTCTTCGACATCTTCTTACCATATTTGTCGAGGACAAAGTTCTGGCTTAGGACGGTCTTGTACGGGCTTTTACCGAATAGGAGGGCCGAGGTGAATAGAAGCGTGTAGAACCAGCCGCGTGTCTGGTCAATGGCCTCGGTTATGAAGTCGTAGGGGAAGAGTTTCTCGAAGAGCTTCGGATCCTTCAGCCAGTTGACGCTTGCGAAGTGGGCGACCCCTGAGTCGAGCCAAGTGTCCAGCACGTAGGGCTCCCTATGCATCTCGCCGCCACACCTATCACACTTGAACACGACATGGTCTATCCAGGGCCTATGGAGCCTAATTTGGTCAGGCTTCCTCAGCGCAGTCTCCAGCTCTCCACGTGAGCCCACAACCCTCTGGGCACCACAGCTGACGCAGGTCCAAACATTAAGCGGGGTCCCCCACACTCTTGACCTAGATATGCACCAGTCCTCCGCGTTTTCTAGCCACTCGCCGAATCGGTTCTGCCCAGCCCAAGGCGGGTACCACTTGATCTTCGAGTTCTCCTCGATCATTATTCTCTTTATCCTGTCGACCTTCAGGAACCACTGGCGGCTTAGGAGATAGATGAGTGGGGTTCCGCACCTCCAGCAGAAGGGGTATGTGTGGACTATTCTCCCCTCTTTCAGCAATAGGTTCTTCTCCCTTAGCGTCTGGAGAACCCTCTCCGAAGCCTCTTTAATCCCCAGGTCTGCGAAGGCTCCTCCCTGCCTATTGAAGACCCCGTTCGGCTCGACTGGGCAGAAGAGCGGCAGGCCGTGCTTCCTGCCAAGGTCGAAGTCCTCAGGCCCGTGGCCCGGCGCTATGTGGACTATACCCGTGCCCTCGGTCATCGAGACAAACTCTGCGGTGAGGACCCCGTGGGCCGGCGGGGCATGATCACGGTGGATGCTGACCTCCTCAAGCAGGGGGTGCCTATACCTCAGGCCGGCGAGGCGCTCGCCCCTCAACCTCTCCAGAACCCTGCACTCACCTATACCCGCGTCCCTGCATACGGTCTCGAGGAGCTTCTCGGCCAGGATAAGCACACCACCCGCCGCCTCGATCTTGACGTAGTACTCCTCCGGATGCACCGCGGCGGCCTCGTTGGCTGGAAGCGTCCAGGGCGTGGTGGTCCAGATCAGGAGCGAGGCATTCTCGTCGCCCTCCAGCGGGAACTTGACGTAGACAGAGTAGTCCTCGACCTCGTCGTATCCCTGCGCAACCTCGTGGGAAGACAGTGGAGTCTCGCAGCGCGGGCAGAAGGGTACGACCTTGTAGCTGGAGACGAGGTCTCCGCTCTCGTGGCACCTCTTCAAAAGGTACCAGACATGCTCCATATAGTCCTCGGACCTCGTCTGGTAGGCGTTGTCGTAGTCGAGCCAGAGGCCAAGCCTCTCGGAGTCCCTTCTCCAGCGCTCGATGTAGTAGTCAACGAGAGCGTTCGCCTCCGCGACAAACCTCTCCATCCCAATCTTCTCGATATCCTTCTTGCTCGTGAGGCCGAGCTTCTTCTCCACCTCAAGCTCCGTCGGCAGTCCCTGGCAGTCCCACCCGGCCCTTCTCCACGCGTCAAGGCCCCGCATAGTTTGGTAGCGCAGCACGAGGTCCTTGTAGACCCTGCCCCTCGCGTGACCGATATGCATGTACGAGTTTACCGTCGGCGGCCCCTCGAGGAAGGAGAATATCGGGGCTCCCCGATTCATCTCCATGTGCTTCCTCGGAATATCCCTCTCCGACCAGAACCTCGCCACCTCATCCTCAACAACCCTGAAGCTATACCTCGGCGGTAGAGCGTACATTACGCTGCGCCAAAAAGCCGTGAACGCATCCATAATTTATAATTTTAAGGGCTAGAGGAAAATCAGCTCTCTTGAGGAGGAGCCGAGGGGCGAAATATCCACTTCTCCCCCTGAAGGGCCGAACCCCTCCTAAAACGTCTTCCCCGAAGCGCTGGCCCCGCGGTGGCCCCATCAGAACAGAAGGCCCTCTATGTTCATAGGTCTCCGAAGAAGCTCTGGAGGCTCACTCCATGCAGCAGGGCATCCTCGATATGGGGCGTAAGTAGCCGACGGCGGCCAGCTTGAGCAGCTCTGAGAAAGTAGGGAATGCTGGACAGCTCCTTACGACGTCCTCAATAGTATATCCTCGTGAGACCATGATCGACGCTGCCAGTGCAAGCTCGGCTGCGTTTGGTGAGGCGACGTGGAATCCAAGGACCTTGCCGCTTGCAGGATCGGTAACAATCTTGGCTAAACCATCTTTATCCCCCGTTAGGCTGGCCTTCGGTAGCTCCGAGAGTTTTACCACCCTACAGCTGCAGCTGCCGAATCTCTGGACGCTCTCCTCCTCGGTATAACCAACAGTCATTATCTGCGGATCAGCAAACACCACAAGCGGCGCGCTCTGATAATCGATTGTCTCGCTTCCCCCAAGCATATTAACAGCTGCAATCACCCCCTCTCTAGCCGCCAGCGTCTCCAGCATCAATCTCTTGGACACCACATCCCCCGCCGCGTATATATTGGAGTTAGAAGTCTGCATGTATTCGTCCACCAATATGAAGCCCCTCCTATCGGTCTTCACCCCTACCCGCTCGAGGCCGAGCCCCGCCGTGTTAGGAGCCCTGCCGGCAGCCACGAGTATCTCCTCAGCCTCAACCAACTTCTTCCCTTCTCCAGTTATTATCTCGACACGCTTTACACCATCGTGGCCCATAACCCTGGCGATCCTCGACTTAGTATAGATCTTGACTCCCTCTTCGCGCAGAACCTTCTCCATTAAGCTCGATATCTCTGGATCAAGGCCAGGCAGGACCCTGTCCAAGACCTCCACCATCATAACCTCGACCCCCAGCCTATTGAGGGCCTGACCAATCTCGACGCCGACGGCGCCAGTACCAATTACTAGGAGCGAGGACACTCTTCTAGTCAGACTCCATATGTTATCTGTTGTGAGGTAGCGCCCTTCTTCCAGCCCCTCGATGGAGGGGATGAATGGGCGCGAGCCTGTCGCGACGAGGTATCGCCGGCCCCTTATTCTGAACGTCTCCCCTCCTAGATCGACCACCAGCGACCCGTCTGTGTCAAACATGGCCCTGCCGTTGATCAGCTCTACGCCTTCCAGCGACCGTATGACTTCCTCATACTTCTCGGACCTAAGCCTATCGATGGTCCTCCGCAGATCTTCCATAACGGCCTCAAAATCTATAGTCGTGGATACATTGAGTCCGGCGTGCCTATTCCGCCTCCCTTCGTAGAACAGGTTAGCCCTCTCGATCAGGTACTTGGATGGGACGCAACCGACATTCACACAGGTGCCCCCAAGCCTACCCCAGTTAATCATCGCTATCCTAGCGGCTCCATTTGTCAGCTCCCACAGCTTCACGGCAAAGGCAAAGCCCGCCGCGCCAGCTCCAATAGCAACATAGTCATACTCTTCCATAGACTCGCCAGTAATCTCCGGTAAGCATGATATAATGTTGTTTCGTAAGGTGTTTAACTATAATTGGGGGACAATATTATTCAAGAACAGTGGTGACGGCTCTCCTCACAACTGGCTAAACAATACGGACCTCGTGGCCTAAACGATTAAGGCGAAAAAGGAATAAGCGCCACTAACGCGGTTGGTAGGGAAATGTCGACGGGCGTTGCGGGCTTTCTCGCCTTCATTCAGGAGGCATGCTCTCAGAAAAGGCGCGGGCTTCTCGGCCTGCTCTCAGCTATCATATTTGCAGCCGTGTACTCCGCCGTCATCGGGGTCATATCTAGGTCGCAGCAGCCTCTCCCTCCAGAGATCACTACGCCATCACTAGACGTGATAACTCGCGGCCCAATAGGGCAGGTGCCATGGATCATTATATACTTGGACAGGTACTGGGTGGTCTCGGTAAGCCTCGAGGCCATCCTCGCAATCATCATACTGTCCATGCTGATCGGTCTCAACGTATCTTCCCTACTTTTCATCTATAGTCTGAGGGGGTTAATAGGTGGGTTCTGTCTTATGGGGCTGTCTGCTATACCATCCTTTTTCTCGATCTTTTCGTGCTGCGGTGGAGGCCTAGCTATGTGGGTAATCCTAGCCACCGGCCTCTTACCCCTTTTCACCAGCGTCATCCTCCCGCTCAATAAGCTTTTTCTCCTGATCTCAATATCGCTCCTCACGCTAAATCTCTGGATACTGTATAGGGGGTACAGGCGTGGTCTAGGAATAGCCAGGTCTGTAAGCGGTAACCGGCAGGCCGGGGGAGGGTGCTGTGCAGGGTAGATGGAGAGGCATAATAGTTCCCATCAGTTGTTGTCTATCGATTTTAGCCGTAATAGTTGCCTCGATTCTTTTAGCACCAGCCCCGCGTCCGAACACTGATGTGACGCAACTGTTTAGCAATGCTGACCAGCAAGGCTCTAGCTTTAGCAGGCTAGGACCCTATGAAGGCATGCTAGCCCCCGAAACGACAATAGTGATGATCGATGGAGAGAATCTAGAGCTCCAAAACCTGCGCGGAAAGTATGTAATATTGTGGTTTATGGCTACCTGGTGTCCCAGCTGCTGGGTCGTGGGGCCCCTAATCAGGGAAACTGTTGTAGGACGGGGAGATGTCGAGGTAATAGTCGTGGATGTCTGGACTGAAGCCGTATTAAGACACGCCGGGCTGTGGGGAAGAAAGGACATACCAGCTCCCGAGGACGAGGAGGCTCTTAAGTCTTTTGCAGCGAACGCTGGGTCAGAGAGCTGGTTGTTAGCAATCGATAAAGATGGGACGCTGGCGGGGCAGTGGAACGTCACTTATGTTGACACGCTGTTCGTTATTGACCCGCGGGGTAGAATAGTCCTACGTAGCGACGGTCCAGTTACCCCTCACTTATGTTGACACGCTGTTCGTTATTGACCCGCGGGGTAGAATAGTCCTACGTAGCGACGGTCCAGTTACCCCCTCGGTCCTCCAGAACGCACTTAGCTCATCACGTATCCAGTCAGAAACAACTAGTAGCCCTACGAGACGACTAGGATGCTGCTAGCCCCTCCCCAACCTATGCTTAAAGGCATTCGCGCACTCTATGCTGGAGAAGTAATATTTTCCACCATCAATAACCTCGATAACCGGCCTCTCAACAATCAGGGAATGACAAAAATCGCACCGAAGTCTAACCACATCCTCCGGATAAACAAGCCCGCCCCCCACTTCCTTGTCTGTCTCCGATATAACTAGCATCTCTATTTCTGAGGCATCCCTAAGCCTCCCATAAATAAAAGAAGCTAATGACTCCATATTTCTGAACTCGACGATTAGCACAAGGTTGTATCGTCCTGCTGTTACGTAAAGAGCCCTAACCTCCTCAAGCTCCGCTAGCTCACCCCTTAGCCTGCTTAAGTGCTCCGGCGAGGCCCTGCAGCTGACGATCGCTCTAACCTTCTCAGCAATCCTGTTGGGATCTATTATTACCGAGAAGCCCCTAATCACCCCTAGCTCCTTAAGCCTCCTTATCCTAGCCTTCACGGCAGGTATTGAGAGCGAGACCGATCTAGCTATATCCTTCAGCTGGGCACGCCCATCACGCTGAAGAAACCTTAATATCTCGGCATCCTTCCGGTCAAGCTTCAGAGACTGTACCACAAACGACGGTACTCCCGCCAACCATAATAAACATTTATCCAAAACAACACTATATGCATCGAGACATGTGGACCGTGAAAAAGATTAAGCCGACACATAAGACCAAAAAGGATACTACACTACTGTGGAGTAGACTCCACATTGGCAAGCTATGCAAGGCCTCTTCTCTCCGGCGGATTACCACGATGAGTCTCGGAGTAGCTGTATCAGTACTGTTTGTGTCGGTTACTAGTCAGCCGCGAATGGTCTGAACATTTTTGGATGTTGTGTGAAATCTTTTTAAGCAGCTCATAGACTATATGCCCTTGGAATGGTCTTAACTCTGCAGATAGGTGTAGGGACTGTCCTAGGCCTGATAATTCTAGTCATTATTCTGTTGATCATTCTGGCCTCCGCCATCAGGGTCGTGAGGGAGTACGAGAGAGCCGTCATCTTTAGGCTGGGCAGGATCATTGGAGCTAAGGGGCCGGGCCTCATTCTTCTAATCCCCATAGTGGATCAGCCCAGAGTAATCGACCTAAGGATACTGACGTTCGACGTCCCACGCCAGCGTATAGTCACTCGGGACAACGTGACGGTCGAGGTGGACGCCGTGGTTTACATGAGGGTTGAGGACCCGCTGGCCGCAGTCATGAGGGTGAGGGACTACCAGATAGCAACTAGCCTCCTAGCCCAGACAACCCTCAGGGACGTGATAGGCCAGGTGGAGCTCGACGACCTTCTCGCGAGGAGGGACGAGCTGAACAAGAGGATCCAGCAGATACTGGACGAGGCGACGGAGCCTTGGGGAATAAAGGTGACCACGGTCTCGATACGGGACGTAGTGATTCCCGAGTCTATGCAGAGGGCCATGGCGAAGCAGGCAGAGGCGGAGAGGGAGAGGCGGAGCAGGGTCATCATGGCTGAGGGCGAGCTTATGGCCGCCCAGAAGATGGCAGATGCAGCGGCCTTCTACTCAACCAACCCAATAGCTCTGAGGCTGAGAGAGCTACAGACGTGGGCCGAGATAGCGAGGGAGAAGAACCTCATAATTGTGACGGAGGGGGGTGGAGGACTGGGAAGCCTGGTCGGGATAGCGCGGGGAGTAACTAGTCCTCAGGAGAGAAAGTAGCGCTAAGAGTTGAGAAGAGAGATAGCACTCCTCATAAGCATCACGTGCCTGCTACTCACGTGGTCGGCCCCACCCTCTAGAGGGGCCGGGGCCGTCATGTGGCTTGAGATCTCCGGGAACATCTCTCCCTCTACCGCGGAGTATGTCAAGACGGCCATAGAGCAGGCCTCAGGCTTCCACGCAATCCTGATAACGATAGATACCTTCGGTGGCCTAGGAGACTCAACCTTCCAGATAATCGACGCCATGCTAAACTCCTCAATCCCCGTAATAGTCTATGTCTACCCGGCGGGCAGACAGGCGCTCTCTGCGGGCACATACATATTGATGGCATCAAGCCTCGCGGCCATGTCTCCCTACACGACTATCGGGTCCGCTCAACCCGTAGTAAACGGCGTCCCCACAAACGAGTCTAAGATCATAAACTTTCTCGTCGGTAAGATGAAGAGCTTCGCCAAGCTACACAATAGGAATGAGACGCAGGCAGCTCGATTCGTTACCCACAACGACAACCTGGGCCCAGAAGAAGCGCTTCGATACGGTGTGATAGAGATAGTGGCTAACGATGTTAACGACCTGATGGAGAAAGCAGATGGTAGGGTCGTCAAGACGATTTACCGCGATTATACCCTAAACACCCGCGGAGCCCAGCTAATTAAGGTTGACCCCGACATTAGGGTGCAACTGCTGAACTTCCTGAGCGACCCCCTCGTATCAAGCCTACTCATCACTCTGGGCATACTAACACTCATAGTTGGTCTGTCGTCCCCCGGATTCGGTGCGGAGATCGTTGGCGCCGTGCTAGTAATCCTAGGCCTCGTGGGACAGGGTTTTAACATAAACTGGGCCGGGCTAGCGCTGATAGTCTTGGGCTCGGTCCTGATACTTTACGAGTTCTACTCGGGCGGAATCGTCGCCGCGATGATTGGTGGAGTAATAATGCTAACCATAGGTATAATCCTGCTGATAAGGGCTCCGCCGGGAATAGTCTACGTAGCCTCCGAGTGGCTCAACGAGCTCCAGATAACGGTAACGCTCGTCGCGCTGTTCGGGGGAGGCGTCACGGCCTTCGTACTTTACAAGGCTCTCCGCGCGGCCCGCAGAGTCTCCTACGAGCTCGTACCGGTTAAGGGGACGGGTAGGGCTGTGGAGGATATCGAGGCTGGCAGGCTAGGCTACGTGGTAGTGGCCGGCGAATATAGGCGAGCAAAGGCGCTAAGGCCGGTGAGACAGAACCAAACAATAAAGATAGTGGGGAGTGAGGGGGGAGTCCTGCTAGTAGAGCCCCAAGAGGATTAGGCCCCGACCGGGAGCCATCTCTACTCTATTACTCGCTGAAGCTTCTCCGAGGACCCCTAGGGGACCAGCCCCGCCTCCTAGCCCCTCCAGACCTCGGAGCCCCCTCGTAGACCGTCCTCTCGGAGAGATTGTTTTCCGTGTTGACGTTGCCTATCTCTTGGTCGAGAACCTCTATCTTGCCGTATCTGCCGAGGTTCAGCTGCATCCTACCCCTGAAGACCTTTACAAAGGCGTTGGTGATGCGGACCGTGTCTCCCTCGTTCACCTTGTTGATGTTCTCGTCCCAGAGAACCAGCTGTATCGCCCCAGTCTCGTCCGCGATAAGGGACTCCGAGAGCTGGTGCTGCCTCTGGTCATACTGGCTTCCCACGCCGCGGGGCTCAGCCTTCGAGACAACCTTCGCGACAAGGTTCACGTTCCTCGAACTTGGAGTCAAACCCTCAATCTTGTCTAACCTTTCCAAACCCTATCCAACCACACTTTAAGCAAGCCTATATGCCGGCCGAACTATATAAAGCTATCACCAAACTAGAACCACGGACACGCCGTAAAACTCGGTAGACCACCCTCAGCCCCTCCTCCGACTAAATACGTCTAGGCCTAGCCGCCCTCTTCCTCCTTCTCCGCCGAACGACCTCGTTGAAAATTATCACATCCCAGACCCGCTCCTTATCTCGGCTCATGACCCCGACACCCGCAGGCGCCCAGAGATCCATCCCGACACAAGTCTGCCCAAAGCTCTATCTGACTCCTCATGACGATAACCTAGAAAGTCCGGGTCTAGGACCACCTCATCAAATATGGTTAAAGAGCGCTGCGACGTCACACCCGCTAGCTGGTTATTGACTATAAAAATTTACTCTCAATCCTTTAAGTATTCCAGTCAAAGTATAAGGCAGAGTAAAAAGGCGGTGCTCCCACATGATAGTATATTGGGCGACAATCTTTTTACCATCTCTGTTTATTTTATCTCTCCGCACCGTATCTTATGCGTTTATACCCAACATACTGCGACGTCTTGCCGTCGATAGATGCGCGCCCGCATGTTTTTAAGGGGATAAAAAAAGCTCTTTCAATTCCTTTCCGGATTCCAGTTATTTGT
>AWOC01000008.1 GCA_000494185.1 Candidatus Calditenuaceae archaeon JGI OTU-3 | reverse complement strand
GGTACTGCCCATGCTAACTATAGGGGGCTCACCCGGCTGTCTCCCGACGGCGCCAGACAATTCTTGGAGGTGTCTGATCCTGCGGGACGTCCACCATGGCGCGGTCACAACGTATCCACCCCCAACAACATAGCCTCGTCCTTCATCACATTACGGGCCACTAGGAGGTCACGACGCCCTACAAGATCCTTGATCGATGATAATCCCACTGCAGAAAGAATCAGCTTTAGCTCTTCTACCCAGCCCCTTAACATGTTGACAACCCAACGCGTAGCCGTCTCAAGTGAGAGGACTTTGGCTGGGTTCTCCTCTATCTTGTTTGTTATGACGGCAGGGCAGAATCCTAAGTGACACTTGTGAACCATAACACATCCCATGGCGATGAGAGATGCGGTCCCGATGGACACAACGTCAGCACCGAGAGCTAGGAGTTTTGCAGTGTCCTCCGCACTACTAACCCGTCCAGCTGCCACCACCGTGAAGCCATCACGAAGTCCTTCGCGCATCAACGCGTCGTGAACCGCCGCAACAGCAAGCTCCACGGGGAGACCTACATTATCCCTGACTACCGCGGGGGTTGCCCCAGTGCCTGCACCCTGTCCATCCATTATTATCCCGTCGGCCTCCATGCGTGCGATCCCCGTGGCTATATAGGGTATGTAGTTGGTTACACCGACCTTCACGAAGACTGGCTTTCCAGTAGCCTCCTTTAGCGNCGCTATCCGCTGCCCTAGATCTTCAATGCTGTAGATATCGTGGTGGGGGGCGGGCGAGATCGCATCTACACCCACTGGTATTCGCCGCGTCTCTGAGATCGGCTTAGTTACTTTAATCCCAGGAAGGTGGCCTCCTATCCCGGGCTTGGCACCTTGGCCGATCTTGATGACAATTCCAAGCCCAGTGTTCAGGACATCAATATCTACACCGAAACGCGCGGAAGCCCATTGGACGGTGATTCGGCGACACTTCCTCACCTCGGGGTGAAGCCCGCCCTCGCCCGTCCCCGTGACGATTCCAGTCAAGTCGGCCGCTCTCGCTAAAGCTATGTTTGGGACCCCGCTCAGCGCCCCAAACGACATATCGCCTAGGTAGAGCGGGGCCGACATGTCGATGACTCCGTAGGCCATGGAGGTTGAGACATCTATTGATTTCGATGACCCTCTATCAGGTTCCACGCCCTCAAGCTCAGCCCTAAAGCTCAGCCTGTCGAGGATTCTCCGCGTCGTGTGCTTTGCTCTATCCCAAGTCCATAAAGCTACACCATATCGAGCTAAGTGCCTTATGTGTTCTATTCTAGCCGTGTTCCAGAACTCTGGCTCGGATTGCCGCGGGACCGGTAGGTAATTTTGGACGAGCGTGGGCGTTTCTACACCCCTCCACGTTGTGTTTATATCCAACATTAAAGCTGTATTTAATCGTTCCGACCGTAATTTAGCCGGCCAACTATTTAAAGGAAGGGCTCCTCGACGGTAAAAAGCACGTAACCAAGCGCTTACCGTTGCTGGACCAACCTTTTACTCAAAGCTATTAGATTATGGATGACGTCAAATCCCCTCCCCCCATCCACCCCTTTCACCAGAATAATCGTATCTGTATGGCAGCTCACAATCTCTTCCACATTTATCTCGTGGCGGGCTAGGTGCTCGAGGATGAGTGATAGGACTCCCGGCGTTTCAGCGATTTTTGGAGGACTAATGACCAGTAGAGCGGCCATACTCGTATTCTCGGAAATGCGGTATGCTGATGGAAACGCTTGCCTGACCTCCCCGTAGATTTTCAGGTCTACTATCAACGTAATAGAGGTGACCCCATCCAAGAGCTGGAAGAAACCCAAACTTTTTGTGGCCAAATCCCTAGCTATCCTCTTTGTCTGGCTATTCTTCTTGACGGTCACCTTAGCGACCCCGGTTCTAACCTCGAGTCTGCTTCTGGCGAGTACTTTAACTGCTTGGAAAGATGGCGGTTTGGCCACGGTCCTCATCCTCTTTAAAGAGGTTATTATGGAGTCTATCGTGACCTCCCTGCCCAGCATGTTCTCGACTGAGGGCTTAATAAGGCGTGAGAGGGCTGATATGTTTGCATAGCCCTCCTCGAGCGCCTGCCTATAACCTTTGTTAAAGCTGATTAGGTGGCGTACGGCTTTACTGACTGACCAACCCTGATACATTCTGTTCTGAGGGTGACCGAAATTGTTCTATAAGTATATAGTGTGGGGATGCTGTCTTAATGTATCATAGAAGCGGATTGGGTAACTCGGTGGGCGCGCTGGCGAGAAAACTTCTCGGCGGCCCCGTGGCCGCTCTAGCTCTCGAGGATGGCTCCTTCTTTCTTGGAAAGGGATTCGGCGCACACGATAGAAGGTCCGGCGAGATTGTCTTCAGCACCGCGATGAATGGATACACGGAGTCCCTGACAGACCCATCCTATGTCGGGCAGATACTGATCCTAACCTACCCTCTGATAGGTAACTATGGGGTTCCGCCTGACTTCGAGTCCGACCGCATAACGATTGAGGCTCTCGTAGTCTCCCAGGCAACAGAACCCAGCCACCCTCGATCGGAGAAATCATTGCAAAGGTGGCTCGAGATAAATGACGTCCCAGGCGTAATGGACGTCGACACTAGGATGCTTGTGAAGAAGATTAGGGAGGCGGGCGTCATGGGGTGTGCTGTACAGGTTGCGGAGAGTCTCAGCGAGATTGACCCGGGGCAGCTCATAAGAATGGCCAAGTCCGTGGACTATGACTCTAGGGTCTTCGAGTACTCTACCTACGATGCCCCCTTCATCTATAGGGACTCAAACGGGCCCACAGTTGTGGTGGTGGACTTCGGTGTTAAGAGGGGAATTCTTGACGCGCTCGCAGGTAAGGGGTTGCGGGTAGTGGTGGTTCCAGGAAGACTCGGCGCCGATGCAGTCTTTTCCTATAGCCCCGCCGGAGTGGTGATAAGTAATGGCCCGGGAAACCCGGCCAAGATTAGCTATGCGATTCAGCTTACTAGGGAGGTTATTGAGAGCGGGACTCCTACGCTTGGAGTCTGCTTGGGTCATCAGCTAATAGCCCTCGCTCTAGGCGCTAAGACTTACAAGATGAAGTATGGGCACAGGGGCATTAATAAGGGGTGCCGGGACCTGCTCACTGGCAAGAGAGTGGTGACTTTGCAGAATCATGGTTACGCTGTTTCTCGTGATAGCATTGAGGACACCGGTTTACGGCCGTGGTTCGAAGATTGTGATGATGGTGTTATCGAGGGTCTCGTCCACGAGTCTTTACCCTTGATAAGCGTACAGTTCCACCCCGAGGGAAGGCCTGGGCCGCGAGACGCTTCCTACGTCTTCGACATCTTCAAAAAGATGGTGGAGGAGAATGGAGCACGTAAGTAAAGTTCTCTTAATAGGCTCGGGGGGGATAAAGATAGCTGAGGCCGCAGAGTTCGACTATAGTGGAAGCCAGGCGCTAAAGGCTCTAAAGGATGAGGGTATAACGACCGTCCTAGTTAACCCCAACGTAGCAACAATACAAACCTCCAAATTTTTCGCCGATAAAGTTTACTTCACACCTATCTCAACGGAGTTCTTGGAAAAGATCATTGAGAGGGAGAGGCCAGACGGAATTATGGTGGGCTTCGGGGGGCAGAGCGCCCTCACGTCGGGTGTCCAGCTCTACAGGTCGGGAATACTAGATAAGTATGGAGTCAAAGTGCTTGGAACACCAATAAGTGGAATAGAAGCAGCACTAACAAGGTCGTTATTCAGGGACACAATGGTCAAGGCAGCCCTCCCTGTCCCTCCCTCGCAACCCGCAACCACGCTGAAAGAGGCCGTAGAGGCGGCTAGGAGCATCGGTTTCCCGGTCATTATTAGGATAAGCTTCAATCTGGGTGGTAGGGGGTCCTTCGTCGCGAGCGACGAGTCAGAGCTCTGGGGAAAACTGACAAGAGCATTCTCGCACAGCGCCGTGGGAAGCGTCCTAGTCGAGAAATATCTCGATGGATGGAAGGAGATAGAGTACGAAGTTATGAGGGACAGGGCAGGAAACTGTGTAGCTGTAGCCTGCCTCGAGAATATAGAGCCGATGGGTGTCCATACTGGCGACTCTCTTGTAGTCGCCCCCAGCCAGACCCTGACTGACACTGAGTACCAGACCCTCAGGGAAGCTTCCTTCGGCGTTGCTAACGCGATACAGCTCGTCGGAGAGTGTAACGTTCAGCTTGCGCTCAACCAATCCAACGGAGGCTACTACGTCATAGAGACTAATCCACGAATGTCTAGGAGTAGCGCTCTGGCGAGTAAGGCGACAGGATACCCACTTGCCTATATAGCTGCTAAACTATGTCTTGGATACCTACTTGACGAGCTCCTCAACCTAGTCACAGGCACAACAACAGCCTTCTTCGAGCCCAGCCTCGACTACATAGTTCTTAAGGCTCCCAGATGGGACTTGGAGAAGTTTTGGCCTAGGAGCGAGACCCTCGGATCCGAAATGATGAGTGTCGGCGAGGTAATGGCGATCGGCAGAAGCCTTGAGGAGATCTATCAGAAGGCGTTCAGAATGTTGGACCTTGGATACCTGGGCCTTGTGGATAGGGAGGTCCTCGAGACCCGTGAGAGCCTCGAAGAGGTTCTGAAGAGGCTAAAAACGTTCAAGCCCTACTGGCTCAGAGATGTTGCGAAGGCCCTCTGGCTTGGAGCGTCGGTCGAGGAGATTTCGAGGATCACCCGGGTCGATCCGTTCTTCATCGCCCCTGTCAAGAAGATAGTTGACCTCGCAAGAATAATGAGGGGAATACACGAGTTAGACAATGAGCTTAGGGAAAAACTAGTTGCCGAGGCTCTGAAGTGCGGCTTCACCTACGAGCAGATCTCCCTCTTCTCAGGCCTGCCGGCAGCGGAGCTGAGGGCAATAAGCCGTCGCCTGGGAGTCACTTATAAGGTAAAAAATATCGATACCCTGGCCGGCGAGAAGCCTGCCAGAACAAACTACCTCTACCTAACCTTCCACGGCTTGGACGACGATATTAGTCTCAAAGAGAGGGATCTCATCCTACTCCTCGGTGCCGGCGGCTTCAGAATTGGAGTCTCTGTAGAGTTTGACTGGTCTGCAGTCAACATATATAGGAAACTCATAGAGCACGGGAGGGACGCGGCAATAATCAACTATAATCCAGAGACTGTATCCACAGATTGGGACGTCGTGTCATACCTGATTAATCAGGAGCTGACGCCCGAGGCTATCGAAGAGATGTTCAGGATGACGCGTGGAGCGGGTGTGATCACCTCTGCTGCCGGCCAGATAGGGAATGATGTTGCTGCGGAGCTGGAAGCAAGGGGGGTCACAATAATCGGGACACAATCCTCCTCGATAAGCAGGGCTGAAGAGAGGAACAGGTTCAGCAAGCTTCTCGAGGAATTGGGGATCAAGCAGCCTGCCTGGGGGTGGGTTCGGAGTGTCGAGGAGGCGCTGAAGATAGCTGAAAGAATTGGATACCCGGTCATCGTGAGGCCAAGCTACATCTTGAGTGGGACATCTGTCTTCGTAGCGCGCGACAGAGACGAGCTAAAGGAGCTGATGGAGAAGCTAGCGGGATTAACCAAGAAGCCCATAGTCATGAGCCACTTCATCCAGGGCGCGATCGAGGCGGAGGTCGACTGTGTCTCAGACGGGAGGAGGTGTAAGATCCTTCCAATGGATCACGTTGAGTACGCCGGAGTCCATAGCGGAGACGCAACAATAGTCATCCCTCCGCTCAGGCTGAGCAGCTCTGCCCTAAAACGGATTGCTGAGTATACCGGCGAGATCGCTAGGGCCCTTCGAGTTAAGGGGCCCTTCAACGTACAGTATTTGGTAAGAGACGGAGAAGTCCATGTCATCGAGTGTAACCTTAGGTGTAGTCGCTCGATGCCCTTTAGTAGTAAAATCTATGGGTATGATTTGGCGGAGGATTCCGTTCGGGCCATGCTTAATATGGGTCTGCATGACCCTGATCACAAGTGGATCGAGCTATACCCAGAGGTTTATGCCCCGCTCCGGACGGTTTGGGGAGTAAAGACGCCACAGTTCTCCTGGGCCCAGATAAGGGATTGCTATCCGTTCCTCGGGCCAGAGATGAGGAGTACAGGCGAGGTGGCAGCCTTAGGTCTAAGTTTCCACGAGGCCCTTCTGACAAGCTGGCTCGCGGCGACACCGAATAGGCTTCCAGCGAAGGAGGACCCAATACTTATCTATGGAGAATCAAGCAAATACGGAGAACTCCTCCTAGATGCGGCGAGAAACTTCTCAGAGGCTGGTTACGAGGTCTTGACTCTCCAAGACCTACCTCTCCCCAACTTGCCCCAGCTAGATCGAGAGTCGGCCGTTAAAAGCATTAAGTCTAGGAGAATAGGGATGGTGGTAACCGCGGGATACACGCCGCAACTGGATTACGAGGTGAGGAGGGCAGCAGTAGACCACAACCTACCAATAATACTTAACGCAGAGCTAGCGCTAGAGCTTTCTAAAGCCATCAGGAGCCTCTACTCTGCGGAGCTCGTCCTGAGTGTCCTCGAAATCTCAGAATACCAACAAATAGACGAGGAGAAAGTCGCCACAGCAATCAGAAGAGATAGGACACGGAGTGATGTAGGATTTAAGTGATGGGTCATCCTAGTCAGGCTGTACATGAGCGAGCGTACTTTCATAATGCTGAAGCCTTCAGCCGTTTCGAGAGGGCTGGTTGGAGCGATACTTTCGCGGTTTGAGAGTAGGGGGCTCAGGATCGTCGCGCTCAAGTCCGTGAAGATGAGAAGGGACCTGGCCGAGAGGCTCTATATGGTCCACCAGTCTAAGCCATTCTACCCCAACCTAATCAACGCTGTTAGCGATAAACAGGTTGTGGTTGCTATACTCGAAGGTAGGGCTGCTGTTGAGGTTGTCCGTAAGATGATCGGGGCGACTGACCCCGTAAAGGCTGAGCCTGGAACCATCAGAGGGGACTACGCGCTCGACATTACAGATAATATAATCCACGCCTCGGACAGTGCAGCGACATACGAGTACGAGTGGAGAATATTCTTCGATCCAGCCGAGGTATCGGATTAGCCGCGTCTCTCCTTGCCGTAATACAGTGTCCACTTGAGTTTCCTAGGATCCTTGCCCTGCTTAACCATATAGACGTAGCATTTTTTACTGCAGAACCAGTTGAGTTGCCCGCTCTTCCGAACAAAGAGGATTCCTGTACCGTGTATAAAGGTGTGACCGCAGAAGCTGCATACATGCGTCGTCGGCATGCCTCATCACCGGCTATTTGATCTTCTCGGCCTCCCTCTCTGTATCCATCAATATTAGTATGTCCCCAATCCTAACTGGTCCTTTCACATTCCTCGTGATCACGCGGCCCTTATCATTACCCTCCAATATCCTCACCCTCACCTGTGTAACGTCGCCCCTCACGCCAGTCCTGCCTACGATCTGTTCCACCACGGCGGGCACGCCCTGGCTACTCATACCCTAGCTTAACTCCTCCTTGGCTCCACTATAAAACCCTCAAGCACCGCCCCTAGTGATCTTCTGGAGTTGCTTCAAGATTTCCTCAAGATAGGACCTAGCCTCACCCGCGTCAATGATGGCTACCGAGCTGGCGGAGACTTCTAGGCCAGCGGCGTTTCCTAGGGCCTCTTTCGTTGGGACATAGATATAGGGCACCTTCCTCTCTTGGCAGAGTGACGGCAGAAGAGCCACTATCTCTGGCGGGTCCACGTTCTCAGCTATCACGACGAGCTTCGCCTGGCCCCTCTCAACAGACTTGATAACCTCGTTAACACCCTTCTTGACCTTACCCGTCTCCCTCGCCATCTTGACGAGCTCGAGCGTCGCGTTTGCGAGTTCCGAAGGCGTCTTGAACCTAACATAGGAGCTCAGCTCAGGCGTCATTGCCCTTCACCAGCGTGATAGCCTATGACTTCTTTAATATAAATTTGTGTCGCGGCTTTGCCTAAACATAGGGTAATGTGCCGCCCCGCATGTAGGGTACAAAGTTCGCCATGATCAGAGCCATATGTAGTATGCCTCTGAGGTAGTCTTCTATTGCTATGCTTTCATTGGGTGCATGGACGTTGGACTTGTGGTCGCCGATGCCTGTCGCTACGCAGGGGATCCCAAGCTCCTCGATTATGAGGTACATTGGCCCAGACCCAGCCGACGATGGGTAGAGCTGGGGTTCAGCCCTGAAGGCTACTTTAGCTGTTGCTCTGACAAGCTCGACAAAGGGCTCCTTGGGGTGTGTACGTGATGCGGGGTATCCCATGTCGAGGGGGACAATTTTTATCCTACCTCCACTCACGCGCTTTACGTGCTGCTCCAACCTCTCAATCACTCTTTCAGGCCGCATCGCCGGTACGAGCCGGACATCCATCTTCGCCATAGCTTTACTCGGAAGCACAGTCTTCGAGCCCGGCCCAGTATATCCTGACATGATTCCACAGATGTTGATGCAGGGCTTAAGTAGCAGGTCGATCAACTGTTCTCTCGCAGGCTTGTCTGTGAGTAGTCCTTCGGGGCCCGCGTGGACCTTGATCTCCTCTTCAACGTCCTCAAGATTCCTTATCAGTTCTAANGTCTCCTCATCAGGAGGAAGGACATCGTCGTAGAATCCCTCGACCAGCACTCTGCCGGAGCTGTCTCTCAGGCTTGCGATGAGTTTAGCCAGTTCCCAAGCTGGGTTCCGGACTATCGCGCCCCAGGAGGAGTGGAGGTCGGGCCTATCCTCTTCTGCGTGTAGCTCGAGGTAGCAGATGCCTTTTGCGCCGAGGTAGATTATGGGTTTCCCCTTTGTTGTCGTGCCTCCCATCTCCCAGAGGCATGCATCGGCGTCTAGGATCTCTCTGTGAAGACCGAAGAACCGCGAAAGGTGGGGACTCCCAACCTCTTCTTCGCCCTCGACAAGGAACTTCAGATTGAGCGGAACTTCGCCGAACAAGTCCAACACAACGTCCAANGCGCAGAGTCTCGCCGCGAGGTTCCCCTTGTTGTCGCATGCACCTCTGGCGTATACTCTGCCGTCACGGATAGTGGGAGAGAAGGGCGGCGAGGCCCAATGATCTAGCGGGTCTGGGGGCTGGACGTCATAGTGGTTNTAGATTAGGAGCGTTCCATGCCTCTCTTCTCTGATCTCCCCAAAAACTAAAGGATAACCCCCGTGGTCGTCGTATATATCTACTCTGAGACCCCTTGACTCCATGATCTCCTTGACCCTATTTGCCGCCTCATCCATCCCCTCACCTGTCGCGGAAACGCTTGGAAAACTTAGGAGATCGCCCAAAACCCTTAGGTAGTCTTCCCTCCTCTCCAGGATTGTCCGCCAGATCCTCTCGTGGACCTGCCCCATCGTGGTAATAAATTAATTAGAAAAAGCAGTGGAAAAACTTTGCTATAACTGTTAGAGTTTTAAGGCTTCCTCCTTATAAAACGGTCCCCGACCAATTGGATAATAATATATGGGCCTCCCGCATATATTTTGATAGGGGTGCACTATGGAGCCCGTCAGGGCCGTGGTGAGAACCGGCACAGTCATTGTNGGGTATTATGCAACCAAGCTGAGGCGCGCCATCTTCGCCCAGACTAGNGANCTAGTGAAGTCTGGGCAGCTATCCTCTCAGGAGGTTGCGAGAGGAGCAGGCGAGCTAAACAGNTGGCTCTACTCGGTGTTAGTCGATAAACTAGTGCTCTCTAAGGCCGATATCGTGCGAATCGAGGCCCCATACGCAATCATAGGAGGGAAAATTGTTTGGGAGTGGGATAAGATTAAGATTAGTGTATATCGGCGCGTCGATCCAGAGGTGGTGAGCGCCGCGATGAAGCATGCACAGCAAGAGAGGATTCTAGTGGAACCTGGTCAATGAGGCCTCCCGAGGAGCTGCTTATTCGATACCTACTGCCAAATATAAGGGGAATCCTCGCGCATACTCTTAGAAGGAGAGGCTTTAGCCAGTCCAAGATTGCCTTTGTCCTCGGGGTAAGCCAGGCCGCTGTTAGCTACTACCTCTCTAAGCCTCCCACAAATTATGCCGAGGCGCTGAGGAGCTATGGTGTTCCGCGGGAGGAGGCGGAAACTCTCATAAGCTCGATAGCCGCGGCGGCTAGTGAAGGACCTGAGGGCGCAACCCGCGCATTAATGAACGGTTGGCAGAGGCTCCTGACCTCGGGCACGCTTTGCCAACTCCATAGAAAAATATACCCTGAGCTGGGAGACTGCTCTATTTGTATCGCCAAGCCAATTGTCTCTCTCATCGAGAGAGAGGGGATTATAAGGGATATCGAAAGGGCGGTATTNCTCATCGAGCGGTCGCCCGAGCTTCTGAAGGTCTATCCAGAGGTCTCCATCAACGTTGCTTTAGCGAGGGAAGGGGCTTCAAGCTTAGAAGATGTGGCCGCGATACCCGGCAGGATCGTCAGAATCAACGNTAGGCTCGTCGCTGTAGGCAGACCCGAGTTCGGGGCATCTAAGCACCTCGCCTCAATCCTTCTCGGCGTCACAAGAGTGAACCCACTTAAGAGAGCCGTCATCAACATAAGACTCGTGCCGGGGATTGAAGAGGCTGCTAAACGGCTCGGACTGAANTTTGCNAAGACCCNGGNAAAGCAGCTTGCTAGGACCGAGGAGGANGTGGTGTTTAGCGTTATTGAGCTNGTAAGCTCAGAAAAAGACCTAGACTTGGTTATTGACGAGGGTGGCTTGGGNCTCGAGCCCGCAGTTTACTGCTTCGATACGACGGCTGAAGGCGCGGCTAAAAAGGCTGTNGCCCTATCACGTGCAATCCCCTAACCGGGCTAGCTGGAGTTGATTTTCCGGAGGACACTTATGATGGACTCCGTGACGGCATCCTTAAGGGCTTTNGCTCCTACCCTTCGGCTTACCCAGTCGGCTAAAAATTCGGAGTAACTCGTATAGCAATTGCCTGCCACCTCAAAGCCCCCAGTCCAGGGGAATATTATATGTTTGACGATCTGNGTGACCGGGTTCCCCTCCTCAACNCCCTCGGGGCAGTAAGCCTTATAGATCTTTCTCGACACGTCCTCCTCGCCATCATTTAAGAAGATCGCATTCTCGAGGCTCTTAGACATCTTTGCATGNCCGTCAAGCCCGAGGATTATGGGAGTATGTATCGCTACGGGCTTCTGATGGCCTAGCTTCCTAAGATATTCTCTGGCCATGACATGTATCTTCCTCTGATCCATGCCTCCCACGGCCACGTTAANTTTGAGGAAAGCTATGTCTATGCACTGCATAAGGGCGTATATCTCGGAGCTCACTCTGTGCATAACATCCTTCTTGCTTATCGTGTCCATCGACTTTCTAGCCTCAGAGGCAGTAACCAACCTTGCAAGTTTGAATAGCTCCAATATGTATCCCTCCCCCAACTGATAGTCGGATCCGAGGACGAAGCTCACCACAGAGTCTTCCACCCCTCGGGCTCTGGTGATTTTTTTGAGNAACTCGATGTTCTGCGCCGCAGTCTCTTTGAGGACATCAAGCTCGCCCTTGTGATTGAGCCATCCATGNACGTCGGCCATAAGGAATACTCCTGAAAATCCTGCCCTCATTAGCTGTATGATGGGTTCGCAGACAACTAGAGCCCCCAGATGTATCACGTTGCTCGGCTCGAACCCGATATATGCCCGTACCCTCTTCTCCTCGAGGAGCTGAAGTAACTCCTCCTCCGTGATCACCTCCTCCGATGCCGCCTTAACCGCCCTTAGAAGCTCCTCCGCCGAGTAGCTGAGCGCCATCCCGCACCAAAATCGCCGAGGAACGTTATTTATCCCTTCAGTCAGCCGAAAAGCCGGCGATAATCCCGGGTGTTCATGACCGGAATTGGGCCCCGGGTATCTAAACTCATGGCCAATCCCGTGGCGGCATATAAGGAGTGTTGCCAATTCTTGGCTTTTTCGGGCGCTTATAAAAGACTTTTGGCCTCGCAACACTTTATAGCCATTGGCGGGGAACCTAGTTTGGCCGGATTGGAGCACCAGTTGTCAGAATTCCCGGTAAAGAAGATCGTCAAAAGGGATGGCCGAGTCGTCGACTTCGACAGAACCCGCATCTACAACGCAATCAAAAAGGCGATGCTCTCGGTCGACAGGTATGATGAGGGGCTACTCCAGCGTGTTGTTGACCACGTTCTGCAAGTCCTCGCAGATAAGTATGGTGGAGAGAGGATCCCACACGTTGAGGATGTCCAAGACATAGTAGAGCTTGCGCTAGTGAAGTTTGACCTCTACGAGGTTGCCAAAGCCTACATCCTCTACCGGAAGGAGAGGGAGAGAATCAGGAAGGAGAAGATGATCCTGCTGGAGACGGATTACCTGGACGAGGTTGACAAGCGCTTCTCCGTCAACGCCATCCGCCTTATGGCGAGCCGTTACCTCCTCAAAAACGAGCAGGGGAAGCTAGCTGAGAGGCCAAAACAACTCTTTCAGAGGGTCGCGATGCTAATAGTCATACCCGACATACTCTATGACCCCATACTATTTGATAAGGAGGGCAAACAAATCGTCCACCCGGACGAGGAGTTTAACCCGGAGCTTTGGGCGGGGAAAGTCGGTCTCGGTAGAAAGGCCGACGGATCCTATGAGGTCTACTGGAACCGCTGGCACCTCGAGCAGATGAAAAGGCTGTACGACCGTCTGAACTCGGTGGGAAAGATGAGACAACCGTGGAGCGTCTTCTGGGAGATGCTACTTGCAGGAGAGCTAGATCACCACTACGCGGAGTATATTGAGTATTACAACCTGATGGTCGAGAAAAAATTCATGCCCAACAGCCCCACGCTCTTCAACGCTGGAGCGAGGCTCGGCCAGCTATCGGCCTGCTTTGTACTGCCCATAGAGGATAACATAGAGTCAATCATGCGGGCGGCAACCGAGGCAGCAATAATATTCAAGAGCGGTGGAGGAATCGGGATAAACTACTCCAAGCTCCGACCGGAGGGAGACGTGGTGTTCTCCACTTCTGGGGTCGCCTCTGGCCCAGTCACCTTCATGCGGATTATCGACACAGTAACGGAGGTTGTGAAGCAGGGTGGGAAGAGACGGGGCGCGAACATGGGTATACTGGAGGTTTGGCATCCAGATATCGAGAAGTTTATCAGGGCTAAGGAGAAGGAGGGATTCCTCGAGAACTTCAACATCAGTGTCTTGGTAGGCGACGACTTCATGGAGCATCTAGAGAGGGGCGAGCCATATCAATTAAGGAACCCGAGGGATGGTAAAGTCTGGGGAACAATAGATCCGCGGCATCTTTTCAACCTTATCGCGGAGATGGCGTGGAAGACAGCTGACCCAGGTATGCTCTATCACGGAAACATCAACAGGAGAAACATCATGCGTAGGGCCCTCGGCGACATCANNTGTACAAACCCATGCGGTGAGGAGCCCCTCTACGTGTATGAGTCATGCAACTTGGGGTCGATCAACCTTTACGCTTTCGTGAAGAGGACAGAGAGGGGGGTGGAGTTAGATTGGGAGTCCTTAGAAAGAGCCGTCTGGTCTGCTTANANGTTCTTGGATAATGTCATAGACGTGAATAAGTATCCGCTAAAGGAGATTGAGGAGATGTCGCATATGACGAGGAGGGTCGGTCTCGGCTTTATGGGGCTAGCCTCTCTACTATACGCTCTCAGGATACCGTATAACAGCGAGGAGGGGTTCCAGCTAATGCAGAGGATCACCGAGTTCATCGCCTGGCACACATACCGGGCGAGCATAGAGAGGGCCAAGGAGAGAGGTGTCTTCCCACTCTACTGGCAGAGCGACTATGTTAAGGGCATGCTCCCCCTCGAAGGTTTTTACCACAAGGAGATGTGGACGATGGATTGGGATCTAATATCACAAGAGGTCCGGAGGAGCGGGATACGAAACAGCTTCCTCCTCTCAATCGCGCCCACAGGCAGCATCTCTATGCTGGTTGATGCGAGCTCGGGGCTAGAGCCCGTATTCGCCCTCATATATGAGAAGCGCGTGACTGTAGGTGTTTTCCACTACATCGACCCGGAGTTCGAGAACTATTTGAAGGAGGCTGGTCTCTATAACGAACACGTAATCAAGATGGTGGCAGACAATGGGGGATCCATCCAGGGCTTAGAGATTTTCCCTGAGGAGGCCCGCAGGGTCTTCGTCGTCGCATACGACGTTCCTTGGTGGGACCACGTGCGGGCTCAGCACCATGTCGGTCTCTGGGTGGATGCGGCGGTAAGCAAGACGATTAATATGCCGAGGTGGGTTACTGTGGAGGACGTCAAAAAGGCCTATCTCTTCGCTTACAGGCTCGGATTGAAAGGCGTAACGATATACAGGGACTCCTCCAAGGCAGGCCAGGTGCTAGTGACGCCGAGTCAGCGGGAGTCCCACTACGTCAACGTCGTGACGAACAATACGCTTGAGATGATGAGGGAGCTGGGCATTGAAGTGGCTATCGAGAAGAGGGTCACACACGTCCGCGCTGGGGGTGGGTATCAGCGCCAAGAGGAGGCTGAGCCAATCGAGCATCCCCTGCTGAAGATCGTTGTGCCGGAGGGAGAGAAGGAATCAAGATACTACACCTGCCCACAGTGCCAAAGCGCAAACCTAGCGTGGCAGGAGGGCTGTATCAAATGCATCGACTGCGGCTGGACTAGCTGCATCGTGTCGTGAGACGTTTAATAAATCGTCTATAGTGCGTCTCGGTTTGAAGCAGCCGTGGAGCCAATACTGGTTACGGGTTCGGAGGGGTTTATCGGCCGAAGCCTCTCCGAGTATTTATCTAATAGAGGACACGCCGTCCTCCGTCTCGACGTTTCTAGCGGTGCAGACCTGACAGCAGATGTGACGGATTTCGGGGGGCTGAGCTCTGCGCTGGAGAGATACAAGGTGGGCTCCATCGTCCATCTAGCTGCAGTATCAAACCCTCCCTCCTGTAATGGGGACCCTCTGAGGTGTCTTCAGACCAACGTCATGGGAACCCTCAACATGCTCGAAATAGCTCGGCGGAGGGGTGTTGAGAGGTTTGTGTTCCTCTCCTCAGCAAATGTTTATGGTCCTCGACCGCCTCTCCCAGTCACAGAAGAGGCGCCTCTCGCCCCCCGCACGCTCTACGACTACTCTAAAGTTTTGTCGGAGATGATTGTAAGAGCATACCACACCCTCTACGGGCTCCCAGCCGTCGTCCTACGTTCGTGGAAAGTCTTCGGAGAGTATGACTCCCCCAACAGCGCGGTCTCGCGATTCATAGACGCCTGCCTAGATGGCCGTGAGATACAGCTTTTCAACGGCGGCAGAGACGTAACCGATCCATATCACGTTGTAAACCTGTGCCACGCGATCGAGCTGGCCCTCAAGAGTGAGAAGGCGGTCGGCGAGATCTTCAACATTGGTGGCGGGAGCAGGGTCTCTATACGTGAGTTGGCAGAGATCATACGTGAGCTGACTTCGTCTCAATCCCTTCTAGTTGAGCTACCCCCTAGGTCTGCTGAGGAGGCTGAGCCGATGGTGAGCTACCCCTCGATCGAGAAGGCTGCGCAGGTGTTAGGCTATAGGCCGATAGTGGGGCTTAGGGAGGGACTCGAGAGGGTTATCAGGTATAAGATGCTCAAAACAGGTCGCTGAGACACTTGGAGACTTTTCGGCGAGCCGACTCATAATCAACCGTCCCCCGCCCGACGTAAACCCGGAATATGTATATCGGCCTAGCCGTCATCTCGAGAACCCATGATGGGGTTCTCTGACTCTCAAGGCCGTGGCCCGCAACCCGAAGCTCGCTAGGGCCATACTTCGTGAGCGGGGGGACGAGAGATGAGTCTACAAAGACTTGGGAGTGATGTACGCCCATCTGGCCTGCTAAAAGTTCTTCAAGCTCCCTCCTATCTCTCCTACTCATAATCTTCTCCGCCAGTTGGGAGCCACGCTCCTCATAGATCATCTTCGGTAGAACGCGCCTCTCCAGCGACACTATACGTCCACGGGATCTCTCGTTCCTCTTGAGTAGGCACCATACAGCGAAGTCGTCCAGCTCGAGGTAGTCGTTGAGGGGCATCTCCGCCAGCTTGGGGAGGGTCTCTCCCTCCTCCTCCGCGCCTCTCAGCAGTAGTAGTTGGGCGCTCCTCACGGCGTGGTGAAAATAGATATTTAGAAAGGAGTGCTGCCTCGCTATGGCCAGCTCCTCGAGCACGCCCGAGCCCCTCGAGTCGATAGAAATCTCTCCATCAACAAGCTTGGTCAGATATATCAGCCTCCTTACATCTATTATTCCGTAGGTGGCTCCGGTGAAGTAGGAGTCCCTCAAAAGAAAGTCTAGTCTATCTACGTCGATCGGTCCGGAGATTAGCTTACTAAGCCTGTGTTTCCCACTGAGCAGGCTTACGACCTCCTCCGGATCGATCCCCACCCTCTCTAGGCCCCTCCTTATCTCCTCGTTCTCCAAGACGATCCTCCTCCCCACCTCCTCGTGATTCGTGCCCGCCTCTAGCAAGAACTCCTCGAATAGGTGTGAGAAGGGCGTGTGTCCAACGTCGTGCAGAAGGGCTGCGGCTTTAAGCAGGTCTGCCTCGGCGGGGTCGAGGCCTAAACTTTTGGAGAACTCCTCAGCGAGCGCCATGGAGCCTAGCGAGTGGTCGAAGCGGCTGTGCCTGGCGCCCGGGTATACCAGGTACGCCATGGGCAGCTGGCTGATCCTCCTGAGCCTTTGGAGGGGAAAAGTATCGACGACCGCTAACTCTTTTTCAGACAGAATTATGTATCCGTGGACAGGGTCCTTGACCAGCTTCAAGAACTCGTCCTCAGCCCAGTAGCAGCGCTAGTGGAATATATCCCTAGACGGCCCCAAGCATAAACGCTGCGAGGGCTANCCCCATCCAGAGGAGATACTCCCTCTTGACCCTCCTNCTACTAGGTAGGTCGCGTAGAAGCTTTGCGCTGGAGTAAACGAACCCCGCATCCGCCACTGCCACAAGGACGAGGTAGGGAAGCCCGACCTGATTTAGTAGGAATGGTATTGGGCTCAAAACTANGGCTAGCATTACGAAAAATACGCCGAGTCTCGCCGCCACCCTCGGGCCCCTCGTTACGGCGAGAGTCTTCACCCCCTTCAAGGCGTCTCCCTCAACATCTGGAATACCCTTCACGACCTCNCTGCCGAGGCCAGCGAGGAAGGACATGAGTGCGAAGATCGACACTAGTCCTCCCACCCGCCCATCCGCCAACACCGCCCCGAAGATGTATGGCGCGGCTATAGTTGCGCTTACAGCGATGTTTCCTGCAAGACCCCTCCTCTTAAGATAGGTGTTATAGACCGTAGCGAGGGTGTAAAAAATCACGGCCACGAATAGTAAGGGGGGACCAAGAGCTGCCGCCGAGGCTAGACCCAAAGCACCCAGTATGACCGCGAAAAACCAGGCGCTCCGCACGCTCACCCTTCCAGAGGCTATGGGGCGCTCGGGATTGCTGACGGAGTCGATCTCCCTATCCACTATATCGTTCAAAACCATGGAGGAAGAGCTGAGGCAATAAGCCGTAGCCGATGCCAAGAGTGCCTCGAGTGGGCCTGGCAGCCTAGTGGACTGAACATAGTGACCCACCATGACCGCCGTTACCATTAGGAGCCCGTTTGGGGGTCTGGTCAGTCGGAGGTAATCTAATAGGTTCATACGTTCGAGGGAGATGTCTCTGAACATACGTAGTATACGACCTCCCCCCGTCTCTCGACCACTGCGAGTACTAGAACTTTCCCCTTATCGGCGCTTTGCCTGGCAGCATCAAGCAACCTAGACACCTCCACCGACTCGCCCTCGCTGAGGGGGAAGACTAGGTACTTTGAGGTCTCTTGCCCCGAGGTCTCATACAGCCTATATAGTAGCGTCTCGCCCACACCCTTCCTCACTACTCTCCCACTCTCCCTGAGGTCTCGATAGATGATGTATCGCGGCCAAACAATGGGTTTGTCTNTTGTGATTAAGGCGAGGTACTCCCTGAACCCGAGGCGAGCGCCCCCACCCTCCACCTCCATTTTCCCCTTCTCGAGAAGATACAAGGCCTCCTCAGGCCATAGGAGGAGTCTATCNCCCTCGAGCTCCCCATAGCCCTGCGCAGCAAGCCGCGTCGCCTCTGGGCCACGCACCTCGACCCGCAGTTCCTCCGATAGGGACCCTCTAATCAATCCCCCCACTCCCCGTCACCGTTGATACATGGTTTAGGGAGTATGAAAACCTCGAGGCGCAAAGATATGTAAAGAGGCCACTCGACAATCATTTGTGGCTACATGGCCGAGGAGTCTGGTGCTGGTCAGCTAAGCCTGCATCCGCTGGAACGGCGGGTACTCTCGCTGCTGGTATCGGAGGGCCCGACGAGTTATGACGAGCTAGCCTCTAAAATTGGTGTCAATGTTGGGGCCGTCGCTAAGGCGGCGGAGTGGCTTCTTAGTAAGGGGCTCGCTGAGAAAAGGGAGGTTGAGACCAGACACATAGCCATGCTGGGGCCGGAGGGGCGTGAGTATGCCGAGAAGGGTTTACCGGAGAGGCGGCTTGTGGAGGCTTTGCGAGAGATTGGTGGGGAGACAGGCCTCAAGGACCTGTTGGAGAGGACCGGGCTCCCAGAACACATGTTTAACATAGCCGTCATATGGGCCAAAAGGAAGGGGTGGATCTCGATAAAAAGGGAAGGAGACGATCTCAGATTCAAGCTACAAAACTATCCGGAAGGAGAGACAGATGAGGAGCTTGTCCTCCAGCTACTCAAGCGCGGGCCAATCGCAATAGAAGATCTCGGCCCGCTCAGGGAGGCCTGTGAAAGACTATCAAGGAGACCGGGTGTCGTGAACATTTCCGTAACGACGCGCTACTCCCTCGCGCCTACTCTTAAAGCACTCCAACTACCCTCAGACCTACTCGCTGAGAGGGATGAGATCTCACAGCTAACACCAGAGATGCTAAAAACAGGATCCTGGCGCTCGAGGACTTTTCGCCGCTACGACCTGTTATCTCCTGTGAAACCGGTCTTCGCTCCTAGGCCACACCCCCTCACTTTGCTTATAGACATGATAAGGAGCATATTCGTGGAGCTAGGGTTCCAAGAGATAAAGGGACCACTCGTGGAGCTTGCTTTCTGGAACTTCGACGCTCTCTTCCAGCCTCAGGACCATCCAGCACGCGAGATGCACGACACATTTTATCTAGCCCACCCCTCCCGGGGAGAGGTACCCCGAGGACTCGCAAGGGTCGTGGGACGTGTCCACTACAACGGCTGGAAAACAGGCTCTCTTGGCTGGGGGTATCGCTGGAGTGTGGAGGAGGCTTCAAAGCTGGTCTTAAGGACCCACACGACGGCGACGACGATCAGACACCTCGCTGAAACCCGGAAACCACCGATAAAGGTCTTCAGCGTCGACAGGGTCTACCGGAACGAGAGGGTCGACTGGAGAAGATTGGCAGAGTTTCACCAGGTCGAAGGAATATTGGTTGACAAGGGCGCTAACCTACGGCAACTTATGGGAATAATAAGAGAGTTCTACGCCAGAATGGGGCTTAAAAAGGTCAGGTTCAGGCCGAGCTACTTTCCCTACACCGAGCCCTCAGCCGAGGTCGATGTATATGTGGATAGGCGGCAGACTTGGGTTGAGCTTGGGGGAATGGGGGTTTTCAGACCTGAGGTGACTTGGCCGCTGGGGGTGCGAGAGCCAGTGCTGGCCTGGGGTCTGGGGTTGGAGCGCCTCGCCATAATCCTGCTAGACATCCAAGACGCACGCATGCTCTATCAAAACGACCTATCATGGCTCTACAGCCACTCTCCAATAAGGCTTGAGGCCNTGAGGTGGAGATAGGGGTGCCCGCCCTCCAGCTGAATCTTAAGAGGCTTTCAAGCCTGCTGGGCTCGGAGCTCTCTGCTGACGAGGCCGCGGAGCTTGCGTCAGCCCTCGGTATGTCGGTGGAGGAGATCTCGGAGGAGAGCGTAAAGGTGGAGTACAATCCAAACAGACCAGACTTCTCGCACATCGTTGGAGTGGCGAGGGCAATGAAGGGATTACTCGGACTTG
>AWOC01000007.1 GCA_000494185.1 Candidatus Calditenuaceae archaeon JGI OTU-3 | reverse complement strand
ATAGCTAGAAGTCTCGGCGACTATTATGAGGGGGCTTTCGAGGAGAATGACCTTGAGCTGGAGAGGGAAGGCCTGCACAGGCTTGGCTCGGTCATAATCCCCGAGGAGAACTATGGCTTAGCGATAGAGCGCTTTATGCAGGAGCTGTTAGAGGAGCTCCACCAGAAGGGTCTAAGGGAGCTTGGAAGCATAGAGCTCTGCAGGGAGATTGGGCTCAGGCTTGGGGAGGGCTCGTTCCTTCGAGCTGCCGCTGAGCGAGGAGCGAAAGTTGTGGTTCCGGGACTTATGGACGGAGCCGTGGGTATGCAGCTCTGGATTTTTCACACCACGCATAGGGACTTCAGGCTCAACCTCTTCAGAGACTATGACGCACTATCAGAGGTCATGTTCAAAGAGGTTAGGAGGGGAGCCCTCATAGTGGGAGGTGGCATCAGCAAGCACCATACATTATGGCTGAACCAGTTTGGGGGCGGGTTAGACTACGCGATATACATAACCACGGGGGTGGAGTGGGATGGAAGCCTCACCGGAGCGCCTCTCCGAGAAGCCATAAGCTGGCGAAAAGTGAAGGGCTCAGCCAAGAAGATAACTCTATACGGAGACGCCACGATACTCCTGCCGATCCTTGCCTCTCAGATAAGGAGCGGGCAGAACACTACTTGAAAACCCAGCTCAGGTCGGGCGGCCTCTCCCTCTTACCGACACGCTCCATCAGCGCATGAGCCACAAATGGAAGAGCGATCGTGGCGTCGCAGAAACACTGAGCGATCAAGCTCTCTGGCCCCTCCTTACCCCAACTCTTCCCCTCCTCTAAGGTGGCACCTGAGAGCCCACCCCAATGAGGGGCGTCTGTAGTGATCTGAGCCGCGAACTTGTGCGGCCTCGCCTTGTGGATGTCTCCGCTGAGAAGCAAGTCAACCGCGACCGATGCTAGCTGTATAACGTCTTTCGGGACACCTCCGCCTATGAAGATGGCTGCGCTGTTTGTATGTCGCGCCTTAATCTTGACTAAGAGTTCGTAGTCCTCGAAATGGTCTACAAGTATTCTGAAAGACTCACCGTACCGATATCGGTTTTGAAGATAGGCAACGCCCATGCCTGAGTCAACCAGAGCGGGGGAAAACACGGGGACTTTGTTTCTCCAAGCCTCAGTAAGTATACCCTCGATTCCTCTCGCATTGAGCCACTCTCCCAGCCTATTTAAGAGAGTGGCTGAGTTGTAGGTGCGAGTCCGGTCAAGACCAGCAAAGAATTCTGCGAGCATTTTCTCCATCGCTATATAATCTCTCTCCCTGACAAGGACGTCGTGGAACCTGTATATGCCTGCCTCATATAGAGCCGCGTCGTTTAGTCTGGGACTCCCCTTGTAATATCTCGCCCCCATAGCCTCAATGAGATCTTCGGTTATGTTCGCCCCCGTCGAGACCAATACATCTACAAACCTGTTTCTAATTAGCCACTTGATTATCTCGCTCTGCCCAGCTGTGCTTAGTGAGCCGGCAAGCCCCAGATAAATAACTGTATCACTAGCCCTACAGGCCTCCTCCCAGACCTTGACAACCTCGCCGAGCGCCCTGCCTTGGAAAGCCGTATTCGACATATCTTCTATGAGTTGACCAATGCTTTTGTTATCGACTTTGATACTTTTCACCTCCTCGCGGAGGAACCGCTGCTCATCCACTTCTCTAGTCACGCCTGCCTCCTCTGGATGGGATAATCAATAGAATAAAAACTCAACTCCCTGAGTAGGCTTCGCATGGTTTCACGATGTTCTGGGGGTGGGGCCGGTGGGATTTGAACCCACGTCCTCCAGCGCTCTGGACTGTTTTGGAAGTTCCCCAGGCTGGCGTCATAGCCATGCTAGACCACGGCCCCTTCCTTGGCTATGAGAGGCCCGGCAAGTATTAAACGATGTCGCTAGTCTTTGGTCTCACTATAAACGATTATCTATCGGTGTCCGGGAAGTTACGGCTTAGATTGAGCGTGGCCGGTGACGGATGTGGGCACGAGGACTTGGAATATCTCGGGTCACAGAGGACTGAGGGGGGCGAGAATCGCTACTTCAGGTGCAGGAAGTGTGGTGATGTAGTGGTAGTGCTACCCGACGGCTCGAGGGCCTACGTGATAAAGGGCCGAGATACTAAAGTGTCCTAGTAATGACTGTCCCAGTCTGTGACGGCTCTGTGTAAATCACGCTTTGGACGCCACCAGTGAAGCGCTCAATCCTCCCAACAATGTAATTCACGGCATCGTTAAGTCTCTCACCGACTCGGGTCTTATCGTAGAGTAGTAGCCGAGAGGGCCCCGCCCCACTTATGCATAGTGCCACACCGTACTCTCTCATAAGGTATCTCTTCTCCTCCTCAAGCTTGGGCCAGTCGTATCCATGACCGTACATTCCCGCGTTGGCACGCGCCACCTCCACGTAGGGATCTAAGGGGATAAGCCTGAGGGCTAGGTCGAGCCTCCCTAATGCTAGCGCCGCCGAGATCATCGAAGATCTAGAGACTGCGTGCGAATATTCACTCAGGCCGGGTCTCCTGTCAAGGACACTTCTCGCCGCCTCCGTCGACTCTTTTTCAAACTCCGGCACGACAACAACAATGCCAAGCTCTCGTGGGGGCTTGATATGTAGGTAGAAGACCTCGTTTTCAGAAATGTCTACAATGTTGAATCCACCTAGAAGTGAGGCCACAACGTTGTCTGCGTGACTGCCCGGCTCTGCGGACGCGGCGAGAAGTATCTTCTCCTCCACGCTTAGCCCAAGGCCTATGAGTGCGTCGGCGGCCACGACTGCTCCCACGGCCTCTGCCCCTGAAGAGCCTAAGCCCTTAGCTATGGGTATGCCCGCGTCTATCCTAACCCTAAAGCTTCCCTCAATCCCCCTACTCCTCATAAAGGCCCTAAGCGCCTTTAAAGCCGAGGTCTCCTCGTAGGGGCGGGGAACTTTATCGGCATAAGCCCCCTCCACCTCGACAATGATCCCGCGGCCACCTCCCAGATACTCCAGCTCCAGCATAAGACTCGGGGTCTCGAGTCCTAATGAGATCGCGTCGAAGCCCGGGCCGATGTTGGCGGCGCTCGCAGGCACGCGGCAAGCGACGAGACTCCTCTCCACGACATAGGGGCCATGAAGGCCCACTTTTAAAACTAGCAACCCTGTAACCAATTTATCTCAACCCATGGGATAGTGCTATTGGAAATGAGGGGGGTGCGCTTCCTCGAACACACAAGCGATATTTACGCCGAGGCTTACGGAGCGGATTTGAGGGAGGCTTTTGAGGAGGCTGGAAAGACGATATATGCGATACTGGTCCAGGACTCCGACTCGGTCAGACCGGTGGAGGTTAAAAAAGTCGAATCCACAGGCTATGACGACAATTCTCTCCTCTATGACTGGCTGGAGAGGCTTCTTCTACTATTCGAGATTGAGAGGTTTGTAGGGCGCGAAGTACGTGTGTTGGAGCTTAGTCGTGGTGAGAGCTATAGGGTAGTGGGAGAGGTGGTGGGCGAGAAGTTTGACCCTACGCGCCACAGACCTGGGATTCACATCAAGTCGCCTACCTACTGGCTGATGGAGGTAGTGGAGAAGGAGGACGGCGCTTATGTCCGCTTCGTCCTCGACATATAGGGTGCTTGCCCCACCTGCCCGCAAGCCGCCGCTCCACGTCCTCATCCCAAGCACCTATGCAGAGGACGCTGCCCACCTCCGCGAAAAAACCCTCAGAATAGGATTCCTCTTCAGGGCGATGGCGATTTTCAGGGTTGACAAGATGATAATTTATCACGAAGACCCATCGAGACCGAGCAAGAATGCCGGCCTGATCAAACTCATATGCGACTATATGTCCACGGCGCCGTACCTCAGGAAGCGCCTCTTCAAGCTTAGACCTGAGCTCAAATATGTAGGTCTGCTCCCACCACTCAACATACCGACACATCCCGAGTCACCTGAACCGCCCGAGGATCTTTGGGAGCTAAGAGAAGCGCTCGTTGAGAGACGTGGAAAATTAGCGGTCATACACGCAGGGCTTAAGAANGCGATAANACTGGACGCACCATTAAGAAATGGCGCGAAGATAATAGTACTGACCCGAAGGCATGGGAAGGGGGTAAGGGTTAGGATCAGGTCGAGGAAGAGGCTCCCCTACTACCTTGGGACTACGGTCTCGCTCCATGAGGGCCCCCTCATCGAGATATTGAGCAAGTATCGCTATGCGGTAGCTACGGACAAAAATGGCGTGCCTCTAACCGATGTCGCGGATAGACTTAGACTGGAGATTAGGGGGGCGGAGGGCCCCGTTTGCGTAGCCTTCGGCTCCTACGAGCGTGGACTCGATGAGATAGCCGCCCTCCAAGGCGCGCGTCTTGACAAACTCTTCAATATATGTGTAAACTTCATTCCTCACCAAGGAGTCAGGAGCGTCAGGACAGAGGAGGCTGTGTATGCTGTACTCTCATTTCTCAACAACTTAATTTAGACTAATCCAAGAACAATATGAAGAGATGGCGCCTAGGAACATTATTATATTCCGCTTAAAGAGTGAAGCGAGAATATGTCGGATGACCCGGTGCGAAAGTTCAGCATTTTGTTGGGGCTTACGATCGGTCTCTTCGCTTCCTCCCTGGAGGGGACCATAGTCCCCATAGCTATGCCGAAGGCCGTGTTGGAGCTGGGCAGGCAGGAGCTTTACAGCTGGCCCATCACCGTTTTCATACTTGCATCAACAGTTTCTATACCGGTCTGGGGCCGTCTCTCAGATGTTAAGGGAAGGAGTGCTATATATGGGGCCGGCCTGCTCATCTTTGGTGCAAGCTCTATACTCTGCGGAATCTCTTGGAGTCTCGAGTCTCTTATCATATTTAGGCTTGCTCAGGGGATAGGCTCAGGCGCAATATTCGCCCTGACCTTTACGATCATAGGCGACCTCTTCAGACTTGAGGAGAGAGGTAAAGTGACAGGTTATACCTCCACGGTATGGGCTGTAGGCAGTTTGGTGGGCCCTCCCCTAGGCGGCGTGATAGTGGATTATCTGGGCTATTGAGGTGTGTGTGCCACCCTATCGCGT
>AWOC01000006.1 GCA_000494185.1 Candidatus Calditenuaceae archaeon JGI OTU-3 | reverse complement strand
GGGCTATTGAGGTGTGTGTGCCACCCTATCGCGTAGACATTCTCCACGAGGTCGACCTAGTTGAGGAGGTTGCTATCGGGCTCGGTTATCAGAACCTCCAACCCGAATTCCCCAAGACCTTCGGCTTTGGAGGCCTGTTAGAATCGACTGTGATTCTTTCGGGCATCAGGCGGCTTGTTCTATCCTTGGGCGCTACCGAAGTAGTGAATACTACACTATCCAATAGTGAGAGGGACTATAGGATGATGCTTATGGATGGAGGCCCGTCCGTTAAAATACTCAATCCCGTATCGGCCCTCTATGACTCGGTCAGGGAGAGGATCCTGCCAAGCCTCTTATCTAATCTCGCCGCAAATACTGACAATCCCTATCCCCAGCGTCTTTTCGAGATAGGGGACGTGGTGCTTAGGGACGACTCCCTCCCTGAGAGGACGAGGCGAGAGACTCACCTAGCCCTCGTGATCTGCCACCCTACTGCCTCTTACTCCGAGATAAAGTCCCTGGCCGACGAGATCCTAAGACACCTAGATAAAGACCTAGTCTTTAAGCCAATGGACCAGCCCTTCTTTATTCCGGGGAGATCCGTATCCATAGTGCGTGGAGATCACGAGGTAGGTTATGCCGGTGAAATACATCCAGCCGTGTTGGAGAACTTCGATATTCCTATGCCGGTGGCAGCCCTCGAGCTCAATCTGTCACAGATACTCGACCAGGCCTGATGCCCACTCAGGCGACTTGGTCCTTATCGATCCACGCTGGGTATGAGCCAAGCACCTTGACGAAAAGTGCTTTCTGCGCAAGCTCCGACATAGCCTCTCTCACCACCTCATCATCTATATGTCCCTCAAAGTCCACATAGAAGTTGTATTGCCATGGTCTAGCCCTCGTTGGTCGAGACTCTATCTTCGTCAAGTTTATGCTTCTTCTTGCGAAGACGCCGAGGGCCTCGTAAAGCGCTCCGGGCCTGTGTGGTAGGGTGAATATTATGCTTGTCTTGTCGCGGCCTGATCTCGTGGATGGCTCGCGACCTATCACGAGGAATCTGGTGTAGTTTCTACCATAATCCTCAATCCCACTCGCAAGTATCTCTAGCGAGTATATCCCAGCGGCTCGCGCACTTGCAATAGCAGCAGCAGATTTATCACCCATCTCCTTTATGAGCCTCACGGCGGCGGCGGTGTCGTAGTAACTGACTGGCTCAAGGCCTAGGGATGCCAGGTACGCCCTACACTGAGCGAGGGCCTGTGGATGAGAATATACCCTCTTCAGCTCACTTATCTTCGCTCCGGGCAGACCGATTAGGCANTGCGAGATNCTCAGGTTTATCTCACCGACAACCCGGAGGCTCGTTGTAAGCAGGGAATCGTACGTCTCGCCTACGCTACCCTCAATACTGTTCTCTACCGGAACCACTCCGGCGCCAGCCTCACCTGTCTCCACCGCGACGAAGACGGAGGTTATTGACTTGTACGGGAGGGGCTCCGCCGAGTCGCCGAAATACCTGAGCACCGCCTCCTCACTGTAGGAGCCGTGTTCGCCCTGAAAGCCGANCTTTATGACGCTTCCCTTGGGGGCTTGTTTCACACTGTCCCTCCTCGCCGCTCACCTAATAATTTAATGAGCTCGGGGATAAAGGAATAGAGGTCTAGCAACACTGAGTAGTCGGCTTCCCTGTGTATTGGCGCCGCGGGGTCATTGTTCACCGCTACGATTATCTTGGAGTTTCTAACACCGACCATATGCTGGACTTGGCCAGATATGCCTATCGCGAGGTATAGGTCCGGGCTAACCCACTTTCCGGAGAGGCCCACGTGACGATCCTCGGGAAGCCACTTCAAGTCACTTGCCACCGGTCTGCTACATGCGAGCTCGGCATCTAGCAGCCTGGCAAGGTCCTCAGCCATTGCTAAATCCTCTCTCCTCTTAAAGCCTCTTCCAACAGCAATTATCCTTTTGGCCTTCGTCAAATCGGCACCACCACGTGTCGCCCGCTCGGTTGACACTATTCTTGGCACCCTCCTCGCACCCTCGACAGGCTTGACGCTCAATATCGCGAAATCCTGGTTTTCTTGGGGAATTTCTGTCTCGGCCCCCCTCAACTGAAGGGCTATAAATACTGGGAGCCTAAGCACCTCCAACCTCTCGACATAAGCCCCGCCTAGAGCAGGCCTCTCAGCCACGAGGCGCCCATCCTCGATGGATATGCTCGTGCAGTCGGTAATGCATCCCGCGGCCATTTTTTGGGCAACACGTGCAACGAGCTCCCTCCCCGCCCTTGTTGAGGGAGCAACTATCACNGTGGACTCAAGCTTCTCCACCGCCATTTTTATGAGTTCTACTATCCCTTCTGGTGGGGTCTCTGACAGTGGGGGTATTGGCACGGCCTCTGAGAGGCGAAATCTTCTAAGCTGTGGATCGTTGATGAGCGTCTCGGGGAGTGCTGAGGAGATCTTGGCAGGGCTCAGCTTGATGGAGGCACGCCAGAGCTCGGTGAGCTCCGCCAGCTCCTCAGCGATTAAGAGCGCCTTGATCACCTTGCCTGTAGCACCCCCTCCCTGACAAGATGATCTATCAGAGCCGCAGCACACTCTCTAGGATCACCTGTTAACGTGACGTTTCTCCTCGCGCTCTTCGCCACTTTTAGGGAAATTCGTGAGAGCCTTGGGGTCAGTTCGTCAACACATAGTCCGAGTTCTCCCAACTCTACGCGGGTTAGGGGTTTCCGAGAGGCAGCGCGTATCATGAGGAGACTGGGGAGCCTCGGCTGGGCTAGCTCTAGGCCAACAGAGAGGACGACCGGCGTCTCTACCTCGACCCTTTGGACCCTGTCTTCGAGGGTCCTAACAGCCCTCACCGTGTCACCAGACAATTCTAGCTGTGTGACATGGGTGATGCAGGGAAATCCGAGCCTCTCCGCCAGCCTCGGCCCGATTTGATAATTGCTATAATCGGAGGAGGCCTCTCCACAGAGGTATAGCTGGGCAGGCCCGGCCCTCGCCGAGAGTGCTGCGAGGACGTTTGCCGTGACCCAACTGTCCGCTGACGCAAGGGAGGCGTCGCTCACATAAAAGCATTTGTCCGCACCCATTGCCAAGGCCTCTCTGAGGAGGGCCTCTGATAGCTCGTGTCCAGCAGAGAGTACAACAACCTCCCCGCCAAACATCTCTTTCACCCTCACCCCTGCCTCGAGAGCAACTTGGTCCGCCTCCCCTATCTTCCTCGGAGCTGTGTCTAAGCGGGGGCTAAGAGTTGAGGGATCGTGCTCGAGAGCCGCCACGTCTGGAACGATCTTCGCAAATACATGCACTACTGGCATGTCATCCCTCTCCACACATGTCCGCCATTTAAATTATTTAAACTATCGAGCGTAGCACGAAGANGTATATATGACGCCGGACTAAGCTGGTCGTTGATGCCTCCTCCACTTCCTCCCGAAGTCTCGGAAGTGTTGGAGAACTCCCTCGTCGCTATCTTGACGGTGGTGAATGAAAGGGGAGTCCCAGTCTCACACCCCATGCTGCCTCTCTTCGACCGCGAGACNCAACTTCTATACTTCACCTCGAGCATACTCTTCAGCAAGAAGCTACGCCACATCAAGAGGAATCCTAGGGTTAGTGTCTTGTTCTCCCATAGAGAGTATGTTAGGTCGGATAACTATCATGCAGTCATGCTGAAGGGTGATGCGAGGGTGATAGATGAGGATCTTAGCTCGGCTTGGACTAGGCTGCTGGGCCTCTGGAGGCGTAAGGAACCCTACATAGAGTCCTACCTAAAACAGAGATATGCTTTCCCCCTCTTCTGGGAGAGGGCAATCATCGAGGTGAGGCCGAAAACCGTGTATGTCTGGCCGAACGGCGACCTCGGCTNTGAGCCGACAATAATAAGGATGGAGGAAGGTTACTAAGATGCTTGACCCAAAGCTTCTGGAAAGGTTTGAGCAATTCGCCCTATCCTTTATAGATGAGGACGGCTATCCTGCCTCCATACCGGTTACAGTGGCCCTAATCGACGGGCAGATCAGACTCAAGGTGCCTCGCGGATTTGACCCTGAGAGGCTTCAAGGCAAGATAGCTAACCTCGTCGCAAACCACATCACGCCTCTCCCATCTGGGGGCTACACGGATAGGCGCTACCTCGTCTTTAGGGGACGAGTCATCCACACCGAAGGTGGAGAGCTACAACTAGAAACCTTCAGGGAGTATAGCTGGGATGAACATAAGACCCCCTTCCCCGAGTACGTCGAGATAACCACCAACAGTGCCCGCGCATATTTGGAGAGCTTGGGTAAAAGGCTCGGCGAGACCTTTAAGCCACGGCTCGGACTATTCTGGAGCTTTTTCCGGACGGTCAGGCTACCCTTCCTCCTAGCTACCCTCGGACCGGTTTTGGTCGGCGGCGGGGCCGCCTACTACAGGGGATACTTTCACCCTGTTCTTCTCCTCTTGACTTTCGCCGGCCTCGCCCTAATACACATGGCCCTTAACCTAGCAAACGACTATTACGACACGTTGCTGGGCGCTGACGTGGTGAATAGGAGGCCCACCCCGTTCAGTGGAGGCTCGAGGGCATTGATCTACGGGCTCGTGAGCACCACAGAGGCGAGGATATTGTTCTCTTCCCTCTTCGCGGCCGGAGTCGGAGTAGGCGCTTACTTGGCACTACTGAGAGGGCCACTAGAGATCGCCATACTAATAGTCAGCGGCATCTTCCTCGCCTACTTCTACACAGCACCACCATTCAAGCTGGCATACAGGGGCCTTGGAGAGTTTGCGGTCTTTGCCGGCTTCGGCCCACTCATCGTGCTAGGCACCTACTTTGTTCAAGCAGGCAGTCTCGACTCCGCGGCCTTAATGGCCTCCATCCCTGCCGGCCTCTTGATAATGCTGATCCTATATGTCAACGAGATTCCGGACGCGCTTTTCGACAAAGAAGCAGGCAAGCGCACCCTAGTGACTAGGCTTTCTAAACGTGGCGTCATGGTGCTCCTAGCAGCCTTTCTCCTCCTCGTCTACCTGTTTATAGCTCTTATACCGGTGCTTAGCTTAGGCCCACCAACAGTTCTCATTGCACTCACTACTATCCCACTATCGTTAAGGGTGTTCAAAGAGGTTGATCGTAATTTCGGCAATCAGTATGCTATGATCCCATCCATGTCGTTGAACGTTAAGAACTCAGTTGTCACATGCATCCTCCTCGCCGCCGGGTATTTTGTGGGAGCACTTTTGTAGCGCTCGGCGTCTCTCTAAAGCCTATTTCTATTGCTCTCAAACATTTTTAGGTCGGGCCACCTTACGCGCAGGTTGATGGGAAGCGCACACGCTAAAATAAGGGCAGCTGTTCCAAAAGAGGCGAGTGTCGCGTAAGAAATATCGGAGGCCGCGACAAGGCCCTGCTGGTGTGCGAAGATGGGGGTATAAGGCGCCCACATTACCTGCGTGCCTATCGCGCCCGCCAAACTCCTCACAAAAGTCAAGATCGAGGTTATGAAGCCAAGCTCGCCCGGCTTGGCGAGCGTCTGTAATCCTATCAGCGTCGTTGGGACTACGAGTCCCATTGAGGCGCCGACAAACGCCATCACTAACGACAGCAGGTAGACGTTTGAGGTGGCCAGATTGGTAACGACTATCGCGAGTGTTGTGGCGCAGATGAACAAGGCCCCTCCTGAAACCATTATGGGTCTTGGATTTACCTTGACCACGAGACGGGACGATACATTTGCGGCCAATACCCAGCTTAGCGTCGTCGGAGCAAGCAGGAGCCCCGTCTCAACAGGTTTCAGGCTATAGAACCACTGCATGAGGGGCGGGACAACCGTGATTGCGCCGAAGAAGGCAAATCCCGCCGCTCCGTTTAATATAAGCGCTGACAGATTTACTCTGTCGGACAGAATATCAAAGGGTACGAAAGGTGTCTTCACTCGCCTCTCGACGATCACGAAAGCAGGGATGGCTGCCGCTAGGGATACTACAAACAGGAGAGAGGTGGGGAAGCCTATTGTTGAGAAGTTGATGAGCAATACGCCTATGGTTGCGATCGCTGTGAAGAGGGAGAGTCCGGCGAGGTCAAGCTCTCGGCCCATTGCTGGCCTTGCGAGGGCGCGGAGGCGCGGCATCGTCAGCAGCGCGGCCGCGGCTACTGGCGGCGCATTTATGAGGTACACCCAGCGCCAGCCCAGATAATCCACTATCACG
>AWOC01000005.1 GCA_000494185.1 Candidatus Calditenuaceae archaeon JGI OTU-3 | reverse complement strand
TCCGTCATATGAAGCCACTCTAACCCTAATGCCGCACCTGACGTTGCAGCCTAGGCAGGACGAGTAGACGTATCTTACCCCAGTTCCTGAGACTTTGTCGGGCCCGTAGAGCATCGCCGCGGGCCTAATAATCCTCTCAACGGTCTTCCAGTACCCTGCGACGAATACGCCGAGCGCGGCCGCGCCTACAGCACCTTTCACGGCTGTCCTCCTAGTTACCACTCTCCCTCACCTCCAGCGGGAAGAGTATGGAGAGCAGGATGAAGACGGCGACGCCAAGGGCTATGGGTGCAGCGGTCTCCAGCAACCATAAGCCTCCGAGCTCAGCCTCAAAGAACGCGAGCCCGGTCTTCGAGACGAGCTGGGCGTTGACGATAAGGTTCCACTTGTTGGTAAATGTGCCTGCCATGGCCACCAGCGAGACGGCCAGTATCATGGTCATATGCCTCATCGCCAGAAGCGAGAGGAAGAACGAGAGCAGGAGCAGCCCTATGACGACGTACATCAGAGGTATGACAGGCGCGGCCGTCTCGGCCATCGAGGGGGACCAGAACCACCACACCGCCATCTGGAGCGCCGTCAGGGCCGCGACGGAGAGGGAGCCCGCCGCATGTATCTTAAGGATAGGGATAACCACGTCGGTCTCAAGAGACCTGTATCTCCAGAAGAAGTAGGCCAGCATGAACAAGGCCGTCGCGACTACGAAGGCGTCGGCGAAGTATGTGACGGGGAGGAGTGTCCAGCCCCTCCAGACGGGGTTCCACGTCTGCGCGACGAAAAGCGAGGCCGGGTAGATGCCCCACAGAGTTAGGAACGGTAGCATCAGGACCGCGACACCCTTGGCGGCCTTCTCCGCCCTCTCATACCTCACACGAGTGGTTACCCCGAGGGAGAAGACTCGGTAGATGCTCCTTCTAAGACCTGTTACCGTCAGGGATGCCTGATGGGAGTAGTAGGAGAAGGTGAGCAGGGCGAAGGTGATCGACAATATAAGGGCGACGAGCCACACAATTGACTGGAAAGCAATCAGCGATGTCCCTGGGTTGGTCGTGGTTGGGAAGAGCTGCGGGTTGGTGAATATGAGGTGCGCCCTCTGCGGCGACCTGAGGTCGGCTAGGGGCCCCGCCAGCAGTACTGAGAAGAACCCGATGCCTAGCATCGTCATCAGCGGAATCGCCTTCCTCAAGCTTCCAGAGAGATATGCGAGCGCGGATAGTATCAGGAGGTCGGCCCCCGAGACGAGAAGAGTGTAGGCGAAGAGGACGGGGTGCCATAGAAGCGGCTCAGCCGCCTCGTTGGGATAGTAATAGTCGAGCATCACCTGTTCACCTCGTCTGGCAGAGAGAGATAGTATATCTGTGGCTCCGCGCCCGTTTGGGGCTTCAGGACCTGGACTGGCCTGCTATTCACGGTCGCGGACAGCTCATTCTCCTCATGTAGGGGGCCGAAGATACGGGCCCCTGATGGGCATGCCTCGACACAGGCCGGGAGCAGCCCCTCTCTGAGTCTGTGGTCGCAGAAGGTGCACTTGTCGGCCACGCCCTTCACGGGGTTGATGTACCGTGCGCCGTAGGGGCAGCTCTTGACGCAGGCCCCGCAGCCTATGCAGAGCTCGTCGTTGACCAGCACGAGGCCGTCAGGTGTCCTGTACGTGGCGCCGGTGGGGCAGGGAGGGACGCAGGGCGGGTCGTCGCAGTGGTTGCACTGCTTCGGGACGAATATGTGCGTCCCGTCGGGCTTAACTACGTGCTCGATCCACGTCCTGAAGCTTCCGAGGGGGACATTATTCTCGGCGGCGCACGCCACGACGCACGCCATGCAGCCGAAGCACTTATCCACATCCATCAGCATGGCGTAGCGCTTACCTGTTCTAGATGAGGCGGCGGTCAGGGTCGGGGCGACGAGGAGGGTGGCGACACCCTTAAGAAACTCCCTCCTACTCGTGTCCTCCATCGAGCAAGGTATACATGGAATGGCGATAATAGACCTTATCCAAAAATATCATTAGAATTCCTGAGCTTGTATGCAATAGTATAAAGCTCGTGCCGCACGGCGGTCTCGCGCCTCAAACCCCAACATGCCCTCACACAATTCAGTGCTGAGCCTGAGGTGTGCAAGGTTTTAGGGGCTACACCCCCCGCGGGCCTGGTGATCGTTCTGGAGGAAGGTTTTTAACCCTTCCCCTAGTCCTTGAGGCGTGGCCTCGCAGGACCCATTCACGGAGTTGGTCAGGCTTATCGAGAGGACCCGTGCCAACAAGGATCTTATGGAGGGCCTGGGGGAGCGAGAGAAGAGCTTCCAGTTTAGGCCGACCGACGGCGAGCCCTTCTATCTCGTGATCGGGGGTGGCAGGCTCGAGGCCTTGAAGGGCGAGTCATCCTCAGCCACAGCCACAATCGTGGCCTCCTCCCAAGACCTGTCGGATCTTTTCGCCGGCCGGGCAGACGCCTTTAGACTCTTCTTCGCGGGGAGACTCCGGGTCCAAGGAAACGTTTTCGAGGCCCAGCAGCTCGCCAAGATCTTGGGGCAGGCGAGGTGATCTCCTCGCTCCACCGTTAGGGATCGTAAAGACTTAAGGGCGGGTCGGAGCCAGCAGGGAGTGGCAGAAATGCTCCCATTCGACTCGGTCGTAGACTTTAAGATCGATCTCACCGAGGAGCACGAGCTCTTCAGGAGGAGCGTTAGGAGGTTTGTGGAGCTCTATGTAGAGCCTAGGGTAAGGGAGATAGAGAGATCTAACCATATCCCAGAGGAGGTTCTGAGAAAGGCCGCGGAACTGGGCTTCACCGGCCTCGGGATACCCGAGGAGTATGGTGGCCAGGGTACCGACTACCTCTACACCGTCATCTACACAGAGGAGGTTAGCAGGGTCTGCGCAGCGCTTGTCACCGAGACCCTCGTTAGAAACCTCTTCACAACCCCAATCCTGCTCTTCGGGACCGAGGAGCAAAGAAGGAAGTATGTTCCGCCCGTGGCCAGGGGCGAGAAGTTCGCCGCCCACGCAACCACGGAGCCCGGAGCGGGGAGCGATGTGGCTGGCATAGCCACGAGGGCTAGAGAGAAGGATGGGGGCTGGGTGATAAGCGGCCGCAAATACTTCATAACCGCAGCCGACAAGGCGGACTACTTCGTCGTGCTGGCGCGGACGAGCGATCCTCCCAGCAGGTCGGAGAGATGGAAAGGCCTGACCATGTTTGTGGTCGAGAGGGAGACCCCCGGGCTTCGGGTCGGCGAGAGAATCGAGGTTATGGGGCTTAGGGGTAGCCAGCCCTCAGAGGTGTTGCTCGACGATGTCTGGGTCCCGCAGGACGCCGTCGTGGGGAAGGTGGATGAGGGCTTCAAGATAGCCGTAACTACTTATGACTATGGTCGCGTAGGTGTGGCTGCACAGGCTGTAGGGATACTTCAAGGGGTCTTTGAGAAGTCGCTCCAATACGCTACCCAGAGGATCGCCTTCGAGCGCCCCATACTCTCCTTCCAAGCCATACAGTTCTACTTGGCCGACATTCTGACCGACTTGGAGGCGGCTAGACTCATGACCTACTGGGCAGCCTCCCTCATAAACAAGGGCCTGACCGACAAGGCTATCATAGCAGCGTCGATCGCGAAGCTGCTGACCACCGCTCTCGCAGAGAGGGCCGCTCTCCGCGGAATCGAGATCCATGGCGGGGTCGGAGTAGCCCTCGACGGCATGGTCGAGAGATATCTGAGGGACTCCCAGGTCATAAAGATCTATGAGGGCACCGCCGAGATCCAGCGTATGACTGTCATGAGGCATCTGCTGAGAAAGGTCTTCGGCTTCGAGGTCTAGGCGCACCATACACCGCGGGGCGATCCATAAAACACTATTATACTGTCTACGCGGTACTACCCTCTGTGGAGCGAGTGGCTATTGTTGGGGTCGGTATAACTAGGTTCGGTAGGAGAAGCGATAAGACCCTTCAGGAGCTGGCTTTCGAGGCTGGGCTCGCGGCCCTCAGGGATGCAGGCCTCGAGACTAGAGATGTAGAGTTCTTGGCTGTGGGCTGCGCGGGTGGGTGGAGCTCCGAGCCCCTCCCAGCCGTTGTCGTGGCGGAGCATCTCGGTCTCGAGGGTGTTGGCTCTATGCGTGTCGAGGCCGCGTGCGCCTCTGGAAGCGCGGCCATCAAGGTGGCCGCGGATATTGTCAGCTCTGGTAGCGCCGATGTAGCTATGGCCCTAGGTGTGGAGAAGATGAACGAGTCGCCGACCCCTAACGTTATGGAGCTCATCGGCAGGGCTGGGAACTATTTCTGGGAGTTCGAGAACTTCGGCCTCACGTTCCCAGGCTATTACGCCCTCTACGCTACGGCCTATATGAACAAGTATGGAGCTACTGAGGAGGACCTGTCGGAGATCTCGGTGAAGAACCACTACTACGGCTCGCTCAACCCTTACGCCCAGTTCAGGGAGCCCGTGAAGCTGGAGGATGTGATGCGGTCTAGATACGTGGCTTGGCCGCTTAGACTCCTCCACTGCTCACCGATAACCGACGGCGCGGCCGCCGCGGTCCTAGCCTCCGAACGGGTGGCTAGGAAGCTCACCGACTCCCCTGTATGGGTCAGGGCTATCGGGTCTGCGACGGGATCCGCCAACCTATCGAGACGAGAGGACTTCTTGGGGTTCCTCCCGGCGAGGCGGGCCGCGCAAGAGGCCTATAGAAGGGCCGGGATAGATCCCGAGAGGCCGTATAGGCAGGTCGATGCGGCGCTGGTGCATGACTGCTTCACGATAGCTGAGATCATAGCTTATGAGGACCTCGGGTTCGCCCGGAGAGGCGAGGGATTCATGCTCGCAAAGGAGCACCAGACCTATATCGGGGGGCTCGTGCCGGTGAACGTTGACGGAGGCCTGAAGGCTAAGGGTCATCCAATAGGCGCGACGGGAGTAGGCATGGCGGTTGAGGCGGTGAAGCAGCTTAGGAGACAGGCCGAGCCGGGGAGGCAGGCCGACATCAGGCATGGCGTCGTACTGACACACAACGTCGGAGGAACAGGCCACTACGCCTATGTCACAATCTACTCGACATAGGGGTGGTGGAGGGTGCCCATGGACCGCTCCCAGATCGAGGAGCTGATCAAATCGTACCTCGCTGCGATCGAGGAGGAGAAGAGGAGAACCGGCCTCCCCATCGTCAGGGACGAGAAGACGGGTGATCCATTATATTTCGACCAGAGGGAGCTACGCCTCCGATACCTAATCCCGGTGAAGGGGTTCAAGCAGTTCTTCGATGGGCTGGCGAGGGGCGAGGTCCTATACACCAAGTGCCCATCCTGCGGCACGAGCTACTTCCCCCCACAGCCTACCTGCAGCAAGTGCGGCTCCGAAACGCGTTGGGAGAGGATAAGCGGCGAGGGGGAGCTCCTCTCTTTTACGAGGATATACGCGAAGCCTACGAGCTTCCTTCACTACGACGACTATGTCGTGGGTATTGCGAGTTTTCCGGAGGGCGTCAAGGTTCTTGCATGGGTGAAGTCGGGCGGGGCGTCGGACATCCGTGTAGGTATGCGTGTCCGGCTGGAGGTGGAGAGGAGGGAGCCCGAAAACTATTACACCTACATCCTCGTGCCGGTAGAATAATCTATCTACGGCTCAGAAGCAGACTAGGCGGAGGCACCGCGGATTCGTCTCAGCGCGTCGGAGATAACCTGCTGCTCCTCACCGCCCCTCCGGCTATACACTAATGGCTGCTCCTCCACAACGATCCCCAGGCCCTTCAAGAACTCGATGTGAGCCAGGGCCTCAAGCAGGGCGAGCCACTTATCGATGGGTCCTAGCTCGCCGAACGCTCCCTTACTCCAGCTTACGCCGCTTGACACCTCGATAAGGCTGCTGTGGGCCGAGATGTTTGACAACACCTCGAGAAGTCTATTCTCGTGGTGCTGAAACAACCGGTCGACCAGCCCTGATAGATCAGTAATGGGGCCGCCGTGAGATGGCAGGGTGAGGCGAGGCCTCAGCCCCTCCACCAATACTAGGGAGCTCAGGTACTCCCTGAGCGGCTCGTAGCCGGCGAGCGGATAGTATGCGACGTTCGTCGTCGTGTCGGACAGGACGTGGTCTCCCGAGACTAGTATCCCGCTCGAGCGGCTGTAAACGCAGAGGTGGCCGGGTGTATGGCCGGGCGCGTGAATCACCTCTAGGCCACCTATATGCGTGGTTGTCCCCCCGAGAAGCCCGACGCCCTTTGGCAGCGACTTGAGGTAGGCTTCAAGTATCCTGAGGATCTCGCCTAGCTCGAGCGAGGTTGATTGGCGGCGGAGGGCGGCTAGGTGGGGTCCTCCGACCCATCTTTCCACCGCCGCGAGACCATCCGCCTCCCTCGCATGCATCCAGAAGCGGGGACCGAACCTCCTCCTTACGGCCTCGACCCCGCCGATATGATCGATGTGGGCGTGTGTCAGAACAACGTCCCGAACCTCTGCATCAAGAGCGTCGAGGGCCTCTACGAGGTTGCCACTAGTGCTGTTGTAGCCGGTGTCCACCAGAACGCCCCCGCCAGACCCGGACCGGAGGAAATACGCGTTGACGCTCCCCGGCCCGACACCGCCCTCACTCCTCAGCAAAATCCTCGTCACTCCGCCGGCAATCTCGACGACCTCGGCCAAACCAGCCCCCAACCACTACCCCACTACCCACGATAAAAATGGGGCTACACCCCTCCTCCAAGCCTTCTTGAAAAATTTTTAGGAGGGGTGGATACAAGCAGGCTTGATGGCTGGCAGAGAGCTTAGGCGTGTCGCCGTATTGGGCGCCGGCACGATGGGGCATGGAATAGCGCAGGTGGCGGCCATGAAGGGCTTCGAGGTCTCTATGGTTGATGTCTCAGAGGAGATTCTGGCTAGGGGCCTTGAGAGGATACGATGGAGCCTAGGGAAGTTCGCCGAAAGGGGCGTGATCAAGGCCGAGGATGTCGAGAAGGTGCTGGCTAAGATCAGGACCTCTACGTCGCTCGAGGAGGGGGTTGCCGACGCAGACGTTGTGATCGAGGCGGTGTACGAGGATCCCGACGTTAAGAAGGACGTGCTGAGGCGGGCCGACCGCCTAGCCGCGAGGGCGGCCCTACTCGCCACCAACACCAGCTCGATCCCCATCAACGAGCTTGCGTCGGTGCTGTCGAGGCCTGAGCGCTTCTTGGGCATGCACTTCTTCAACCCCCCACAGCTCATGGAGCTGGTCGAGATAATAGTGGGGAGTCAGACGAAGGATGAGGCTCGAGACACGGCGTTCGCATTGGCTAAGAGGCTCGGAAAGACCCCCGTCCTCGTGCGCCGCGACACACCGGGCTTCGTTGTAAACCGGGTCATCGTCAGAATGTTTGAGGCGGTCTCACACCTCGTTGAGAAGGGCCTCTACACCGTTGAGCAGGTCGACTCGGCCATGATATACAGGCTCGGCTTTCCGATGGGGGCGTTCGAGCTCGCAGACTACGTCGGCATAGACGTGCTACACGGAATAATGCGGGTCATAAGCGAGAGGGACCCAACCTTCAGGCTGGTGCAGACCGTAGCTGAGAAGGTCAAGAGGGGCGAGTTGGGGGTGAAGACTCAGAGAGGCTTCTACCAGTACTCGGGGAAAATCTACGAGCGGCCCAAGATCAGCCCAGAACCCGGCTCAGTGGTGGATCTCGCCTTACTAGTGGCGCCGGCGCTGAACGAGGCGGCCAAGCTCGTCGAACAGGGGGTTGCAAGCAGAGAGGACGTGGAGACGGCGCTAAGGTTGGGGCTAAACCTCCCCAAATCGGTCTTCGACTACCTTTCCGAGCTTGGTGGGCAAAGAATAGTGGAGGCCCTCAGGCAGTATGAGAAGGAGCTGGGGCCGGGATACACGCCCTCCACCACCCTGCTAGAGGGGGCGAATGCACAGCCACTAAGAGGTGAGTTCTCCGAGATAATGGTCAGGAGGGAGCCGCCTCTAGCGTGGGTGATACTCAACAGGCCCCAGAGGCTCAACGCCATAACCCTGAAGATGCTGGAGGAGCTTGAGAGCGCCATCACAGAACTTGAGAGAGACTCCTCGACTCGCGTGATAGCACTTCGAGGAGCGGGGGACCGCGCATTCTCCGCAGGCGCAGACATAGCAACCTTTGCGGGCCTATTCGCCGGCGAGGAGGACAAGGCGTCCAAGGCTAGGGAGATATCTGAAATGTTCTACAGGGTGGCGCAGGTCATCGAGTCCTGCTCGAAACCCGTCGTGGCGGTGATTGACGGATACGCCTTGGGCGGAGGCCTCGAGCTGGCTTTGGCCTGCGACGTTCGAATAGCCTCTGACAGGTCGGAGCTCGGCCTCCCAGAGATAAACCTCGGCATGATCCCCGGTGGAGGGGGGACACAGAGGCTCCCCAGGCTCGTGGGACTCGCTAGGGCGGCGGAGATGATACTGACGGGTGAGAGGATCAGGGCCGACGAGGCCTACAGGATAGGACTGGTGAACAGGGTTATCTCAAAGGAAGGCTTCGAGGAGGGAGCGCTGGAGCTTCTCAAGAGGCTTGCGGAGAAGCCGCCACTAGCGCTCCGCGCCGCCAAGATAGCGCTGAGAGCCTCCCAGGAGACCCACATCAGGGATGGCCTTACGTTGGAGAAGCTGCTCTTCGGCGAGCTCTTCAACACCCAGGACCTAGTCGAGGGGGTCTCGGCCTTCCTCGCTAAGAGGAAGCCCGAGTTCAAGGGTAAGTGACTATGCAGGGATCACTTCTTTAGTAAGGCAATCGCCTCCTCCCTAAGAACCCTCCTCAAAACCTTTCCAGTCATGCTGACGGGGAGCTCGTCCTTGATAAAGACGGCTGAGGGGACGGCGAAGACAGGCATATTCCTCCGACACCATTCGATGATCTCCTTCTCCGAGATCCTGCCTCTATACTCGGTCTTCGGAGCTAGGAAGAGCACCACGCGCTCTCCGACCTCGATGTCCGGCACCCCGACGACGGCCGCAGCCTTAACAGCCTCGTGGCGGAGAACGATATTCTCGATCTCAGCGGGGTAGATGGACCAGCCCTTATACTTTATCAGATCCTTCCTCCGCTCAAGTATGTAGAAGAACCCCTCCTCATCCATCTTAGCGATATCTCCAGTCCTTAGCCAAGTCCTCCCAAACATCTCGAAGAAGACCTGCCTGTTCGACTCCGGGTCGTCAAGGTATCCCCACATCACCTGTGGCCCCGAGACGGCCAGCTCGCCCACCTCACCAACCTGTAGGGGCTCGTCCGAGTCCAGCTTGAAGATCCAGGCGTAGGTGCTTGGTAGCGGAAGACCGATTGACCCGATCCTCGGGCTAGCCGGGGGGTTTAGGTGGGTGACGGGGCTCGTCTCAGTCAGGCCGTACCCCTCCACGATCTTGAGGCCGGTAGCATCCTCAAACCTCCTAGCTATTTCAGGGTGGAGCTTGTCGGCACCCGATACGCAGAGCTTCACACTAGAGAAGATCTCGCGCCTAAAATTGGGCGAGGTCACCATAGCGTTGTAGAGTGCCGGGACGCCAAAAACAATGGTCACCCCATACCTCTCGATGGCTCGCAGTATCTCCCCGAGGTCGGGCCTCGGAAGCACAACCATGCTGAACCCGAACGCGAGCGACATCCCCATAATGGCCGTCTGGCCGTAAATGTGGAAGAAGGGTAGGACCGCGAGAACCCTCTCCTCACCCGAAAGCACAGTCTTAGCAAACTCGTAGCTCTGGTGTATGTTCGCCACAAGGTTCCTGTGCGTCAGGACAGCTCCCTTCGGCAGCCCCGTGGTGCCGCTTGTAAAGCATATGGCCGCCCAGCTCTCCGCGGGCCTACCCCTGAAAACCTCACCCTCGGAGAGCGGTCTGTGTCTTAGCGCGTCTCTAAGCAAGTACACTTTCTCTCCAGCCTTGACAGGAGCGCTGGGCACCTTCTTGAGCAGCCTCCCCAGGACGCGCTTCGCCGGAGGAAGCAGGTCAGCAATATTAGACACAGCCACGAAACCTACACTAGTATCTTTAATGGCCTCACTAACCTCACCGTAAAAGAGGTCAAGGCATACCATACCCACTGTGCCGCTCTTGGTGACGATGTATCTCAACTCGCTAGACTTGTAGAGGGGATTCATGGGGACAACCGTCCCGCCAGCCATCAAGATGCCGAGATACGCAACTATGAACTGGGGCGAGTTAGGCAGCACCAGCCCCACCCTCGAGCCCTCATTAACACCCCGCGACCGCAGAAAAGAGGCAAACCTGAGAGAGTAGTCTAGAATCTCAGAACACCTTACGACCGAGCCCGCAAAAAAGCAGCAAGGCGCACCGCCCCTACTCCTAAGCGAAGACATAGCAAGCTCATGATACATCACGTCCGGAACATCAACCTCCTCCCTAACACCTTGGGGATAGGACCTCCGCCAAAAAGCGCTCCTCAACTGCTCATCGATACGAGAAAACCCAGCCACAGCGAAGAAAGGAACTAGACATAGATATAAGTATTAACTCAAGCATATACATACCGCCCACCAAACTTAAAAACGCCTCACGACGAAACATGGCAGTAGAACGAAGCCTAATGCGCCGAGCACATGGATAAACCTCTACAAAATCATCAGACACCACACGCGGTGTGAAGCCGCGCGGGCCCGGAGGGACTATAACCCGCGACCTGCCGGTTGAGAGCCCGGCCGCTCTACCTGACTGAGCTACGGCCCCCTTAGAAAACTGTTTTGAGGCCGCCATTTATCTTACACTGTTATTTTAGGTCTTTTATCGGTGTTTTCACCTACCAGCTGTAACCGCATCGTGGACAGTAGAGGCTCCAGATATTTCTGACCTTTGAGTCGCTGGGTTTTGCGGGTATGGTGAGCTGGTAGCCGCACTTAGGGCAGACGTACTCCTCCTTTATCCCCAGCCTGTCCGTGCTCAAATCAGCTGCCCCGCGTCGAGCTTGAACTATTCAGAGTTGTTGTAGACCTCCACCTTGTAGTCGGGCCTGTACGGCTTGATGTCGACCGCTGGTGTGCCGTCGAAGAGGTCCACTCCTCCACGTAGAGAACCCGGACATCCCTTTTGACAAGTTTGACGAGCGTAAGCCCTAAGGGTCAGGTCTTACAAGAGAGTCTGTGGAGAAAACCCACAACGTTGGAATGCCTCCTCCTGTATGCCCAGCCTCAACAGCCTCCTCGGCCTTACCTTGAGAAGCGTCCTGTATTCGGGGGTTTTGTGGAAGACTGAGAGTATAAAGATGTGGCTGTAGCCGGCAAACCCGTCCAAACCCTCTTCATACTCGGGCAGTATCTCCACACGTCCAAGGACCTCGCCCGCATGGGCTTGGCTCGGAGGTCCATGAGGAGCCTAGCATAAAGACCGGAAATATGAGCGCATTGAGACCGGGAATGTTCTTCACGATTGAGCCTGGGATCTACCTACCCGGAACGATGGGTGTGAGGATCGAGGCCAACCTTATCATAACACCAGACGGGGTGGAGAATACCGTAAGCCTGCCAAAAACCCTTAGCATACGTGACTCCACCTAGACAGGTAGCGCCCTTGTGCCGATTAAAAAGATGGTGTGATCCAACAACATCGGACTCTCCCTTCAACACAGGATTAACAAGCTGTGGAAGAAGCTTCGGATCATGACTACCATCAGTGTCCATCTCAACTACTACATCGGCATCCTTCATCTTCTCAAGAACATGTTTAAACCCATCAATATATGCAGAACCCAAGCCCACCCGTCTCGGCCTTACTATGACGGACACTTTACCAGTTATTTCAGCCAACCGGGCCACGACATTCGCAGCACCATCACGACTATTATCATCAATAACTAAAACATAACAATCAATTCCCGCCACACACATAGATTCTAAAACATCTCTAATAACATTAGAGATTGTTTAAGCCTCATTGTACGTAGGAATGACTACGACGACTCTACTCGTCCGTATAAATGATTAACAACCTCGACATAAAATCGTTTACTCAATCGACACCAGTATACTGAACATTCAAGACTCTAACAATAATAGTATTAACTACTTTTCAAAAATATTGGCAGCTCATCTAAATATATTAAATCACCTTTGTACCATGGCCCTTCAATCCAGATAGCCGCTTTACAAGCAACTTTCCCACCAGCCCTTCTAACTAGTCGATCTAAGGCGTTAACAGTCCCACCCGTCGATACTACATCGTCAAGAATACACACCTTGTTGCCCCTAATCCTATAAACATCATCCTTTACAAATATTAGCAGTTGTTTACTCTTAGTAGTAATAGAGGAAAATTCTTCTGCAAGGTAGTCAACCATATACGCTTTAACGGACTTCCTTGCTATTACTAACTTCTTATGGCCAAGTTTTTTCGCCACTTCATATGTTAACGCTATAGCCTTTGCCTCAGGAGCCACGATAATATCTGGACTATACTGCTTAATTTTCTCAGCAAGCAAATTCGCCGCAACCTCTATGAATTCTACATCACCCAAGATCAGATCTGCGTTTGACGCTATCCAGACATTTTCAGAAACTTGGACTATCGGTAATTCTCTCACTAAGTCACCAATCCTGACAACATATCTATCTTGCCCAGTATATTCCTGGACCCTTAAACTCAACTCAACCCACCAAAATAGAAATTATATAAAATCGCTAAGACCAATATTAAGATACATCCGAGAAGTACTGCGAAATCTCTAATTTTCATAGGCCTAATTCTCCTACTGTTTACGATGTATGGACGCAACTCCAACGCTAAGACGAGTTTTTCTGCGCTATCAATACTCCTGATGATTAAAGGTATCAGTAATGGAATATAGTTTCTAATTCTTCTTATTAATGATCCTTTATCCAGTTCAAGTCCTCGACAAAGGTGTGACTCTTTTATCGATTTGTAGTCTTCAGAAATTATGTATAAGTATCTAAATGCCAGAGCAAAAGTTGCTCCAATTATTGGAGGAAGCCTAAGAGATTGCATAGCCTTAATAATTTCTGTGGGCTTCACAAAAACTATGAACGATAATGATATAATAACTATTATCAATAATCTAAGCGTCATAAAAAGTCCAAAGAGAAAATCTACACCCCTACTTGAAGCATAAAATAGTGACCACTGATTCAAAAATGTCCAGAGAGGAAATGCTAGCAAAATCAGAGGAATCAATAGTCTCAGCTTTCTAAAGACAGCACCCGCTGCTCCTACAAATAATAACAGTGCTATGGAAGTTATTAGCAATGCTACGATACTATAAATGTCCCTACAAATAAATGGTAATGAAATCCATGAAAGGAATACAATAATTTTTACTCTAGGATCTAACGTCACGGACAATTTGTTTAACATTTCTCCTCACTCATGAGAGACGGTGGCTCTATTCCGGCATCCTCAATTAATTTAGAATCGTTCAAAATCCGAGCAGGATTTCCATCAGCAATGATTGAGCCATCATTTAAAATTACTATCCTATCAGCAACACTTAAGGCAAAATCAGAGTCATGCGTAACTATTACTATAGTCTTACCCATGTTTTTTATTTTGTTTATGATTGCAATAATCTGTTTTAACGTCTCATTATCTTGACCTGTTGTTGGCTCATCTAGAATTAAGATTTCAGGATTCATAGCTATTACGCTGGCAATTGATAATTTAATTTTCTCACCCATGCTAAGCGAATATGGACTTGAATTCTTCTTGTAAATTAACCCAAGCATATTTAGGACCTCCTCTACTAGACCCTCATCTAATTTGAGATTCCTCACTCCAAATGCTACCTCATCCCAAACGGTCTCAGAAACAAAGTATTTTTCAGGGTCTTGGAACACTATTCCAACATGTCTCGCCAGTCTAGCTGGACTGGCTTTCCTCGTATCTATACCATTAACTAGGACGCTACCTTTGCATGGCTTCAACAATCCAACAATGTGCTTCATTAAAGTTGTTTTTCCCGAGCCATTTGGGCCCATTACTGATAGAACCTCTCCTCGCTTTATTTTTAATGAAATATTCTTTAAGACATATTCACTATTGTATTTATAATAAACTTGATTGAATTCAACTACGTGTCTATCGTCATTAAGTTTGGATGGAGCATTAAGATTTAGTCCTGCAGTGTCTGAGAGACAAGTGTTTCCGTTTTCTGTAGCTCCTCCTAGTAGGTATAACACTTTATCTATGACGTCTTCTAGCCCCTTAAGTCTCCTTCCCAAAACTATCACTCCTTTTCCGTTTTCCTTCAGCATCCTTATCATATTTGCTACCATCTTTTTGCTCTTCCAATCAAGATTGGCAACTGGATCGTCTAGTATCACGTATTTAGGATTTGTTACTATTGTTGATGCTAATACGAGACGATGTTTTAACCCGCCCGATAACTCATGGACATAATAATCTCTGTATTTCTTCAAATCAAAGAATTCTAAAGCCCACTCAAGACGTTCATCATCCCCATCGCAAAGACTTAACTCTAAGTCTTCTTCAACTGTTAATCCAAAAACTTGTAGCTCATAGTTTTGAAGCACTATCCCTATGGATTTATTAAACTCTCTTATGGGTTTGCCTATTAGTTCTTCACCATCAGCCACTATGCTTCCAGACACTGTTCCGCATATTCTGTTCGGTATAATTCCAGATAGGCAGTATGCTAGGGTCGTTTTTCCAGAGGCGCTTCGGCCTAATATCGCTAACGCTTCACCCTTTCCAACTTTAAATGATATATCTCTCAGTACCCATTCAGAGCTATATTTACAGCTTAATCCAGTTACCTCAAGGTAATTTAGAGTCTCCATTTGACTAGATTTCTCCTTAATAGTGGACGCGCCACAGCGGCAACCACAATTGGTGTACCTATCACAATTGGTGGAAGGTCACTTAGAATTAGAAAGACTACTGCAGGCACGAAGGGCGCTGCTCCAACTAGGTCGAAGCCCACCGCGACTATCGGAACCATAACCAAACCTGAAAGCAGGCTTATAAGCGCTATCTTAAGTAACCCTATTTTTGATTTTGAGTCCTCAGGCTTGCAGAGTAGGCCAGGGATCAATCCTGTAAGTCCAACTCCTACGAGATCGAATATGGGCGTAGCGGGATTAAAGTACCCACCTATAATTGCCCAGAGTGTATTGCCTATTGCACCTGCTACAAATCCAGTTATGGGTCCGAAAAGTATTCCGAAGACGCATGGGAGGAAAGCTAATACTCGCCAATGTATAGCTCCAGGAATCAATGGAATGGGGGCTGTTAATAGAAAACCAACACCCGTAACAGCTGAGGTCACAGCCATGTACGCAGTGGCTGTGAGTAAATCAGGCCTTTTAACCGTAAAAGATTCTTGCGCCATATCGCAATCCTTTCTTTGTCCTATTATTTTAAGATTGGTGACCTAAAGTTCAAAAATTTACATAATCATGTATAACACATAATTTAAAGCAGTGCTACAAAACTAAAATAAACTCGCCAAAAAACTCGGCCTGTAATTTCATATTGTAAAGAGAAAAGAGAAAGAATAGGACGGGCCCGCTGGGACTTGAACCCAGGACCTCCGGCTCTCTCCAAGCTTAGAAGGCCGGCGCTCTATCCATGCTGAGCTACGGGCCCTTTTTCGACGCTCAACACCGCCCCATCGAGTTGGAGGTCCCTTCCTCGAGGTTGTGTGTGACGGTGGGGCGAGCGGTCATAGGGGTCTTCGCAACTGAAAAACCGTTCTAGGATTATTTAGCGTTTCGCCCTGCGCTCGTGCAACGCATGCGGCACAAGGCGCTGCGACAGGGCCTCGACATAACGCTAAAGCGTTAAGCTGGTGATCCAGCCTCGTTCATAAAGCAGGCGGAGCTGACAACGATGACGTCCTTCACAGGCATATCCGGCGCCTCGTGAATAGGCTAACCGGAGAGGGGCTGCGCCCAATGACAATTTGGCTCTACCTATGCCTCATCGAAATTTTTCTGTAGTTTTCGCGAGATAGTGTGCGATCGGTTGTTTAGGCGTCATTAGAGGCGGGAGGAGGATGGACCTGCTTTGCTGGGCCTCCGCCATTACAACTTGGGGCGCTTCATTCAGAAGTATTCATTACCGTACCATGACGTGTGCGTGTTGTGATGATCCTACGCGTCGATAAGCCCCCCTCCAATAATATATATCGCGGTCTAGAACGGCTGCTAAGAGATGTCTCCCGCCTCCACCGCGGTCGCGGCGATATCTTTGACCAAGCTCTATGGCAATATCCGGGCTGTTGATGGTGTATCGTTCGACGTTGAGAGGGGGGAGGTTTTCTCCCTTCTCGGGCCGAATGGGGCTGGGAAGACTACGACGATCGAGATCCTAGAATGTCTGAGAACGCCTACATCTGGCGAAGCCTACATAATGGGCCTGAGCATCAGGAACCGCTCAGATGTCGGGAAAATCAAGAGATTAATCGGTGTCCTGCCCCAAGAGTTCAGCGCGGTAGACAACCTAACGGTGTACGAGAATGTTCTTCTCGCCGCTGCGGCTAAGGGGGTTGGGAGGGGCTTCAGAGACCTCTTGGAGGGACTTGGACTCTGGGAAGTCAGGGGGCGCCTCTTCTCGAAGCTATCGGGCGGCATGAAGCGGAAGGTCGGCCTCGCGATGGCCCTGGTCGGTGATCCAGAGGTCGTATTCTTGGATGAGCCGACCACAGGGCTGGACCCGCAAGCTAGGAGGGAGACGTGGCGTTACCTCCTTGGTCTTAGGCGTGAGGGTCGGACAATAATACTTACGACGCACTATATGGAGGAGGCTGAGCGCCTCAGCGACCGTGTAGCCATAATGGTGAATGGACGTATAGCGTTGATAGGGCGTGTTCCCGACCTCGTCGCCCAGTCGCCAGTTAAGGCGCGACTCATAATAGACGAGTTGGATGAGGCGCTGTCTCAAGAGCTGCAATCATCGTGCCTCAAGCCGGAGCGTCTCCCCGACGGGAGGTGGGCGGTGGCGGTGAGGGAGGGTTCGGAGCTTCAGGGCGTCTTGTCGCTGCTTGAGAGGCATGGGCTCCGGGGGCTTTTCGAAGTCCGTGCGTCGGGGCTTGAGGACGTCTTCCTATCCACGGTGGGCTCCAGAATCTCCGAGAGGGGAGATCTGGTATGAAGGCTATGTTGGCCCTCACGGTCCTGCTGTTCAGAAACTGGCTGAGAAGCAAGGTGGCCCTCTTCTTCGGCATCCTGTTCCCCATCATGCTGTTTCTCGTCTTCGGCTCCGTCTTCGGAAGCCCCCAGCCACCCTCATACAACATCTATGTGAGAAACCTCGACGTCGACTCGGACGGTCACCCCTACCCCCTCTCGGAAGCTCTCGTCAAAATACTCAACTCAACCGTGTTCGAGGTGAAGCTCTTGGAGGCCGGCGAGACGCCGAGGCAGAGCGGCTTCACGCCAACGAGGATACTGACGATCCCGTACGGCTTCACCGACAATCTCCTCAAGAACGCGATAGCCGTGAGGTTGAATGTAACGGCCGACACCATAGTAAGAATGGTTGAGGTGGCGGGCGAGGGAATTCCAAGCGCTGATCGGGAGAGAGCTATGAGAGGGGTGGAGGAGCTGAAAAAAGTTGAGCAGGCTTTGAATGTCTCACCAGTAGTTGTAATGCTTGAAGGTGGCTTAGATGACAGGCTTCTCCAACCAATCGAGGTCATAATCAGGAACATCTTAGCGGAGTTCGAGCATTCGCTGCTTAATGCTTCGAGCATCATAGAGCTCGACACGAGGATCAGTAACACACGCCAGCTGCGGGCGGTCGATTACTATCTTCCCGGCTATATCGCAGCGTTCGTGATGACGAATGGTCTGATCGGCGTCTCATCAGTCGTTTCAGACTTCAGGCGCCGCGGCGTTGTGAAGTTCTTGGCGACAACCAGCATCAGTAAGCAGGCTTGGATCCTCTCCCTCATGGTGGTGCAGACGGTGGCCGCTGTCGTGCTGACAGGGGTAATGATAGCGGTGGGCTGGCTGGTCTTCTCGGTACGGGCGCTGCCTGACCCTCTTAGCTTCTTGATTATCCTTATGGGTGTTGCTGCGTTCACTTCTCTGGGCATACTTTTGGGAAGCGTGCTAAAAGAGGCCGATGCTGTCTCGGCAGCGAGCAACCTTCTAGCATTCCCGCAGATGTTCATCTCGGGAGCCTTCTGGCCCATCGAGCTCATGCCCACCTACATGCAGCAGCTAGCCCAATACACACCCCTCTACCACTTCCACAACGCCCTACGCTACGCACTCGTGCTATCATCCCCCGAACAGGCCGTAGCCTCAATAATGATAGTGATTGGCATAACAGTCGCCGCGACACTTCTAGCCATTCTGGGGACCCGGTGGAGAGACTTCTGAAGTATTAGCGGATGAGGCTGTAGGTGGCATTTAAGGTTAAGCGGCTTGTAAGAGGATGCTGGTCGTCTTTAAGAAAGCTGAAGAACCCTAGAGTAGTGCTAAAAGGGCTCAGTAACCTCCGAGACGAGTATTGACGCGAGAGCAGTGTTGGCGCAGGCACTAGGTTGTTAGAGGTCGATGCGTCTAAACCAAGCCAGCCCAACAATTAGGCATACTGAGCCGTAGAGGAGAGGTGCCCCAAGCGAAGGATACGCGGCTGCGCCTCCAAACTCCCTGGCCAGGTAGTTGCCCAGCTCTCCTATGAGGGACATGGATGGATCGACTGAGTAAACCATGAGAAGGCGCGAGGCCTCGAGCGGATTCAATATCATGAGAAGCCACAGATCAAGCGCCGAGATCCTGAAGACGATCACGAAGACCATTAGGAACACCTCGTATAGAAGGGTGAAAAATATCCACAGGGCAATAGATGTAGCAAGCGCAGTGAACCTGCTCCTCGTGGCGGACGAGATGAGCATACCGAGTCCCACAAAGCTGAAAATCATTAGTAGCGACGCCCCCAAGATATTTAGGAAGATGATTAAGTCGGCATCAGAGAGCACAAGCATCAAGTACCAGCCAGCCAGGCCGTAGCCTAGAATCGTCGCTAGAGATATCGCCAGCATCGTCGAAAAGGCTTTTGCAAAAAAGAGCTCACTTCTAGTGACTGGTAATGATAGATGAAACTCTAGTGTCCCATTTTCACGCTCCGCAACGATTGAGAGAGACGCAGTTATGATGGACACGAGGGGCACGGCGTAAAGGTTTAGGTTAATGATTGCGGCGAGAGCTCCGCTGAAAGCTCTAAACCCCACAGTGCTTAGGCCTAGCAGACCAAGATACGCGAATGAGAGGGAGAGGGCCGTGAAGACCGCGATGTATCCCAACATCCAGCGGCTCAGCAGCAGGCTGTAAAGACTCCTCTTCACGAGGATCGGCAGAGCCGTGTTCACCCGCCGATCGCCCTCAGCAGCTCCTCAGCGTCCGGCTCCTCAATCCAGGCGTCCCTAATGTCGTAACCCTCGTCGGCCAGCTCACTGAGCTTGGCGAAGACATCATCAGTGAAATAGGTTCTCCAGCTCTCACCCACTCTAACATGAATCTTGTAAATCGGCTTCACAATTCTACTCACCTCATCCGCCTCCAGTATTCTCACAAGCCTCCCGGCTCTCAACACGGCTACGTATTCGAAGCTATGGATCAGGCCGTTTAGTGTGTGGACGCTTGCTATCACAGTACGCCCCCGCCTCACAATGGTCTGCAGGAGCTCGCTCAGCTTGTTTCGGGCCATTGGATCTAGGTTATTGAAGGGCTCGTCTAGGATCAGTAACTTTGGATCACCGATGAGCGCCAAGGAGATTGCCAGCCGCTGCTTCATGCCGCTGGAGAGGGAGCCGACCCTGGAGTAGGCCACTTCTTGTAGGCCAAGTGGAGATAGTACCTCATCTAAGAAAACATCTACTCCCTTCAAATCCGCAACGTAGTCGACGAGCTCCACCACCTTTACATCCTCCTGATACCTAATGTTTTGAGGTACGTAGCCGACAAGCCTCCTGACCTCTCTACCAAGTTTTTTAACATCCATTCCAAGCGTCAAGATCCTGCCCTCAAACCCAATTATGCCGGTGATGCATCTCCGCAGGGTTGACTTTCCAGCGCCATTCTTTCCGACCAGAAGTACCGAGCTCCCGTCCTCAATCTCCATGCTTACATTCTTAAGTGCGAAATAGTCGCCAAAGCGCTTCGAAACTTCTTCAAGCTGTACGGCGCGCATTCCTCCAAGACAACGCCATCGCTGTCGCGGGTAAAAAGGTTAGCAGGCAGGCGGCTAGTGTCCAGTTCCACGACGACGAATTGGCGGCAGGCAGAGACCTGTGTGGTGAGCGAGCCGGCGACACGTCAACCGCCTTGATGCGTGGATTGGTCTCCACCACCGCTCTCATCATCGAGAGTGCCGTATATCCGGGGCCGTGCATGAATGCCCTGATTAGGGGGTATCTGTCCGTGAGCGTCTCCATGGGGTCTACGAGTAGAAATCTATCGCCGAGCTGGTACTTCCTGTTGCTCCAAAAGTTGCCTCGCCAAACCAGCGATGTTTCTGAGCCAGGCGTAGGGTAAAATTGCTGGGCATTCTCCAGCAAATCATTCTGCTCTAGGACTCCGAGAGCCCATATCGCCGCAACCACGCCAATGTTGTTAAATGCTATGGTGTTGTCCTTGATCAGTAGTAACTTATCGCGCGGATAGGGTGTAGCCACTATGTTTATGCCTACCGCGCTCCCGACGATTAGGTTTCTAGAAATAGTCACGTCACACGCCTCGCGTAGAAATACGCCCTCGCTTACTGATGTGCCTCTATTCTCCTTCAGAGTATTCCCCTGTACCTTGACTCCACATTAATACATAACCGCGATTCCCACCAGGTTTTTCTGGTATACATTATCAAGGATTGTATGGTTTGCGGAGTACATTAGGTGGGTTCCGTATCTTGAGTAGGTGAAGGTGTTGTTGGCTATGATTATGGAGTATGAGTGGTCTGAATAGACGCCGTCCTTTACGTGATCTATCGTGTTCCCGGCTATCAGGGCCCCTTTGGTGTACCATAGGTAGACGCCATGTCCGCGGTCGCTAACCTCCCTTTCCCTCAGACTAGCAATCTTATTTTGCGCAACCACAACTCCAGAGGAGTTAACAATATAGACCCCGTGTATGACATTTTCAACATCGTTGCCGACTATGGTAACATTAGTGCTCCTCAAGATCTTTATACCAGAAGGCTCGAAAGCCACATCACTATACGAGTTCACTACTCTCAATCCGCGCAGAACCACATTATCGCTCTCCACGACTATGACATCCCCAGCTCCTCCACCGTCAACTACGGCTCCGGGCGACCCTATTATTGCGAGACTCTTCCAGACGCGTACCGGCCCCCTATATGTTCCTGGACCCAGTGTAATCACTGAGCCGGCATCCGCGTTGTCTATCAGCATCTGTAGATCTGTCTCTTGGGCTCCAACCCCATAACCCATCCTCACCAATAGGCCAAGAAGAATTAGAAAGGCTGGTACTAGACCCCTCATCTCTTCAATCTATACGCGTTGAATAGCTCGATGAGTGGTGACACCGTTAGAAGGGCTAAGGATAGGTCTGGGAAACTTCGTATAACAAAGTTTGCCACTCTGTGCTCGCCAATGAATGGGGGGTCGAAAGGCTCGATCTTTATGGCTGCCCCAGGGGTTATTGTGTGGGTATAGTTATAGAGCCACAAATATACATAGAGGTAGAGTGAGAGGACTAGAAGGATCCTCAAGGAAAGCGAGAGTTTTCCAAGTCTCCTCTTCTTGAGATGAAAGGCCGCTGTGGAGAGTATTGCTAAGGAGATAGACAAAAGATACACGTAGGGTAGGTATGCGATTTCCTGAATCTCTTCATTCCCTATCCTTCCCAGACCCACGTAGTGGTTTACTATGTTTATCTCTTGCAGGTCTCCTGACACTCCCCATAATGGGTGAACCACAACGGTAAGCCACTTCTGACCATAGAGCGGAGCGTTAAGCTGGAAACTCCACAAAGGTAGTAAGGGTGAGGGGATAACAAGAAGTAGTGGTAAAAATGACATGAAATAAAAGATTACTTTCTTCCCACCGCTCCTCATGGCTTCTCCCTCGCCCATTCTAAGAGTTCTTCAAACGTCTTAAGCACGCCTCCATGGGCCTCAGCGAGGGTTCGGGCATCTTCAACGTCCTCCAAAGCCACCACTCCATAGCTCATGGGAGTCCACAGTTTTTTGGGGTCGGCGACGACGTATTGAGCTGTCTTCGCGTCAATAGGGCTCTTTTTCTTGAAATCTACCACCTTCGCATCCTGAATCGCTGCTCCCCCGCTCATGTGCTTGTAGTAGTCCTTGGCGAAGCACCCTACGTCATCGTAGTAGTCCCAGTCAGTCGCCCCAGCAAGGAGTATTCCCGCGGCGTATTCTAGCCTGCTTATGATCATGCCGCACCTCTTACATCTGTCTTGCCCTAGCCTGATGTTGAAGGGCCTCTGGCTCGCGGGCCTTCTGTAGATCAAGATTGCTCCGAGTGCCGCGGCGAGTCCCACACCCGCGATAACTAGGAAGGATCTTCTATTCATCCTTATTGGTTGAAAGGCCGTTTAATCATCTGACCGTTATCTCGACCCCCTTGTGGGGATGGAGTGTGCAGTAGATTGTGTAGTCTCCCGCCACCTTGAATGTGTATCTGAAAGACTTTCCAGGGTCTACGGGACCAGAGTCGAATCTTGAGGCTGTTGGAGGAATCTTCAGAGCTGTAAAAGTGTGAGGTGTCTCGTCCTCATTCACGTATTCCACGATATCGCCGACGCTTATGGTCAACCTGCTTGGATTGAAGAACTTATCGCTTATTATAGGTGGGTCTCCGAACTTCCAGCCTTCCGGCGGTATGTAACTTCCCTTCATGCTGACGATCCTCCAAACCTTACCCCCAGCCCCTGTCCCCGGACCCTGAAGCAGGAACAAGCCAACGACGACCACAGCAACAACGGCGACAGCCACACCCGCTAAAACAGCCTTACTAACCATCCCTCGTCACTCAGCTTGTGTTTGTCGTCCGCGTATATCTGTGTTTGTGGGTGAGCGCATCGGCGGCGTCCCCAATCCTCCGCGGGCCGTCTAGCATGTTAGACGCGCGCTTAAGACCTCCACATACACCCCTCTTAACTGAGGGACGATGGGCGTCATCAAACCTAACGTGGCCAGAAGGAAGGTTCTCGCCTCTCTTGGCGCAGGTATCGTAATAGGTGCCGCGGCTGGTTTCACGGGCAGTAGGCTCATTACCCCAATGGCTCCCCCACTCGCCGAGGAGCTCTACAGGGTCATCAACGAGAGGAAGCTGGAGCTGAGCCACGCAAAAGCTGCCCTCAAGACCTATGTTCCAGGGGGCTGGAAGGACGAGTTCATCATGATATCGTCAGGAGGCCATTCTGGACAAGTTCTCGTCATAGGCGTCCCTTCGATGAGGCTGCATAAAGTCATAGCTGTATTCACTCCCGAGCCCTGGCAGGGATATGGCTATGGAGACGTGAAGACAATGAAGCTGCTCTATAAGGGCTCGAACGGCGTAAGGCTCCTTACGCTAGGCGATACTCATCACCCCGAAATTAGCAAGACGGGGGCAGAATATGACGGCGAGTGGGCATTCATCGGCGATAAGCTGAATGCGCGCGTCGCCTCGATCAGCCTAAAAGACTTCGAGACGAAGGACATCAGTGAAGCTGTATCCCGGAGCCCTGTTAATCGTTTTTCTAAAGGCCTCGGATCCAGCGAGCCTGTCAACTAGGTACATGTAGTAGAAGGAGAGCTCCCAATTATCCTTACCACCAACAGCTATGGGGATGATCCCCGCGGCATTAAACTTCATTATTGCCTCCTTAAATTCGTCCCAGGTCCAGGCTTTTGTGATTGGCGGTATCTCCACGCCTGCCTCCTGGAAGAGCTCCCTATTGATGTAGAAGTGTCCGACCCAGAGGTCAAATGGCACCGCATAGTGGCGGCCTCCCCAAGTCGACTGTCTAAGCATCGCTCTCGGGATCTGCTTGACGGCCCAGTCCTCGTTCAAGAGGTCGGTGAGGTCTTCAACGTGGCCACCGTCGACGTAGGACTTCAGGACACCTCCGCCCAATGTCCTAAAGACTGCTGGAGGCTGCCCTGCCGCTATCGATGCCTCAAACTTTGTCTTGAACTCCTCGTCTGAGGAGAACTCGACGATGACTATCTCCACCTCCGGATGCTGCTTCTCAAACGCTGCCTTCATCTCATCAGCCCAACGTAAACGGGCCTCGCCACACTCATCCCACCACTCGATCTTTATCTTCTCAGCGGGTCTCTCCAAAGATGGTAACAATACCGCTCCAACGGCGATCAGAACCACGACTGCAGCGATGACAGCGAATAAAATAGTTCGCCNCGGAGTTTTTACAGATTGAGTCGATTTTCCTCAGCCAATCTATCTTCTTGCCCCTTAAAAACTTTTAGATAACGGCTTTCTCTGGTTGAAACTTGAAGCATCTGTCAACACGTTTTGGTATGCATTTTCGTTAAATCGCATTTTGTTCTAGTTGAGTTGTTTGATTTTTAGTGCGGTGGGGTCGTAGTGGTTTTCTCTGATGGCTCGGCGTTGGTCGACTTTATGCTTCCCTTGGGGAGAATAGGGTTTGTCCTAAAAGTATGTGTGGTGTAAAGTATATAAGTAGGTTCTCATAGGAAACCTTATCCGATGCTCACCCTTGACCAGTTCGATTACTTCGCGCCGTCTACGCTTCGCGGAGCCTTGACACTTGCGGCGAGGTACAGGGGTCGGGCTGTCTTTTTAGCCGGTGGCCAGAGCCTTCTCCCACTGATGAAGCTTGGTCTACTGAGCCCTAAGACCGTCATAGACCTGAATAGGGTCAGGGGCCTCGAGTATATCCGGGGTGATGGTCGGTGGGTTAGGATAGGCGCTATGACGCGGCACAACAGCATCGCCATGTCAAGACTGCTAGCCGGAAAGGTCCCCCTGATGGTCGAGGCTGCGTCCCTGATCGGTGATCCCCAGGTGAGAAATATGGGTACTATTGGCGGAAGCCTCGCCCACGCTGACCCTGCGGGTGACTGGGGCTCAGTCCTTATTGCTTTGAGGGGGGTTATACAGGCCGCAAGCCTGGGCGGAAGGAGGCTCATCGAGGCTGACAAGTTCTTTGTAGACGCTTTTAAGACGAGGCTTAGGCCGGGCGAGCTGATCACGGAGGTTAGGGTCCCAGTACCTCCTAAGGGTAGCGGCGGCGCATACCTCAAGCTGGTGAGGCGTGAGGGAGACTTCGCGACAGCCGCGGTGGGGGTTCAGCTCACACTTGACAAGACGGGAGCGGTGAGCAGGGCTGGAATCGGTCTAACCTCGCTGGGCCCCGTGAACATTAGGGCTGTGAGGGCTGAGGAGGCTCTTATCGGGAGAGTACCTACAGATGGGGTTATCGAGGAGGCCGCCGACGCCGCTGCGTCAGATGCTAGGCCTGTAACCGACCCCCTGAGGGGTGATGAGGACTATAAGCGCGCCATGGCATCGGTCCTGACCCGGAGGGCCATCAAGCTAGCAGTCTCTCGCGCGAGGGGTGGGGCGTAATGGCTCAGAAGGGGCTCGTGGAGATTACTGTGAAGGTTAACGGCAGAGTTGTAAAGAGAGCTGTGGAGCCGCGGAAGCTCCTCGTCAATTTCATCCGAGATGACCTAGGGCTGACGGGTACACACTGGGGCTGCGACACAGGGAACTGCGGTGCTTGTACAGTCATATTGAATGGGAGGTCTGTCAAGTCCTGCAACGTTCTTGCTGTCCAGGCCGACGGGGCGGAGCTGTTGACGATCGAGGGGCTGGCGAGTGATGGTAAGCTTCACCCGATCCAGGAGGCCTTCTGGGAGAACCACGCCCTCCAATGCGGGTTCTGCACGCCAGGCTTCATCATGCAGACGTTCTGGCTTCTGAAGCAGAATCCTAACCCCTCTCCCGAAGAGGTGAGAAAGATGCTGGCGGGTAACCTGTGCAGATGTACGGGTTATCAGAACATCGTCAAGGCGGTCCTGGACGCGGCCGCCAAGATGAGGAGGTGAGTGGGGTTGGCTGTGACGGCAATATTTGGTGCACGGGTAAAGAGGCGGGAGGACCCGCGGCTGATAACCGGTCGTGGGCGATTCACGGACGACATACGGTTACCGGGTATGTGCTACGCGGTTTTCGTGAGGAGTCCCTACGCCCACGCGAGGGTTAGCCGCGTGGACGTTTCTAAGGCTCTTAAGGCAGGTGCGCTTGCCGCACTAACGGGGAGCGATCTGGACGGCAAGGTAGGCCCGGTCCCCTGCGCTTGGGTGATAACCAACGCGGAGATCAGGGTCCCGACGTATAGACCTCTCGCCATAGATAAGGTGAGGTACGTTGGAGACCCGGTGGCAGTAGTTGTGGGGGAGTCTCCCGAGAAGGCTCACGACTACGCCAAGCTAGTCGAAGTTGAGTACGAGCCGCTGCCCGCGGTTGTTGACCAGGAGGAGGCCATGCGGAGCGGGGCGCCACAGCTCTATGACGATGTGCCGAATAATGTCGCCTTCACTTGGAGGCTCAGCGGAGGCGACATAGAGAAGGCCTTCAGCGCGGCTGACGTCGTCGTCGAGAAGAGGCTCGTGAACCATAGGCTCCAGCCCGCGGCGATGGAGACACGGGGGATCGTAGCGTCCTACGAAGCCTCCAGCGACAGTATAACGGCCTGGATTACTTCTCAGAACCCACACATCCACAGATTCCTTATCTCCGCCATGACAGGGATACCGGAGCATAAGATCAGAGTCATCGCGACGGACGTCGGGGGAGGATTCGGCAGCAAGATACACGTCTATGGCCCTGAGGCGGTCGTGACGTACCTCGCGAAGACTCTGGGGCGGCCGGTCAAGTGGATGGAGACTAGGAGGGAGAACTTCCTAGCAACCATCCATGGTCGAGACCATATCCAGTATGTGAAGCTCGCGGCGAAGAAGGACGGCACGATACTCGGGCTGGATGTACGCTCCATCGCCAACCTCGGTGCCTATCTCTCAACCGCTGCCCCCGGAATCCCCACATGGCTCTTCGGACTCATGCTGAGCGGGCCCTACAAGATTCCTGCAATTAGGTGCGAGGTCATGGGCGTGTTAACGAATACAGCGCCTGTCGACGCATATAGGGGCGCTGGGAGGCCGGAGGCAACTTATCTCCTCGAGAGGATGGTTGATATCCTGGCTAGGAGGCTTGGGATGGATCCTGTCGAGGTAAGGCGGCGAAACTTCATCGAGAAGGAGGCATTCCCCTACCAGTCAGTCACGGGAATTTTATACGACAGTGGAGACTATCTGGCCGCCTTCAACAAGGCTCTAGAGAAGATCGGTTACGCAGAGTTTAGGCAGAGACAAGAGGAGGCCAGGAGGCAGGGCAAGCTGTTGGGCATCGGCATATCCAGCTACGTCGAGATCTGTGGGCTCGGCCCCTCTAGGGCCGTCAGGGCGACAGGCTTCGGCCTAGGGCTCTGGGAGAGCGCTACTGTCCGCGTCCACCCCTCTGGAAAGGTAACGGTCTATACGGGCGGCAACCCGCACGGGCAGGGCGAGGAGACGACTTTCGCCCAGATAGTGGCCGATCAGCTCGGCGTCCCACTCGAGGACGTGGAGGTCATACATGGCGACACAGGCATGATTCCCTTCGGGATGGGGACCTACGGCTCGAGGACCACGCCGGTCGCCGGCGGCGCGATAGCATTGGCCTGCAAGCGAGTTATAGAGAAGGGGCGCAAGATAGCTGCCCACTTGCTCGAGGTGTCGGAGCAGGACGTAGAGTTTAGGGCGGGGGTCTACAGTGTTAGGGGGCTCCCCGAGAAGAGCGTAAAGATCCAGCAGGTCGCGCTAGCCTCCTATGCCGCCGGCTCAAGGGAGCTGCCGGAGGGGACCGAGCCAGGCCTAGAGAGCACAGCCTTCTACGACCCGGAAAACTTCACCTTCCCCTTCGGAACCCACGTCTGCACGGTCGAGGTGGATCCAGAGACCGGCATGGTCAAGATCCTGAGATACGTGGCCGTGGACGACTGTGGGGTCAGGATAAACCCGACCATCGTCGAAGGGCAAATACATGGTGGGGTGGTCCAGGGCATAGCGCAGGCCCTGTGGGAGCAGGCAATCTACGACAACAACGGAAACCTCCTCACAGCCACTCTCTCCGACTACGCCGTACCAACGGCGGCGGACGTCCCCGAGATCGAGACAGACGAGACCATAACCCCTTCGCCACACAATCCCTTGGGCGTCAAGGGGGTCGGAGAGACCGGAACAATCGCCGCCACACCCGCAGTAGTCAACGCCGTGATAGACGCCCTCTCACACTTAGGCATAGAGCACATCGACATGCCCCTAACACCCACGAAAATATGGAGAGCCATAAGAGGAATCTAAGGTCTGCACAGCTCTGTCTTACTGCTGTTTGACGTCCAGCCATATATGATACCGTTTCAAAATGCCCATAAAAGCCCTCTGCGATATGTTAACTGGAAAAACCTTGATATCGTCGAACTAAAGACTAGTTTTTCTGCAAACGGCCAAAAAGGCTACCTACTAACCGCCTCCCTCGGCGTAAAGCCAGCATCTAACCTCAACACCATTAACACTGATATACGGTGGTGGGGTCGTTTTACATTTACTCATCGCATAGGGGCATCTAAACACATATTTGCAGCCTTTAACTGCGAACTCCTCCTCCTCAACATACTCACCAAGTCTAACCTTTTTTTCCATCCACCTTTTCCTTTTCTTAGTATCTGGC
>AWOC01000004.1 GCA_000494185.1 Candidatus Calditenuaceae archaeon JGI OTU-3 | reverse complement strand
ATGCTCACCCTTGACCAGTTCGATTACTTCGCGCACGCGTGGCCATAGCCATAACCTACTGGTACTCCGGGTACAAGCCAGTTAAAATGATATGGGTCGAGGAAACGACCCCAGTGATTCTCCGCGATATATACATCACCTCTAACCACACCTGGTGGTAGTGGGGGTTGTGCGTGGACAACAACCGGTATGGACAATATCATCATTGAGGCCAGAAGGGCGACAGCAATCATGCTGCATACTTTCTGGGGTAATATTGACTCACATCTCATTTTTTTTCCCCTGCTGCGCGACTCTAGAAATAAATAGTACTGACTTATATATTTTGCTGCTCAACAGTTTAAAGATGCTTAAAAACATTCCTACTCCGCGAATATCGCTATGATGCTAAGATATAGGGGCGCTGGGAGACTCCTGGCGTACCGCCTCCCGTAAGTTTTGGCTCATCTTTGAACTTGCACGGGGTTACCATGGTCAAGAATGATGTAAAGGAGATGTCCTTAGCGATTTTTCAAAAAGGCACAACACAACAGACACACGAAAAGATCTTACTCACCCTTATTATTAGTTAGAGAACAGGAAAAGAGTGACGGTTTGGACAAGATTGATCTTTAGGGAAAAAGCAGGTTCAACGCCGATACGACCGCAGCCGTTAAAGAAGTTACTCTATCACAACGAGACTCGTGTGTTAATGGTCACAACACTTTTATTTGTCAAATCTAATGTTAGGGGGAACGTTTATTAGACAGTATCATAAAATCGTTATTGGGGGGCGATAATTGCGACCTTATGTCAGACATTTGATAAACAGGGTCTTAACGTTGTTAATAACGCTTTTTCTCGCCTTCAATATAAGTTACCTCCTAATTAGAGCGATCCCAACGAGTGCTGTGGATGCAATGCTTAATGCCATTGCTCAGCTAGGGCAGAGGTTAGATCCTGAGGAATACATGCAAATGCGGCAAGTGCTTTACGAGTTGTTCGGGTTGTCAGGTTCGCCGCTGGACCAGTATGTAATATATCTACTAAGGTTCTTCACACTTGACTTTGGATCTTCCTTCATCGTATTCCCGAGCCCCGCACGTGAAATCGTTTTAAGATATTTGCCTTGGACCGTGGGTCTACTACTTTTTGCAACTGCTGTAGCATGGATGTTAGGAAACATTTTAGGAGTCATAGTGAGTTTTTCTAAGAAGAAGGCTTTTGGAACACTCCTTGAAAATATAGCTTTAATACTTTACCCCATACCCTACTATATCTTCTCACTCGCATTAATTTACATCTTTGCATACTTAATTCCAATTTTTTCTCTAAGCCCTGCTACTATACCTCCAATTGAAATAACTTCTATTAATGAGTTAGTAGAAGTTACTTTCCATATCCTAAAGACAGCATCAGCTCCAGCCCTCTCAATCATTGTCATAAGTGCATTAGGATGGTGGTTCATAAGTTCTAGGACATTGTCCTTAGCAACGATGACCGAGGATTATGTCGTTTATGCGAAGCTCAGAGGAGTAAGTATGGGAAAAATTAGAAGCAAATATGTGCTAAGGAGTATAATGATTCCACAGATTACTGCACTATCACTCGCGCTTGGCGCTATCTTCAGCGGAGCCCTAGTAACGGAATATATCTTCGCTTATCCTGGACTTGGATCACTTTTGTATCAAGCGATAATTATTGGAGATTACCCGATTGCGTTTACAATACTATCACTTTCCGTAGTAGGGGTAGCACTCTCTACTTTTTTCCTCGATACTGTTGTATACTATCTTGTTGATCCTAGGATAAGATTCGCGAGGTAAGATGAAATGGAAAAAACCAAACCAGTCATAAGAACCGTCAAATTTTTACTAAATTATAAGAGATTTAAACTTGGTCTCATCATCATCTTTTTCTTAGCCGCTCTATCAGTAATGTCACTAATTTCACCACAAAACCATAGACAGTGGTACACGTATCCTAAAGATAAACCGCCTCAGTTAATGTCCATAGATTTAGTTTTAGGTACTACAACTAATGGAAGACCAGTTTTTTGGGCAACGACAAACGCGCTGACCAACTCATTGTATATTGGATTATTTACTGCTCTGATTGGGTCACATATAGGGTTGCTGGTGGGCTTATTCGCAGGAACCTTGCGTGGGAGATTAGAGCAAGCGTTGATTCTCTTGATAGATCCCTTCATAGTGATGCCAGGACTACCTATATTGATTATATTTGCTTTAGCTTTGAAACAATCCATGAGTATTTATACGATACCGATCATTTTATCAATAATCGCATGGGCTTGGCCCGCTAGAAACGTACGGTCAATAGCCTTATCTGTTGTGAATAGAGATTTTGTTACAATAGCGTCATATAGTGGTATCAGCTTCTTCAACATACTACTCTACGAGGTCATGCCATATATATTGGGGTGGCATTTGACAAACTTCATAAACACTATTATATGGGCGATCGGGATGGAAACAGCATTAGCGATATTCGGATTATCAATCTTATCAGAAGACACTCTAGGAACGATGATATATTGGATCCTTAACTATGGCGCCGTATTCAGGGGATTGTGGTGGTGGGTCCTGCCACCAGTAGTGCTCTTGGTGCTGATTTTCGTAGGATTATATCTAATATCAGTGAGTGTGTCAGCATACTTGAACCCACGACTGAGGGGTGGTGGGTGATGTCTGTCAAAACTAATGCAGCTTTGAAGGCTGTCGATGTGTATGGGGAATATGTGATATCCCCAGAAATTTCTATTAAAGCGGTGAATAATGTTTCTATTGAGTTACAAAGAAATGAAATAATAGGTATAGCCGGCGAGTCTGGCTGTGGTAAATCCACACTTATAAAAGTTCTCTATGGATTTATGGATCCTCCTTTAACAGCTAAGGGAAAAGTCATACTAGAAGTCGCGAATAGTTATTATATTGACATCCTATCTGTTACAGAGGATTATAGGAGAGAGAATATATGGTGGAAGAATGTAGCTTATATTCCTCAAAATTCTATGAACGTCTTAAATCCGTTTATGAGGATTGGTGATCATTTCTCGGAAGTTCTATGTAAACATCTTAAAATAAGCAAGGAAGAAGCTTACAAAATTGCTGAAGAATACATAAGTACTATGGGTTTAAGAAAAGATGTTTTAAAAGCATTCCCACACCAACTCAGTGGAGGCATGAGACAGAGAATAGTAGTTGCATTGGCACTTCAACTTAAACCAAATATTATCTTCGCTGACGAGCCAACAACAGCCGTTGACGTCATATTGCAAAAAGTTTTGTTGCAATTTTTAACAGAAAAGCAGAAAGAGCTCCGAAATACACTTGTTTTAGTGACGCACGACATGGGTGTTCATGCCATGATGACGCAAAGAATGATCGTAATGTACGCAGGCCAAATTATTGAGGAAGCTCCCACAGAAAATCTATTTGAAGAGCCTAAACATCCTTACACACAAGCGCTTATTAGATCTCTCCCTCGATTAGGTGATGAGTCTCCTAAAATGGGATTAGGAGGGGCTCCACCGGATCTTAAGAATCCTCCATTAGGATGTAAATTTCACCAGCGATGCCCTTACGCAGTAGATGTATGCCGGAGAGAAGAGCCACCACTTATCGAATATGAAAAAGGATGGAAAGTTAGGTGTGTTTTATATTCGGGGAGGTGAGAAATAGGTGCGTCCATTACTAAAGCTGGAAAATGTAAGTAAGGTATTCAGGTACGGATTTTTTGGATTCAGATTCAGAGCGGTAGATGACGTGAGGATCGTTATAGAGGATAAGCCCATGATCTTCACCATTGCTGGTGAAAGCGGGTCTGGAAAATCGACTTTGGCAAAGTTGATTTTGAGGATATATAGACCTGATCATGGTAGGATATTATTTATGGATAGAAACATTTACGAAATAGGTGATAAGGAGTTTCGTAAATATATTCAACCAGTGATGCAGGACCCTTACGCCTCTTTCAACCCAATGCAGAAGCCCATTCGGTACTTGAGGGAAACGCTTGTAAATGTAGCAGAGGTTGATGACGAAAAGGAGGTAGAAAAAATTATGGATCAAACGCTCTCATATGTAGGTCTTAACCCGACGGAGGTGAAGGGGAAGTATCAACATGAATTTTCGGGGGGTGAGTTACAACGTCTTTCCATCGCGAGAGTGTTACTAGCTAAACCGAAAATTGTAATTGCGGATGAGCCTGTTTCAATGCTTGATGCGTCAATCAGGATGAATATTATTAACTTATTTAAGAAGATAAAAGATGATTTAGGAATAACGTTCATATACATAACCCACGATCTCGCAACAGCCTATTACATGAGTGATGAAATTGCTATAATGTTTAGAGGGACCGTTGTTGAGTATGGTAGATCACGGAGTGTTCTTTCTCATCCTTTACATCCTTATACTCAAGCATTACAAGAAAGCTTACCAGAGCCAGATACTAAGAAAAGGAAAAGGTGGATGGAAAAAAAGGTTAGACTTGGTGAGTATGTTGAGGAGGAGGAGTTCGCAGTTAAAGGCTGCAAAT
>AWOC01000003.1 GCA_000494185.1 Candidatus Calditenuaceae archaeon JGI OTU-3 | reverse complement strand
AGTGGATAGTTGTGGGACGGGAGAGGGACTACATAGTGTTGCCCGAGGCCCCTTACTGCAGCTGCGACGACTTCTACTTCAGGGTTCTGCATAGGCAGAAGCCGACGTGCTACCACCTGCAGGCACAAGCCATAGCGCTTACTGAAAAGTTCTATGAGGAGATCGAGGAGGAGGATGGATGGTATTACAGGCTCATGGAGGAGTGGCTGGGCGGCTAGCCCTCCAAACCCCTCCCAGCTGGCGGCGCAGCCATACTCTCAAACTCCTCCGGAATCGACTTAGACGTGGCGATCTCCCGGAAAACTAGAGCGCTGGGCCTAACGAACCTCTTCTTAGTCTCTAGGTCCAGCTCGAAGAGCCCGAACCTCATGCTGTAGCCCCTTGCCCACTCGAGGTTGTCCGTGAGGTTCCAGTGGAAGTAGCCCCTGACGTCTACTCCCTCGCCTCGGGCCCTATGGAGCTGGTACAGGTGTGAGACTATGAAGCGCGGCCGAAGTCTGTCCTCCGCGTCCGCGACCCCGTTCTCCGTCACGTAGATGGGGAGCCTATATCTCGAGTAGAGCCTCTTCAAAACCTCGTAGAGCCCTTCCGGATAGACCTCCCAGCCGAAGTCGCTGACAGGCCTGCCGTCCCTCGAGTGGCCCCTCGGCGTACACCCGTACCCGTACCCATCCAGTATCCTGAACCCTAACGGAGCCCCATCATCCACCCTCACAACTATCCGGGTGTAGTAGTTGAGTCCTATCCAGTCGAGCCGCCCCTTGAGCTCGTCCTGCGTCTCTCCCGAGATAAGCCCCCTGGCCGCCGCATTGTAGGGGTATATGTTATGCTCGAAGCCCGCCTCGGCGGCCTGTGCGTCCTCCTCGCGGTGGGGCATCCAGTGGGCCACAGACTCGACTAGGCCGATTGGCTTCTTAGAGAAGTTCTTGACGGCGTCGTAGGCGAGGGCGTGTGCTATGGCTAGATTTCTTCTGGCCACCTCGTAGGAGGGTATGTCGAGGTAGCCTGGTGGGAAGCCTGATCTAGGTTGGAGGTAGCCGGCCTGCGCTACGACCATCGGCTCGTTCATGGTGTACCACGCGTCCACTAGGTCGTCCAGATGGTAAGCAACGAAGCCCGCAAACTTCGCGAACTCTATGGGGCACCGATCTTCAAGCCAGCCGGCGGGGGCCCTATCGGGCCCGCGTTTTCTCACCGCTATCGGGTCGTGAAGCCAGGTGGGCAGCGCCCAGTGGAATAGGTTCACTATGACGAAGCCTCCCCTAGACCTCCAGTCAGAGATTATCTCCCTGTAGCGCCTTAGGGCGTCCATCCTTGCTATATTCTCCAGCCGCTTGACGTGTTTCTCCTCGATCAGCAGCCTCGTCGGACCTCGCCCCCCTTGCTCGACAGGCACCTCAATCCCCGTCGTAGGGCTCGGGAAGATCCTGGCCCACTCAACAGTTATCCAAGCTGCATCCATCCCGATGCTCCTAGCGTTAGAGTGGTCAAGCTGGTAGAGCCCCCAATATCCAGGCCCCTGTTCAGGCTGATCACCGCTCACCACTCCACCCAATATGTTCTCAGCATCCCTAAGCCAGATAGACCAGTCCGACTCGAACTCCGAGCCCGACACACCCATCTCGTGCTGAACCCCAACGGTCGAGAACCCAAACTTGAAGCCGTCCCCAAAGGATAGCCGAGCCATGCCTACCCAAGCTACCTCATCAGGCTTTTATCTCTTCATACATGGGCTACCCTCAAGTCGAATAAAGTATATGAGGGCGGCGCAGGAATCCTGAGAACAAATGCCAGGAGGAGAGGAGGCAAGCTACCTCGACTTTATCGTTGTAGGGTTTGACGAGCAGGAGAGGATCTTGGTGTCGCCGACCTCTGGAATCGATCCAGGCGAGCTCGAGTCTCTTGTAGGATCCGAGGTGTTCTACGAGGATTACAAGTCCGTTTTGTGGAAGGGGCGAGTAGTCGAGGCCCTTGGAGACGTGCTGGTAATAGTTTTTGGCGACGAGGGGCAGTGTGAGGAGAACATTCCGCCTGGCCTCGGTCAAGGAAGCCTCGTAAGGATACCCACCCAAACCGGTGCCCGGGGCTAGGTGTTCCCGGACATAAGAACCAATTTATAATGCGGGCATAATCCTAGGTATTGTGATGGATACCTCTCCGGGATATCGTATAGAGCGGGATACGATGGGGGAGATGATGGTCCCCCAGACTGCCTATTACGGCGCCCAGACCGCCCGGGCCCTTGACAACTTCAGATTCTCTAACCTCAGGATGCCTCGCCAGTTCATTCACGCTCTCGGACTTATCAAGGCTGGCGCGGCTAAAGCAAACATGGAGCTCGGACTTCTACCAAGGCACATAGGTGAGGCCATCTACATGGCTGCGCTCGAGGTTGCGGAAGGGCTACATGACGACCAGTTCGTGGTAGACGTGTTTCAGACCGGCTCAGGCACCTCGACTAACATGAACGCTAACGAGGTGATAGCTAATAGGGCTGCAGAGATAATCGGAGGTAAGAGGGGCGACAAAGGCCTCGTGCACCCCAACGACCACGTAAACATGTGCCAGTCGACCAACGATGTGATACCTACTGCAATCAGGGTGGCTGCGGCAAGCACAATCTACAAGACACTTCTCAAGAGGCTTGACCTCCTAGCCAGCACTCTTGAGCTGAAGTCGCAGGAGTTTAAGGATGTAGTTAAGAGTGGCAGGACGCATTTGCAGGATGCCCTACCCGTAACGCTGGGACAAGAGTTTAGCGGGTACGCCGAGATGATCAGGAAGGCGGTCTTGCGGGTCCGAAGAGCCGCGGAGGCCCTCCTCGAGCTTCCCATAGGGGGAACCGCGGTGGGTACGGGCCTAAATGCTCATCCAGAGTTTGCTCCCCGAGTAGTCAAGTTCCTCTCCGAGAGGACCGACATACCCTTCGTGACTGCTAGGAACAGGTTCGAGGCAATGGGTACCCAGGATGCCTGCGTAGAGGTTAGCGGGGCCCTTAGGGTTGTCGCAGGAAGCATCTTAAAGATATGCAACGATCTGAGACTATTGTCTTCCGGGCCGGTAACGGGGTTCGGCGAGATCGAGATACCAGCCGTCCAGCCCGGCTCGAGCATCATGCCCGGCAAGGTTAATCCAGTAATTTTGGAGGCCTCGATGCTTGCTGCATGCATGGTTGTCGGCTACGACGCGGCCATCTTCGAGGCCTCGAGGATTGGGGAGCTCGAGCTGAACATGGGGAACCCGTTGATAGCTTACTGCCTGATCGGCTCGATTGAGCTGTTGAGTAACACGGCATCAGCTCTCTCAGAGAAGGTCATCCCAGGGATCACGGCTAACAGAGAGAGGTGTCTGCTCTACGCTGAGAGCAGCCCCTCCATCATCACTGTCCTAGCACCCCTGATAGGCTATGATAGGGCCGCGGAGGTGGCGAAGAGGGCGCTTGCCGAGAGGCGGCCAATAAAGGATATCGTGGTCGAGCTCGGATATTTAAGCAGGGAGAAGGTTGAGAAGGTCTTTAATGTCCGTCGAATGACCGAGGGCGGGATACCTGCCCGTGAGGCTTAGGCCCTAGCTGATGAGCAGCGGCTCGGGCTCGATTGGCTCTAGCCTCATCAAGGCCTCCAGCCTTGACATCGCGTAGCTCCTGATCTCTTTAGCTGAGGGCAGGTCACCAACTATTTCCCCGCTCTTTATCAGGGGCTTCAGGAGAGGCTCGACCGTTCTGCCACACTTAGGGCAGCGCTCCAACTTCTTATGGCGAGGCACAACCACGTCGTGGAACTGGTCGCACCGGTATACCTGCTTCGCCGAGGGGAGCTTCCCCCTCTTCGAGACCGGTTTCCCCTCAACCTCGACAATATCTAGTGCGAGGTCTATGGAGGGTGGGAAGGCTATGGTCGTCCCGACGCCGAAGCCGTCGGCGACGTTGCACAGCTCCTCCACCTCCTCCTCCCCCAGCCCACCGCTCACGTAAATCTTCACGTGTGGATAACCGTTTATGTTGAGCAGCCACCTAACCTCTTGGACTATCTTTCTCATATCGCCCCTCCTCGACGAGGGTGTGTCCAGCCTTACAGCATGGAGTCTCTGTCCAAGAGTCTTAGCTGCAAGTAGCGCCTCCTCCCTCTCGTCGAGGAAGGTGTCACAAAGGGCGATTCGAGGCACCTCCTCTGGCATGACCTTGTCAAACGAGAGCCAGGCCCTAGCCTGGTCTCCGAAAACTAATATGAGTGCGTGCGGCATTGTGCCGACCGGCCTCTCCCCCATCATCTCCGCACCAATCACGTTAGAGACCGCGTCACATCCACCGATGTAGGCGGCCCTGTCGATGGCTGGAGCAACCGCGGGATGGACACATCTGATGCCGAAGAAGATGAGGGTCTTCCCCCAGCACCTCATTCTTACTCGCGCTGATTTGGTCGCAACGCTTGAGCCATGCCTCAAGACGCCTAAGAGGGCTGATTCGTGGACGCCGAAAGCCCCGTAGGCCCCCGACACCTCCATCACAGGCTCATAAACCCTGAAGATCTCGCCCTCACGCATCGAGTATAGGTCGACGGCCCTACCCTCCAAGAGAGCGGCCACCTCCTCGACCCCCGCTAGAACCCCCCACCTGTAGCCCTCAGGCAGACTATATGCGTGCACATCAGCGACCACAGACTTGCTCGCGAGTCCCTCCCTCTCCAGTATCTCTCTAGATCTCACGAAGTATACGTCGGTGACGGCTCCGCTCAGGATGTCTTGGACTGAGGCTGCGTAGATCCTCGGATCCCTCAAATCTCCGTCAAGGATTCTTCCACGTATCTTGGATAAAAACTCTGAACCGTGACGATTGACATGCCTATGCGGCCAAAGGTGGCGTAGATAGTTGTGCAAGAAAAACTCGTGCTATGCTTTGCGTTCGGATGGAAATAAAGGGCTTATATGGCACCGCGCTATGCATCCCCGCATGGAGAATGCCGCGTTATCGCCTCACAATCAGGAGAGCCTTCGGCGACCTATCACTCGAGACTGACCGACTCGAGGAGCTGGTGGAGAGCGCGGATAAGCTCGTTTCAGCCGCAAAGATGATCGAGAGTAGAGTAGGTGCGACAGAACAGCTGCATGGCCAGACGGAGGACACCGCAGGTACAGCGAGAAAAAGGAGGGGCAGGTCTGAGGCCGCCCTAGCGCTTGACGCCATAGAGAGACTCCTGATACCTTCTGGCTTCTTCTCGACTCCAAAGACGACGGCGGAGGTCCGGCTTAAGATCGCCGAGGCTACAGGACTCAAGCTTCAGAGCAGGAAGGTCAGCCAAGCCCTCGGCTACCTATACAACCAAAAGAAGCTGACTAGGGTCGGGCAGAGAGGAAACTATAGATGGCTCAAGAAGTAGTCAAGCGGCCCCATAAATGAACCTGTCTAGGTGTCTGATCCTCTTAGCGGGATGGGGATGTGTACTGAAGATTTCGCTTAGAGCGCTAACCTTCGCCCTCCTTAATTCCTCGACTACCCTATCCACATCAACGTATGGGTCAATGGCGTGCTCGGGGTCAGAAATGAAGAACATCTTAAGCTGCTCTGCGTGTGCTCTCTCGGCTGGCCTGATCCTCCCAGCCGCGGCCATTATCCTAACCAACGCCCTCTGAAGCCTCCGCGCACCATCAGAGACCACCAGTGCCGCGTGGCTGTCTGCATAATACTCCCGGAGCCGGCTCATGAGGAAGACGAAGAGGTTGAAGATGAAGCTTAGAACGATCAGACCTATTCCTATTAGGACCGGGGCCGCGCCTCCTCCATTCCTCCTAGAACCGCCCAGGAGGCCGGACATGTACAGGGTGTATCCGATGTAGTAAATTATCGCGGGTATTAGGCTTATCATCAGCATTACAACCACATCCCTATGCTTCAGATGGCCCACCTCATGGGCTATCACGGCCTCCAGCTCGTCCCTCGGAAGCCTGTCGAGAAGGCCCCTAGTGACGGCCACCATAGGACCAGTTAGGGGGCTTCCGTAAGCGAAGGCGTTCGGCAAATTAATCTCCGCTATCATGACCTTCGGGCTTGCCCGCATCCCACTCCTCACAGCCACCTGCTCAACCATCTGATGGAGCCACATGTAGCTAGAGGGGTCGGCGGGCCTCACGCGATAAAACGCATTTATCAAGTATGGTCCCAGCAGCCACTGAAGTATGTTTATTAGGATGACGAAGCCCACCACGCCGTAAATGTAGAAGGAGGGTAGGTCGAGATAGAGTATAAGAGCCGTCAAGAGAAGCGAGGCGGTCCCTACGACCGCGAGCCAGACAGCAAACATGCTGATCCTGAGGCCGATTAGCGAAATTCTTGGCTGCATAACCATGGCTAAACCACCACTCTAGAAAAATATTTTGGGGGGAGATTATAAACCTAACCACTCATCAAAATCAATATGATATTAAAGACACTTGTGTCACTTCGAGCAAATATTCACCACACTCTTATTAAATTATGACTCTCTCCTTCCTCTCCTCTCTCGGCCTAACCTTCAAGACACCATAATGTATAGCACAGGAGATGCAGAGGTTCTCTGTGACCACGTTGCCCGATACATAGGCCCCCATCTTCTTAAGCTCCCTCAAGAGCTCACCGCGGACAGGCGACAAGCGTCGCGTCACTCGCTGGATCTTACTTCGAGGCACGAGGGCGCCACAGTTGTCGCACTGCACCATCTGTTCAGAGCCTTTCTGCCCCTTAGCCCTGCCCCTGTTCTTTCTCTTTACCGGCATGGCACAACCATCATATCCCTGTGTTGGAGAGTAATATAAGTTTAGGGGGGACGAATCCTCAGCCTGGTCCCGACTCTCTCTCCTTCTTAAGCTTTAGAAACGTCTCAAAGGCCCTCAAAATTTCTTCCTGGACGGGATCCACGGACCCTGGCCTGGTCTTTCTTATCCAGTCTAGGGCTTCGTCGCTCGTAAGCCCCTTCTTGTACATTACGTAAGCAGCTACAACTGTGCCTGATCTACCTTGGCCTGCGGCGCAGTGCACCAAGACTTTTCGACCCTGGGACAATGCGTCGTCGATGAACTCTATGGCCCTGCGGATGTCTTGGAGATAGGGGGGATGATGATCTGGGACTGGGATATGCTCGTAAAGGATGTCTAATCCTTGGAGGAAGTAAGGTGGTATTCTATCCTCGGTTAAGGAGAGTATCGCATTGATGCCGCTCTGGAGGAGCCACTGTATCTGGCTCCTAGTTACAGGCCTTCCCGAAACGGCGACGTCCTCTAAGACCCATCCGAAGTTGAAGGGCTTCTCGGAAAAGAGCGCCATGAGCCGACGCATGAGGTCTCCCGAGCCAGCCACAATAGAATTATGGAAAGGGCGCGCTATATGACTTCGCTGATGCAGCTAATGTAGATATATTTTGCCGACCGGCAGCTATTTTCTTGGGGGTGTGTTGATTAGGGAGGTCTCGCTAGTCATAGGCCCCTCTTCCCCTGAGATCGGAAGTGGGCTTGCACAGCGTTTAGGCATCGCGCCCCTAAGAGTAGAGCATAAAATTTTCCCCGACGGCGAGTCCTATTTCAGGTTTCCCGAGAGGCCCCTCGAGACCGTGATACTTGTGCAGGGAACCCATCCGCCCCAAGATCACCACATACAGCAGCTGTTACTCATGGCCGCAGGGCTGGAGGATGCTGGTGCACGACGGATTATCGCGGTTGTTCCTTACCTAGCGTACGCGAGGCAGGACAGGGCGTTCCTGGAGGGCGAGGTAGTCAGCCTCTCCGTCCTGCTGAAACTCATGAAGACGGCTGGGGTGGGGGATCTCGTCACGGTTAACCCACACGCGCCATGGGCCTTAAGCGCGGGCCCCCTTAGGTCCTATTCCCTGAGCGCAGCTCGCCAATTGGCCAGGGTCCTCGTCGAGAGGGGGTGGATGGGGCGCTACATCGTATCACCAGGAAAAAAGGGGGCTGAGCTCGCGTCGGAAATGGCCGAGGTGGTTGGGGGTGAGCCTATCAAGGCCGAGACGCGGCGAGACCCATACACAGGTGAGGTGGAGGTGACTCTAGACGCCGAGTGCTCCTTCAGTGGAGCGGACGTTGTGGTTATTGATGACGTCGTAAGCACGGGGACTACTATGAGCCGCCTAATCACACATCTTAGGGGTCGCGGCGCTAGGAGAATCTATGCATGCTGCATTCACGGGCTATTCGTGGGTGGTGCGGACGAGAAGATCTCAAGAGCAGGGTCGAGCCATATCCTAGCGACAAACACTGTACCCGGCAGGTACTCCGAGGTTGATGTCTCACCAATCCTAGCTGAGTGTATAGCAGAGATCACCAGATGACCACACTCATCGCTCAGCTCTCGGGAGAGCATCCCGCTCTAGCCTATAGCGAGCTCCAGTCCATACTCCACATCTTAGGCGTCACCAGCACTATTGAGAGGCCACACTCTAGACTCGCCCTCTTTAATGCCAATATGGACGAGGGGGCCCAACTAGTGAGCAGGGCTGCATATGTAAAGATGGTCGCAGAATGCGTTTTATCGGCGCCTTTAAGCGATGTTTGTGCGAAGGGGGATCCTAGATGGTCCGACCTGCTTGCTCGAGCGGAATCCTTCGCTGTTCGGGCTGTGAGGATGGGGGATGCCCCCATCAGCAGCATGATGGCTGAAAGGCTGGTTGGAGCCTTAATAAAGAGGGCTTATCCCCACCTAAGGGTAAACCTTTCCAGCCCAAGCCTCTGGGTTGTCGCCTTCATAACTCGCGACCAAGTCTACGCAGGCCCAATCGTTTCGAGACTAGACGCGAAGGGCTTTGAGGAGAGGAGGCCTGGGAGACGCCCCTTCAGACACCCCTCAGCGATGATGCCGAGGCTTGCACGTTGCATGGTCAACCTCGCGAGAGTGAGGCCTGGCGGATGGATAATCGACCCCTTTGCCGGTACGGGCTCCATACCTATTGAGGCAGCCTTGCTGGGCTACAATTTAGTTGCGATCGAGCTCAAGAGTTGGATAGCCAGGGGGTGTCTCCGCAACCTAAAGCATTTCGGCCTCGAAAACTCCACCCAAGTTATCTGCGGCGACGCGACAAGACCACCACTTAGGGGGAGAGTGGATGCAGCCGTGACCGACCCGCCTTACGGGAGGTCAACCCAGCTAGGAGGCAGGGAGTTACATGAGCTTTACTTGGAGACGTTTGAAGCTTTGGTAAATCTTCTCCCTAAGGGAGGACGGGTCGTGACCGCACTACCCAAGGAGAGATTCGCGCCAGAAATACTCAGCTATGTAGGACTCAAGATAATTGAGACACACCCCATCCGTGTCCACTCAGGACTAACTCGTATAGTATGTGTAGGCGCGACTTGAGGGTGATGCGGTTCCGTCAATTGGCTGGAACTAAAGACCCGTCAATAAGACAACTTGTTTTAAGTTATGTTGTCATATCACCACACTTTTGCATCCATATATGGTGTTAATACATGGTTGTGTCGTGTTTCCCGTAAGAATGCTTATTAATGAGTTTAGATCCCAACTAGCTGCAGAAGTGGCTTGCATATAGAGGTAGAAAGCCGTCTCCAGAAACTCTCCGAAATGCTCGCACAGAGCTGGAGACTAGCTCGTAGCCCGAAGATGAGGGCCATTCTACGAGTCCAGCAGGAGGCGTGCGACGCCATGCGAGCATACCTAAAATCCGAGAACTTCTTTGAGCTGCTCCCACCAATCATCGGCCCCGTAACCGATCCGGGGATACGGGGGGCCAAGCAAGTAACCATTGACTACTATGGCCGCGAATATAAGATCATGAGCAGCGCTATTCTCTACAAGCAGGCAGCCGTGAGCGGTCTAGGCAGGATATTTTTCATGTCTCCAAACATTAGACTAGAGCCCTTAGACTCAGCCTTAACTGGGCGCCATCTAACCGAGTTCGTTCAGCTTGACCTCGAGATAGCTGACGCGACCTACTACGACGCCATGAAGGTCGCAGAAAACCTACTCTGCACGGCAATAGACACTGTCAGAGACGTGTGCGCGAGAGAACTGGAGATGCTCGGGAGGAGTCTGCCTTCCTTCAAACCTCCCTTCAGGAAAATGACCTACGACGAGGTCATCGAGTCTTTGACGAGGCATGGCGTAAAGCTCCGATATGGTGTCGAGGTCCCTTGGGAGGCTGAGCATTTTCTCTCTAAGCTTATGGGAGAGCCCTTCTTCATCATTGATTATCCGAGAGGCGCAAGGGGATTTTATGATAGGGAGGATGATGAGAGGCCAGGCATCTTGAGGGATTTCGACCTCCTCTATCCCGAGGGGTATGGAGAGGCGGCGTCGGGGGCCGAGAGGGAGTATAGGCATGAGAAGGTTCTTGCCAGGATGAGGGAGAGTGGCGAGGACCCGAGGAAATATGAATGGTACCTGAAGATGCTTAAGGAGGGTATAAAGCCTAGCGCTGGCTTCGGTATCGGCATAGAGAGACTCACGCGCTATCTATGCGGCCTAGAGACAGTCGTAGAGGCGAGACTGTTTCCCAAGGTGGCCGGAATATACTCTCCTTAAACGGTGACTAGGTCGTGGTGGTTTACTATTGAATCGCTGTTCTCGCGAGCCACTTCCAAGGCCCTTCTAGGAATCATCGGCCTTACCTCGTTTTTTGATGACTTAAGAGAGGCTTGGTCCAGCTACCCCTACAAAGAGATAATCCGGCGGGCGAGGAAGGGGGTAGACGCGGTCTATCCACAGGGGAGGTTCTGGCCTGCTTTGATGGCCGTGAAGGGGGCTGCAGTCGTCGAGCAGCCGAGAAGATTCGCGACGCTGGACGACATCCTCCTTCTACCACCCGCATTCACCCCGCTGAGACTTAAGAAAATGTCTGAGATCTTGCGCGAGCCCAACTACTCTGACGTTGATCTCGGAACAGAGTTCGGCGGGTTCAGGGCCTCCATGCCTCTGATGGTGGCGTCGATGGGGTCTGTCCAAATGGCTAATAGAGTTTCACTCGAGATTGCAAAGGCTGCGGGCCGTCTTGGCGTTCCCATGGGGGTCGGGGAGAATGTGGCGACTATGTGGGGCTATTCAAAGAGGATCAGGAGAAACCAACCGTGCTTCAAAGAGAGGGTCATGACGTATCTTGAGGCTACCGAGGGAGAGGTGGGAGGTATAATAATCCAGCAGAGTGTCGAGGACGCCTACAACGAGCTATGGAACCGGGTCTACTCAGACCCCGATATTGAGCCCTACATCGAGAAGGGGGCAGTGGGTTTTGAGGTAAAGATTGGGCAGGGAGCAAAACCGGGCCTCGGCGGAGAGGCTAGGGTACCTCTCAAAGAGGCTGTAAGGCTGAGAGACAAGTACCATATTCCCGAGGTCTCCGAAACGGAGGGTAGCGGATACGTGACTAGACACTCCGCTCCTGGGACTTACACACCTGATATTCTTAGAGGGATGGTGAGGATGATGCGTAACAACTATCCGCGATGCCGCCTCTGGGTAAAGCTCGGACCCTTCCGCGACCTCCCCCAAGTGCTCCGCATCCTCCTCGAGGAGAGGGTGGACGCGGTCTGGATAGACGGCAAGGAGGGAGGCACAGGAATGAGCCCACAGGCCTCAATGAAACACCTAGGCCTGCCGCTCCTGGCTGCGCTCTGCAGCATCGTCGAGTTCCTAGCTAATCGGGAGGGTGGGATGGGCCTGCTCGCAGCGGGACGGCTTTATGATGGCGGCCACCTAGTCAAGTGTTTGTGTCTTGGGCTCGACGGCATGGTTGTGGGGAGGCCTATGGTAATATCGGCGTGGGCCGCGGGGGCGAGGGGCGTGGAGAACTATGTTAGGACGGTCGAGGTGGAGGCCAAGATGCTGATCTCGGCCCTCGGTAAATACAGCGTCAAGGAGCTCGGCCCCGAAGATTTAGGCTGTTTGGACCAGGGGCTTGCGGAGAGGCTACATATAAGGCATGTTTATGGATGATGGCTAGAGGGCTATAACTTCCCGAGAGCTATAGCCACGCGAGAAAGGCTTGACGCAGATGCTCGTCTGCTTCCTTGGGACCAGTGGGGGGATGCCGACACCGAAACGCGCCCTGCCTGCGGTCGCTGTAAGGTTTGCGGGAGAGCTGCTCCTCTTTGACTGCGGTGAGTCAACCCAACGGCAACTCCTCGCCTCGGGACTGGGCTTCCCAAGTGAGTTCAGGGTCTTCTTGACGCACAGCCACGCGGATCACATTCTCGGAGTGCCAGGAGTCCTATACACGCTGGACATGCTTGGTAGAGAGGCTCCTGTCAAAATATATGCGCCGAGAGAATCCTGCGAGATCGTCAAACAACTTCTCGAGGTACTAAATACAAGACTAGGCTTCGCAGTCGAGCTTCACGAAGCATCGCCAGGACCGGTCTACCGCGGCAGATCTTTTGGGGTTGAGGCCGCTTGGGCAAAACACTCTGTCGAGAGCCTTTGTTACAGACTTGTGGAGAACGACCGGCCCGGAAAGATGCGTATACAGTACCTCGAGAAGGTTGGCCTCCCTAGGGGCCCCCTCTGGGGCAGGCTCCAGCGGGGCGAGACGGTCAATTTCAGAGGCTTGGTGATAAGGCCCGAGGAGGCCGTTGACCCGCCTAGACCTGGCAGGAAGATCGTCTACACGGGCGATACTAGCCCTTCCGATCAGCTTGCCAAGTTTGCTGAAGGAGCGGACCTACTCATACATGATGCCACATTTGACCAGACCCTCGCAAAGCGATCCGAGGAGGAGGGCCACAGCACCGCCGCCTCCGCTGCGGAGATCGCGCTGAAAGCTAGGGTAAAGATGCTGGCCCTATTCCACATAAGCCCGAGATATCATGGGAGGGAGGAGATCCTGCTTAACGAGGCCAGAAAAATCTTCCCAGCCACCATTCTACCGAACGATTTGGAAACGCTCGAGATCCCTTATCCGGAGCGGGGTCTGAGCGTATAGATCGTTGGAGGCCAGCTCGACAGGTCAATCCAGCTAGTCAAAACATCGTCCAGCAGATAATGCCTAAGGGACCGGGGCTCGCCACCGTCGCCCTTTCGAGCTAAGCTAAAGTCTTCCCTAACAACCAGCATCCTCTCCTCCTCATCAGGGGCTTCAACGCTTATCTCCTCGCCAGGCCTCACCGCCACCGCAGTTGCGCCGGGTGGGACAGAGCCTAGACCCCTCCACACCAAGATAAGCCATCGCGACTCCCCAGCCTCGACCAAGTCTAGGATCCCCTCAGTAGATGACGCGGTTCCTGGCCCGCGCATCCCCACTTTCGTCGCACCACACCTCCTGCATCTCCAAGCCTCGACGACCTTGATCATCTCCTCTCCGCGCCCCACGTTAACAACCCCTATGTACTTTAGGTCATGCGTACAGCCACTTTTCTTCAAGGCTCTACCCCTCTGGCTCGAGAATCTCGACCCTGCAACGGGCCAGCCGCTTAAACTCTAGAGCATCCTCCTTGGACCCCACTATTGCCCCATAATGCATGGGTATCGCGACAGCCGGATTGATCGTATTTGCGGCCTGAGCTGCCTCAGAGGCCGTCATGACGTACGTGCCGCTGACGGGCAGGAGTGCAACATCAATATTCCCGAGATTTTTCATCTCAGGTATAAAGTCCGTGTCTCCTGCATGATATATCCTCGTACCCGCTAGCTCCACCACGTACCCCACACCACCATACTCCGGAGGATGATACACTACCCCCGGCGCTCTAAACTTGGTGATGTTGTATGCCGGAACTACCCTGTACTTCACCTCTGAGACAGACCCTTCATCCCCCGGCTTAACTAGAACATACTCTTTATAGGGGATTCCCTTAAGACCCGCCATGCAGTTCTTTGAGGCAACTATGACAGTCTTTTGCTTGGAGGAATACCTCATAATATCCGGGGACGAGAGATGGTCGAAATGATCATGAGTTATGAATATCACGGACGCGGGCCTCTGTTCACTGGTTTTGACCTGGTATGGGTCGAAGACAACCTCGTGTCCCGCCCCACTGATCCTGAACCCCGCGTGTCCCAGCCAGGTAATCTTTAGACCCTTATACTCGAACATCCCATGTTAAACCACATCAACTCTTATATAATGCTCACTTACTTACACGGCGAGGCATCGACCGGTCCAGCTTCTCGGGTTTTTACTCAAAGGTGCTCTTCTCCTGCTGGAGATGCAAAACCTAAAGTGTAGGCTGGTGAGATAAACTTGGTGGCGGTTGGCTCTACAGGAGACAATCCCCTGGATAGAGAAGTATAGGCCGAGAACCCTAGCCGACATCATAAACCAAGAGGCGGTCGTGACCAGCCTTCAAACGATGGTTAAGACGCGCATGGCTCCACACATGTTGTTCGCGGGTCCTCCAGGAGTAGGTAAGACCGCCACGGCGCACGCCTTCGCGGCAGACCTCTTCGGACCCCGCTACATAGATGATGGGCATTTTCTTGAGATTAACGCGAGCGACGAGAGGGGGATCGACGTGATTAGGGAGAAGGTGAAGGGATTCGCAAGAACCGTCCCTATAGGCGGCATAGGGTTTAAGATCCTGTTACTCGACGAGGCGGACATGCTCACCGCAGACGCACAGCACGCCTTCAGGAGAGTTATGGAGCAGTTCTCCGCGACGTGCCGCTTCATACTAGCGGCAAACTACGCAAACCGGATCATAGAGCCGATACAGTCGCGGTGCGCCGTCTTTAAGTTTAAGCCGATAGAATTCGAGCACGTCAAGCAGGCGGTAGAGAGGATTTCGCATAAAGAAAACCTGAAGGTTTCGAGCCAAGCACTGAAGGCTCTATATGAAGTCACGGAGGGGGATCTGAGGCGCTGCATAAACATTCTACAAACAGCTTCCACCTACAGCAGAGATATAGACGACTCGCTGGTCTACCAGGTTGCGGGTATAGCCTGGGGCGGCGAGGTGCGTAGGCTAATGGAGCTCGCCGTAGCAGGAAAACTCGAGGAGGCGAGGAATCAGCTCAGAACAATCCTCTACGTCAACGGGGCCTCTGAGAGAGACCTTATAGGACAGATGTATCGCGAGATCTTTTATCTGAATATTCCTGAGCATAAGAAGCTCACACTCATCTCGCTACTCGGCGAGGTTGACTTCAGGCTATCCCAAGGCGCGACCCCGGAGCTTCAGCTGATGATGTTTCTGACCCATCTATACGCCGCCGCCCACGAGAGCAAGTAGGACATGTCTATACCCTGGACTGAGAAGTATCGGCCCAGATATGTCCGAGAGGTTGTTGGAAACAAACAGGCCGTCAACCAGTTTCTAGAATGGATGCGGGGGTGGGAGAGAGGTACACCATCGTCGAAGGCCGTTATGCTTGTTGGGCCCCCAGGTGTAGGGAAGACGAGCCTAGTCCTGGCCTACGCAAACGAATACAGGTGGGATTTGGTTGAAGTAAACGCGAGCGACGAGAGGAGTGGTGAGAGGCTGAAGGCGTTAGTCGGAGCCTCCGCCTCCCAAACCACGATAGCTGGGACAAGGAAGAGAATAATTCTTGTGGATGAGGTTGATGGGATCGCTGGTAAAGAGTCGGCGGGCGGGGTGGCGGTTCTTTCTTCACTTATCAGGATGTCGCGCGTTCCAATAGTTCTTGTTGCTAATGACCCATGGGATCCGCGGCTCGCCCCATTGAGGGAGCTGGCGCCTATGATTAAGTTCAGCAAGGTGAGGAAGGACGAGGTATTGAGGCATCTAAAGGTGATCGCAGAGAAAGAGGGTCTGGAGGTTGATGAGGAAACGCTTAAGGAGATTTCGGAGAGGGCGGAGGGGGATATGAGGGCCGCGATAAACGATCTTCAGTTATTATCATCGATGAGTGCGAACCCTTCGTTGCTTTTCTCCTATCTCGGCGAGAGGGATAGGGAGAAGAACGCTTTCGATGTCTTGGCCGCGGTCTTTGGGGCCAAGAAGGCTACTGAGGGCCGGCAATTAACGATGAACACAGAGCTAGACCTCGACCAGATCTTCACTTGGGTTTACGACAACGTCTTTAAACAATACCAGAAGCCGGCGGCGCTGGCCGAGACGCTGAAGATACTGGCCGACGCCGATCATCATCACGCCAGGCTGAAGAGGTACCAAATGTGGAGTCTGACCAGATACATCACACCTCTCGTGGGGGCCGGCCCCGGGATAGTGAAGACAGCTAGCGGCGAAAGAGGGGCAGGATTCGAGTTTCCCTCCAAGATACGGTTCATGCAGCAGACAAGGGAGCTTCGATCCAGGATCGAGGAGGCGACTGCAAAGATAGCCGCGAAGTCCAAGATGTCGAGGGTTAAGGCGGCGATAGAGATGCTTCCTTACGTTGCAGAGATGTTGCGTAGGGGCGAGCAAGGAATATCAGCGCACTATGGTCTGAGTCCTGATGAGGTTCAGGCCATAAAGACGGTCTTCTCAGGGAGGACCACTACTGGAGGGTTAGAGAGGGAGCGGGCCGCGCCTCCCAAACATGAACCGGCTACTCCTCGTCCGAGGACGACTCGAGCAAGGCGGAGATCTCCCTAGCCATTATCGATGCGGGTATTCCCGGCAGAGTTATCAGACTTCTCCTCCCTCTCGCCCCGCTACTCGATATCTTTATCCGTATCAGGCCGAGGTCCTCTAGCTTCTGCATATACTCCCAGATCCTAGTGTAGGATTTGGGAGCTACCTTGTACTCCTCGCACACTACGCGGTAGTTTTGGTAGAGCTCGCTGGATGTGATATATGAGCGGTCGGAGTTCTGGAGAAACCTCGAGGCGGCCAGCAAGAGCATCTTCTCGTGCCTAGAGGTGAACGTGAGGACTTCTCGCCTGATAGAGGGGTATATGCTAGCCGCGGCCTTCCTGACGTGCTCAGGAGTTATCCTTGGAGAGCCTTCGTTCTCTGCATACTTGCCCGACCTCCAGAGCAGCTCGACCGCATACCTAGCGTCTCCCCGCTCCGCAGCGATATCCACTATTAGGGACTTAGCGTCCTCGCTTAGAACGCCTTCGTGAAAAGCCTCCGAGCTCCTAAAATCAACTATATCGCTGAGTTGGTCAGCGCTATACTCATCCAGATACATCACACCTGCCTGGAACATGCTTCGCACAGCCTCGTCGAGCTGGTCCATGATCTCTATGTTCCTCGTGACCGCGATGGTCGAGATGCGTGCAAGTTCCTGCCTCTCCTCTCCAAGCCTCAGTATCTTATAGACACCCTGTGGATCGTTTCGGAGGAAGCCGTCGAATTCGTCAAGCCCGATGACGAGTAGCATCCTCTTCTTCTCGAGCAGATCCATCAGCCTTCCCCCGAGCTCCTCGGTCGATAGCCCTCTAACTGGAAGAGGAGCCCCCAGGGACTCTACGATCTTCTTAAGGATCGAGCTGAGGGTGGAGTGGATTCTACAGTTTATGTGGACATATCTCGCAAAGTTTACCGTCTCCACGAGCCTTCTGCCAAAAAGCTTGCACAGAGCCGTCTTTCCAGTCCCAACCGAGCCCACTAAAAGCACCCTGACCGCCACCGCCGGTCGCCCCGCGAGGTAGCTGGAGAAGAAGGTCTCGAGGAGGCTGAGTTCGCGCTCTCTGTGGGGTAGCCTCGGAGGCACGTACTCGGGGGAAAGCTTCTCCTCACTCTTGAAAATTCTCAACGCCCTGATGAATTCTGGAAGCGAGGGATATTAAGTGTTACAAGTCCCTGCCGAAAATGTTCAAGCCGTATCCAGCTAGCCAGAGAGGTATCTTGACCTCGACACGCTGTCCAGCTTTTAGATCTACAACCATTGGGGGGGATCTCTACGTAGCCGTGTGACTCTGCGATACTCCTGATGTTGGACGCGTCGGTTATGTTCGGCCGTGCGTAGTAAGCGTCGGCCCTCCGGGACAATGTTACCCAAACGACCCTCACGAAGTTTCGTCTCTTGGGAAAGTGTATATCAGAATCTAGGTAGGCCCTAACCCTCAGCATAAACTGCTCTATGCTGGTACCACCTAAATGCGCTAAGATGGGTGCTGCCAAATAGTTAAAAACATTCACAGTGGAGTGTATGAGCCCAGGAAGCATGATGAGCGGCTTCCCACCTATCACCGCAGCTCCGCCAACCCTCCCCGGCTGGAGCTTTATCCCCTGTATGAAGAGCTCAGCTAGGCGTTTGAGCTCGGCACTAACGAGATCAATATCGCCCACGCTCGACCCACCTATCGTCAAAACACAGTCCGAGCTGCTTAGTGAACGAGTTGTCGCCTCCCTTATCTGCCGTGGGTCGTCAGGGACGATGATGGGTTTCATGGGGTCGCAGAAAAGCCTCTTAACCATGTGGTACACGAGGTAGGCGTGAGAGTTTAGGAGCTTTCCTCGTTGGACCTCTTCCGGATCCTCAGTGAGCTCGTCCCCGAACGACACTATAGCTACTCTCACGGGCGCTCTAACTTCCACCATAGCTATGCCCAGAGTCTCAAGAAGAGAGGCCATAGCCGGTCTTAAGACCTCACCACTTCTGACCAGCACCTCTCCCCCCCTGACCTCGCTCCCGGCTGGTACGACATTCTCCATCGGCTCTAGGGGGCGCGTCACTCCTATTTTTTCGCCATCGGCTATGGCGATCTCCTCCTGCCTAATGACGGCGTCTGCGCCCTCCGGCAAGTAGCCACCCGTGTGTATCCTAACCGCGCAGCCCTTATCAAGGAGCTCGGAGGTTTGCCCAGGCCCTATCGAGCCGACCACCCTGAGGAAAACAGGCCTCTCTTCAGAGGCATCCCTGGTGTCGGTGCTTCTGACAGCGAAGCCGTCCATATGAGACATATGCAGGGGCGGGTGGTCTCTAGGCGCCACCACCTCCCTCGCGACAACCATGCCCACAGCGTCGCGCGTCCTCATGAAAACGGTTCGCACTAGGGGGCGCACTCTGCCGCGTACCTCTTCTAGGACCTCACCTATCTCCCGGAAGTCTGTAATAGCTCTATATGGGCCTCGCTGAGACACCATATCTGGCCTGGTAGCTAGACCTCTTCATAGGCTTTATAGATTTGCCGAAGAATGTGAGGAATGAGTGGTAGTCTTCCATGATGCTGGTGCCTGCGAGTATGTCGATGTACGGTAAGGCAGTCAGCATGCCTATGGTGAGGGGCTTGAAGCCAGGCTTATCAGAGTGAGGGTTGAGCCAGATAATCCTGCTCACGCGCTGCCGCAGCATCTCTATACTCTCTCTCAGCAGCTCGGGCTCTCCCGTGTCCCATCCATCGCTCACGATTATAACCACCCAGGTTTTATCAACCAGGTTACCATAAGATTCGAGGAAGGTCTTCAAGCAGTATCCGATCCTTGTTCCGCTCCCCCATAGGTCCAGTTCCTCGGAGAGCCGTCTACGTATCTCCTCTAGATTGGAGACGAGGAGGTAGTCTGTCACACGCCTGAGCCTTGTGCTGAACACAAAAATCTCTACGCGTCTAGTGAATCGGCTGAACAGGTACATGGCCCTTACGAGCCAGTCGGTATAAGTGTCCATGGAGCCGCTTATGTCAATCAGGGCGACTAGCCGCGCCCTTGTGAGGGTCTTCAGCGTCCTCTTGAACTCAACTATCTCTCCGAAGGTCTTGAAGCTCTCTCTGATGGTCCGCTTAAACTCTATTTCTCCATGCTTTGAATATTTGGAGCGTCGGCCCGGAAGAACTGCCAAACGCCTCTTCATCCTCCTTATGATCCGCCTGCCCGTCCGGAGCTTGGTTACGTCGAGGGGCCTGAGCGTCCTTTTGTGTAGGGCCTCCGCTGGGCTGTACATCACGTATTGTGTGCTCACCCTCTCCTGCTCCTGGCCTTTACCTCTTTGGGCCCCGCCACGCAAAGAGCCAGCCTGTTCACCCTCCTGCCCCTCGCTCTCCCCCCGATCACCACTTCCCCCAGCCCCCGACGCGACCTCCTGGATTGCTTCTTCAATTAGATGGTACCTCGTCGGATCCTTCACCATTGTGACGCGTATAGCCGTCAAGAGATCCTGCACCCCTCCCCCGGCGACTAGTGATATCGCCTCACAGGCATCTATCGACTCTGAGATGCCCACCTTAAGCCCATACTTACGGAGAACCCGGGAAAGATCTGTCACAAACGTGTAGAGGTTCATCCTAAGTGCTCCTGCCTCCCAGCATGGAGAGCATGGAGTCGATGTCCAGCCTCTGGAGATCTTCCTGAGTCTTCACGATGCATGGTAGAGTAGACTGGACTATGTCTCGAGTTAAATCCTTGGCCGACAGTTTGGCGAGCGCTGTGGCCCAGTCAATAGACTCAGAGATCCCCGGCTTCTTCAATATGTCCTGCCTCTGTCTGATCAGGTTAACGAAGTCGACGATCTTCTCCACCACGTTGTCGGGGAGGCCTCTTACCTTAAGCTTCAAGATCTTTAACTCCCTCTCCCTACTTGGATAAGACTGGTAGTAGTAGAGGCACCTCCTCTTCAAGCCATCGCCTACCTCCCTCGTCCTGTTAGAGGTGAGTATTACAATGGGTTGTTGCCGCGCTTTGATGGTTCCAATCTCGGGGATGGTTGCCTGGAACTCCGCCAAAAACTCGAGCAGAAAGCCCTCGAACTCCTCATCGGCGCGGTCTATTTCGTCGATCAACAACACTGGGGGCACTTCACCCTCATGCATTATGGCTGCTAGGAGGGGTCTCTTAAGGAGGAACCTTTCGCTGAAGATCTCTGACTCTACATCCTTCATACTTCCTTGGCTCTCCAGGAGCCTGATATAGAGTAGCTGCTTAGGATAGTTCCACTCATATATAGCGTCCGAGGCGTCTAGCCCCTCATAGCACTGGAGCCTAATCAGGTCAGTTTCAAGAATCTCTGCTAAAACCTTGGCGATCTCGGTCTTCCCACAGCCAGGCTCGCCCTCTATTAAGAGGGGCTTCTTCATCTTGATCGCGAGATACAAAGCGGTAGCGAGACTCCTATCGGCGACGTATAGATGCTCTTCTAGCTTATTCAATAACATATCAATAGATAAGTTCTTTATGAGCTCTGCTCCACGCAAATTATCGACCACTCTACGGTAGTAACTTCAGTCTGACTTAATAAAATTTTTCCCTCGACAAGAGTGGACGGGGCCTCTTAGAAATTGTTAAAAGGCTGTGGGAGGGTGTTAAGTTGACGGGCACATGAAGTTAGAGGGGTCTTTCGAGGTTCCTTCTCCTCCTGAAAGTGTCTGGAAGCTTTTGACGGATCCTAGCAGGTTGTCGAGGGCTCTGCCTGACCTGAGGAAGTTTGAGCCGCGCGACGCCGGGAGCTTTTACGCAGAGTTTAGGCTGAAGGTGGGCCTGCTAAGTGGGAATATTGGCATGTTGTTTAGGTACACCGACCTGCGGGAGCCCAGCCATATATCCGTCACAGGTCACGGGACTGGAATGCAGTCAACAGTCGATCTCAGGATAGATCTTGACCTGATTGAGCAGGAGAAGGGAAGGTCTCTCGTGAAGTGGGCTGCCGATGTGTCTGTTGGAGGGGTCGCGGCCAGTCTCGGGGCGAGAATCATGGAAGATCTGGCAAAGTCTAAAGTGCGCGAGCTTGTCGCAAACCTAAAGAAGGTCGCCTCCACACGCTAGATGGTTCTTTAAGATTTGACTTGCTCCCTCTTCGCCTTGAGGAAGAGTTTCTCTCCGGGAGCGAGTCTCGGCGCTCTAGTATCTATCCGGACTACCACATAGAATCCTTCAACAGGTCCGAAGACATCTGATACGTGGCCTATATGTGAGCCCTTTAGATCATAGACGTGTTCCATGAGGCTTGGCATGATGGAGGCCCTAACAACTGCATATTCACGTACAATTTTAAGCACCTCACCCAACACAACATGTGTATCACTCAATACCTCTCTCCCCGCATTTTCTGAGCGATAAGCCTGATCGCTCGTTGCTTCGTCACGCCAGCCGGAGGCATGATAAGAACAGCGGCTCCTTTTCTCCACCACTCAGACGGGTGGCTCAGAGGCAGGGGCTCCGCCCTCCACCCGAGGCTCTCTGCAGCCTTAACTATCATCTCAGGTGTGGGGTTCTTGACTGCTAGATTCGCAGGGACGCGCCTTCCCTCAGACTTGCTCTTCCTAACGTCAAACGATCTTATCCAGACTAAGTATCCCTCTCTCCTAATCATGCGGCTGACGAGCTTAGCAGCACTGCATTGACCACTCCGTCTGATCCAGGCTTCGAAGTGACCCTAGCGTCCCCCAGCTTCGTCTCGATTATCGCTCCACACGTTATCACTCCTCTTCGCTCAAAGTCTCTATTTGCAGGATTAGACTTGACGCGTAGGATCTCCGTCCTAACAACCTTATGGCTCCTTGGGTCGTAGACGTTTGCAAACCTATCGGAGACGAGGACCTGCTTGACTTTCCCTCCCCTCACCCTAACCATGGTCCTCTCAGGTTCGCCTAAGAGCGCATAGATCTGGTCGCGGCCCCTCTCGAAGCGACGCTTCCCCCTGTGTATTCCCTTCTTTCCCCCGCTCTTTTTCCTCTTATGCTGGTCACCATGCCATATCGTCATTTCTAGAAAGTGACCCGCGGAAGATCTATAATAATATATCTCTGATGGAGCAAAGATTACTCTATCAGATTATGATTTAGTCCTCTCTTGGATGTCCATATGGTGTCGCCTGTCCTTTTCTCTATATGGGTGTGAGTTCCGAGGGAGGATCCTTACCCGTCAATTCCACGAAGAGTTCACGCTCATCAAGGACATCCACCCCCCGTGATTCAAAGAACCGGCTCACGTTCCTCAGATCCCTCATAAGCAGTATCTCCGCGTAGGGTGTGTCTCGGAGGACTGATTGAGACAGGTCTATGAAATACACTGTGCGGGGGTCGGGTGCCATGATATTGTACTCGCTTAGGTCTCCGTGGATGAGGCCGGAGTCATTGTAAAGCCGTCTTATGTATTCAATTACAAGCCCGTAAAGACCGGCATACTCGTCGGCAGTGTAGCTAGTCTCGCGAAGGAGCGGATACCTCACACCATCCACTCCTAGGAATGACATGACTAGTACGTTTCCCTCCACGGTATAAGGTTTCGGGACAGGGACGCCTGCATTATACGCGAGCTCCAAGTTCCTCAGCTCCCTTCTCGCCCAGCTATATATGAACTTCCTCAGAGAGGACCCTACCCGCTGAAAGTTGTGGTCTCCGGCGACATAGATCATTCTATTCTTCCTAAACTCGGTGTTATTGACTAGGTAGATCTTGACAGCAAGTTCCTCCCCCTTCGCATTCTTGGCATGATATATACGGGACTCCTTGCCGGCGCTTATAACTCCGTAGAAGTCGGAAAATACTCCTCTTCTAATGAGCTCGTAAAGTATCATGAGCGTCATCTTGTCGAATACCTCTTCAAAGGCAGAAGACTCGAGAGAGGCGTCCTTCTCAAGCATCCTGTTCTTGATCTCGGTTAGCGCTTCTCTCCTGAACACGCGGCGATATACGCGGTCTTCGTCGTAGCTCAAGAAGCCCCGTCCCCCGCGAACTTATTCCTCGACGAGAGGAGGCCTGAATATGCCTCCGGCATTCTCTTCGAGAGCCTCTCGCCCCTTGGCCCCGAGAGGGAGGATGGGTCTAGCACGTCAATCAGCACAGACTCCCCAGGCTCAGCTATAGTGGTCTGTGGCATGAAGATGTTTTCTCCCCAGTCAACCGGCTTGACAGCGATGCTTCCTCCGCGGAATCTGGGCTCGCACCAGACATTGACGCCGTAGACGGGGACCCTGTTCTCCAGGCTCCGGACCTTGATGTACAGGTGCCATGCCTCGATACCTCGGGCCACGATCTTGGAGGGGTTGAAGATTACCTCGGCACCCTTTAGAACCAGGCTCCGCGCTGCCTCCGGATAAGCAATATCGTGGCAGATCAAGATGCCGCACATCGTGTCCTTTACTCTTATGGGCTCAAGCCTCGTTCCAGGCTTGAATAGCTTGGACTCTGACTGAAAGAGATGGATCTTATCCTGCCAAGCCACGACCCGGCCCCTATCATCGATGACGGGGCAGCTCACGAAGGTGTCTTCCCCACGCCTCAAGTAGAGTGCTCCGCCCAGAATCCAGAGAGATAGTTCCTCGGCTAGCCCGCTGAGTCGCTCAACCACGAGGCCCGCGTCCTCGGCTGGATCCGGCCTTTGAGCCGGAGGGTCTAAAGTAGTCCACCCCTCTGGAAGTATTGCCACATCGACCTCCTTTCTCGCCAAGCTCGAGAATAGGTTATAAAAGGACTTGAGGCTCTCGTTGATGCAGTCACTTACCTTAATCTGGCATAGTGCAATTGTGAGTGGCATTCTCTAGAATAAAGTCGCGTTTCCTGCTAATAAGTTTGGAGAAGGCGACGAAGAGCAGGGTGAAAGCTAAAATTGAGTGGAAGATTGAATATTTGGTGAGCTTGGACGAACGAGTCGAAAGGGGTGCCGCCGACATACTATCGCTGATTGCTCAATACTTTGACGCTATAGAAGGCTCGCGCAACTCGATCAATCTTGGTATAGGCGAGCCTGACCACGATCTCTTTGACATGCTTAAAGAGGAGGCTGTGAGGCGGATAATGTCCGGCTACAATAAGTATACCCAGACGGCTGGGATACCTGACCTTCGAGAGGAGGTTGCTAAGTATTACCAGCGTAGGTGGAAGTGTGAGATAACGTCTAAAAACGTCATTATCACTCCAGGTGCCTCTAACGCCCTCTTCATGTCAATCGCCTCTGTCCTCCGAAGCGGGGGTGAAGTCGTGATTCCTACGCCGACCTTCCCCTCCTTCAGCGCCCTAACCTTAATACTTGGTGGCAGAGTCTACGAGGTCCCAACAAGGATGGAGGAGGGGTTTAAGCCGAGGGCGGAGACGCTCGCCTCGAAGATAAGCGAAAAAACTTGCGCCGTCATAATTAACAGTCCCTCAAACCCGACGGGAAGCATATATGACGAGGATCTGATAGGCGCCCTAGTAGATGAGTGTAAGAGACGCGGCGTCTACATCATCTCCGACGAGGTCTACGAGAGGTTTGACTACACCGGGCGGTACACGAGCCTAGCCAAGTTCTGGGACAGCTATGACAGGATCATAATAGTTAACAGCTTCTCGAAGACACTCGCCATGACGGGGTGGAGGCTTGGGTATATGATCATCCCGGAGCACCTATACTCCCGCGTGATGAGGCTTCAAACCTTTATAAACGCCTGTCCGCCCAGCGTGGCGCAGTATGTCGCTCTCTTCGCCTTGAGATCCCGGGAGGTTGAGCGTTTGATAGACGCCAAGGTTGCCGAGTATAGAGATAGGAGGGATGGCATGTGGCGGGAATTGTCAGAAGCGGGGGTGCAGGTCCTCCTTCCGGAGGGCGGAATATTCCTATTTCCCAAGATACCTTTAGAGATGGACTCAGAGGCCTTCTGCAACAAGCTCGCCAAGAGTAAGGGCGTGATCACGATCCCTGGCCGCGCCTTCGGGGCAGGAGGAGAGAGACACTTCAGGATCACCATCTCAGCCCCCATAAACACGCTTACAGAGGCCGCGAGACTCATAGCCTCGTTTATAGAGGAGTGTAGGGCCTCCAAGTAGACTGAGGTGGGTGCCACTTCTCTGCGGAGGAACAGTTTTTAAAATGCCGCTGCCGAGCTGTTGAGCAGGTGGGGCTGAACTGCCGTACTACGTAGTCATACTGGAGGCTGTCGCGGGTGCCCAGATCCCCCAAGATCTTCGACAGAGCCATCTGAACTACATCGCCTCTATGAAGGAGAGGGGCATCCTACTGGTCTCGGGACGCTTTACGGACGGTAGTGGTGGGCTATACATTATTAATGCTGAGAGTTTGCAGGAGGCCCTCCGAATAGCCTCCTCCGACCCCTATGTCGTGAGGGGTGTCCGGAGGCCACAGGTAAAGGAGTGGGAAAGGGTTTACTAGCGCGGACCGAGAGCCCACGTAGTGGCGTGGCCGAGCCTCCTCCATGCTGGGGCTTTCATATGCTGAGGCGGTGTACTTGAGGCGCAGATGGATCTTCACTCTGGTCATAATCTCGGCCTGCGCGGTGCTGGGCTCATACTATGCTGCTCTCTTTGGAGGCTTCACCACACGTCCTGCCGCGGGTCGATACTTCCTCGTTGATGTGCAGGGTGAGAAGTTTGTGGTGAAGGTTACCGATGGTGAAGCTTTGAGACTTGCCGAGGAGAGGATGGCGGGACTTAACCGTATGTTTCCCTTGGGGGAGCTGGCTAGAGGAGATGGGGGGTTCAACATGCCCTGGAGCTGGCACCTCAAGCCCGAGAGCGTCAGGATGGTGGACGCCTCCATCGAACTCTGCGACGGACTCCCCAGCCACGTGGAGAGCGACCTCGACTACTGGGTTGACGTCGTTGGCCAGTATTGCCCATGGTCCGCCGAGATAGTGGCCTCGGCCGACGAGCCCGCGGATCTACATAAGTAGCCCGAACCCATATTTTTCCGGGATAGGGGTGCTGTTCTCCAGTTGCGGTTCTTGGAGGATATTGTGCATAGAGTCCTGAAGCTGCTTCCCCCCGAGGAGGCACATAGGGCCGGGTTGGCCCTGCTGAGGCTGAGGGCCGTCAGGATCGGGGAGACTCCGAGGAGACTCAGGGTCAGGACGGTTATCGGTGAGGTTAGCCCGCCTGTCGGGCTTGCGGCTGGCTTCGACAAGACGGGTAGACACGTCTCGAGCCTTGCGGCGCTGGGTTTTGGCTTCGTGGTGGCTGGGTCGGCGACGCTTCAAGCGCGTAAAGGGAATGTGAAGCCTCGGATAGTTAGGAAGGGCCCCGACGGCCTTGTCAACGCGATGGGTCTCCCAAACCCTGGGGTGAAGGTCTTCGCAGACAATTTGAGGCGTGAGGTGGCTAGAGCCGGCATTCCCGTGGTGGCCAGCATCGCCGGATCCGAGGTTAGGGAGCTTGTCGAGTGTTACGAGGCGTTGAGGGGGGTCGTGGCGGGTGTGGAGGTTAATCTAAGCTCGCCGAGTCTCTCTGGCGCCACACGCCTTTGGAGCCCAGAGTTCATTCGGGAGTTAGTCGCGGAGCTTTCAACGGTGAGGTGGGCGCCCATCATCCTTAAGGTCCCACCATTGGCTAGAGCAGAGCTGCGCACCCAGATTCTTAGGGCCATAGAGATCTGGGCCGGGGGTGGGATGGATGCCGTGACGGCCGTAAACACGCTTCCTGTCGAGGAGCCGCGCCTCTCCACAGGATTCGGAGGGCTGAGCGGCCGCCAACTAAAACCCCACATGCTAGAGACCGTCCGCGCGGCTTCCAAGATACTCGAGGGGAGATGCGAGTTGTTCGCCGTCGGAGGCCTCTTCACAGCGGAGGACGTTACCGAGGCGTTTGAAGCGGGGGCTAGGGCCGTGCAGATTTATACAGCCTTAGCCCTCCACGGGCCTAGGGTTGTTCGAAATATCCGGAATGGGCTCATAAAGTTGCTAGACGAGAAGGGCGCCGAGAATATTGAGGAGCTCTTTCCTGGATGAGCAGATTTAGGCTTTTTCCTAGCCTCTAAGCCCTGCCGACGACCCCTCCAGCCCCCCTATTTGCGGCTAAACAGAGCCAACCGAGCACTTGGAGAGCGTTTCACCATTTATATCATCCCACGTGCCAGTCTTGATGCCGAGCGATATGGATGATCCCGCCGAGTATTTGGCCTCGAAGTATAAGTATATCTTCGCTATCCCGGGTAGCAGGTTCTCTGACCTCCTAGTGCTCGCGACGGCTGGGCTGGCGGGACTCCTCGCGTGGCTGGTAATGGGTGATGGAGGCGCGTCCTTTGCTGCAGTGTTCGCGGCTCTGGGCGTGGTCCCGCTCTTGCTGAGCAAGGCGGCGATAAGGATCTTTCGTGGACTACCCCTTCACTCCACCTATAGGCGGCTAGTCCAGGCAACACTCCTGACGAACTATCCGGCCCTAGCCATACTCGCAATATCCTGGGGGGCCAAGACGTTGTGGGGAGTGTATGGCCTCCAAACCACCTTATTCTCGGCCCTGTTCGCCGCGGTATCTTATCTTCGGGTAACCCTAACGTCGGTGCTCGATGGCGACAGAGCTAGAACCGCGGTGCCTTGGTCTCTGGCCGAGCCATTAACGTCCTCATTACTGGTGACGGTTGGATTCCAACTCTCAAATCCCCTCCTACTGCCGCTCTCAGTAGCCCTAGGCGCTGCGACAGGGTCGGCCACGATAATCCTCCTTGGTAAAAAAGATAGAGATGGGGTTTCATCACTCAGACTAGCGCGAGGGTTATCTAAACTGATGCTTGAGAGCGACCCAAACCCGCTGGAGGGCGCGCTTGAGGGGCTGGGAAAGAGCGTTGAGAAGGTCTCCGAGCTGTTCCTACTTAAAGGACGCAGGACAGGCCGGCTGGTAGCTCTCGTGGTGCTTCCTTTCCATATGGGTCCCTTCAGGAGACTGGGAAGCTCCATGCTTAACTGGCTAGTCGAGGCTGAGGCAGGCAGGAGGGGTTTTACGGCCATAGCTGTAAAGGGTTGCAGCACCCATAGATCCGACATTATCTCTAGCAGACAGGCTGCACTGATAGCTAGAGAGATCGTTTCAAAGATTGAGGCTCCATCGGATGGTTGGAGCCGCGAGGCAGTGCTATACCCTCAGATTGAGGTTGATGGAAGCCACTCGTTGACACTTGAGCTGGCTGGGAGGAGGATCGCTATAATAAGTCTTCATCCGCGCCCGATGGAGGATCTGCCAGAAGAAGTGGCGGCGTTCGCCGACGAATACAACGTCACGGTCATTGATCCTCACCATTCCTTCTCCCCCACCTGCAAAAAGCTTAGAGACGAAGAGATCTCAGCCGTCATGAGGCTGGTCAAGCAGTGCGCTTCACTGGGGGATGGGTGGAGGGGAAGCTTGAGATTATCTGTCGCGCAAAGTGGTGTCGGCTCGGCCCGCTACGATCAGGGGATAGGCCCTTGCGGCTTTTCATTATTAGGGCTGGAGATTGGGGGTAAGAAGGTGGCCCTCGCGGTTGTGGATGGGAACAACGCCCTCCCCCACCTGCGTACCGCCTTGACCAGCAGCCTGAAAGAGCAGGGATGGGAACAGGCCGAGCTCATAACGACAGACACCCACGCGGTTAACGGCGTCATCCTAGGTGGCCGGGGATATGTCGCGGTGGGCGAAAAAATCAGTCAGGAGGAGGTGGTGGAAACATTCTCAAAGTTGTCCAAGGAAACCCTTGAGAGTTTGGAGGAAGCCGAGGCCAAGTACTTGAGGGTCGTACACAGGGGCGTGATGATCTATACGGACGAGGCTTTCAGAAGCCTTGCCCGAAGAGTTAGGAGACACGCCGCACTATACTTGGGCCTACTCATATTCACCGCAGTCTGCGCCGGCTTATTCCCAATCCTGTAAGATGGGGGCGCGAATAACTATTATTAGGGACGATAAACTTATGATAGCTCACAAGCTTGGAGACAAAAATTATCGTGGGTAAGAAGCCGCCGCTGCGATACGTAACAGCTTGCTTGACAAGCTTTAACCGCGGTAGTGATAAAGTGATTCTTAGGGGGCGGGGACAGAGGATTAGCACCTGCGTCGACGTTGTCAACATACTTAAGCGTGGGTTTCTCGGTGAGGTCAAGATAGAAAAGATACAGATCGGGACTGAGTTAATAACTATCGACGATAAGCAGCGGCCGATTAGCTTCATAGAGATCGTCCTCAGCAGGTAGGTGGACCTGCCTTGGGGATCCTGAAGATCTTTAGGAGGCCTTCACTCGTTGTCGCGGCGATAACTATTACCTATTTTGCTCTAAAGCTGGCCATGATAAATGTTCCCTCGCCGGAGCTACCGCCCACAANCTGTATCGACCAAACCGCCAACTGCGGATTCGTCTTTGATGAGGCCCACTACATACCAGCCATACGTAAAATGCTCCGCGGCGAGCCGGCCAACAACGAGCATCCCCCACTGGTGAAGTATTTGATCATGTACTCTATCATGTTTCTAGGCGACGGGCCGGTGGCGTGGCGCCTCCCCTCGGTTCTGCTAGGCTCTCTCTCGCTTCCAGTCCTCTACCTGCTTGCTAGAAGGTTGACCGGAGATCCCAGGCTGGCGCTCTTAGCCATGTCGCTCTTCGCCCTCGACGTGATGAGCTTCAACATATCGTCAATAGCGATCCTCGATGCTCCGTCGCTTTTTTTCGCGCTGCTAGGGTGCTACCTTATAATCTCAGGTAGGCGCCCGTTTGGGTTGCTCTCCCTTGCGGCCTCAGCGCTCTCAAAGACCAGCGCGCTCCTGACCGCGTTTGGGATCATATTTCTAGATGCTCTGTACTCCTCGAGAGGTGGAGTGGGCGCCGCGGAGAGGGCCTCCCGGGTCCTGAACCAAGTCGTTGTCTATGGCCTAGTTCTTGGCGCGCTCTTTACTGCGGGCCTTGCCATCTATGATTACCAGTTCGGGGCCTATCCCCACCCGTTCGCACATCTCGACTTTATCTTGAGCTACCACTCATCTCTACGGTTTAACTGTGAAGAAGGCATCTCTCTACTTTCCTGCGTCCACAGCGATCAGCATGGCGAGGTGGTGGTCGACCTCCCGCTAAGCTGGGTGATGCCGGTTGGTGGATTTAGGCCGATGGGGTTTTATGTTGTGGCAGTGGCTGTTGACGGGAGAGAGCATCATCCGGTCCTTTATTATGGTATACAGAGCCCACTCTGGTGGCTTTTCTGGATAACAATTATCTTCTCTCTGCCTCAGGGCTTACTCCAGATCATAAATTATTTCAGGTCTCGATCGGAGGTACCTACTGGGGGAAGTAGGGCGGTAGACACACTCTACACGGTCTGGCTCTTCTCCAACTACCTCGCTTACTTCCCACTAGCATACCTGCTCAACCGCTGGGTATACCCATTCTACTTTTACTTTACAGTTCCCATACTAGCGATAGCCGTCAGCGATATCCTCCTGAAACGAGGGGTGCCTAGCTACGTAGCTGCGTTCACGCTCGGGGCACAGTTGATTTGGTTCATCATATACTATCCAGTGCGTGGCGACGCGCATATCGCTTTGCTGAGGCTTCTCGGGCTTCCCGCCTAGCTCGAAGATACTTTAAAGGCTCCGGCGATGATCCAGTTAGTAGGGGCGGACATAGCGATGGTCAGAACCGTCGATGGGTCTGTTGGAGAGGGTGGGGGTCAGGTTCTACGATACGCCGTCTCGACCTGCGCGCTCTTAGGTGAGGAGCTAAGGGTCTACAACATCAGGGCTAAGCGCAACCCGCCGGGGCTTAGGCCTCAGCACATAGCCGCCATACGCGCCGTGGCGGAGGTGTGCGACGCCTACGTGGAGGGCCTGAGCGTCGGATCCTCTACAATATTCTTGAGATGTCGGAGGCCTAGGGCTGGTCGATACTCATTTGACACGGGGACGGCTGGGAGCACGGCCCTGGTGCTGCAGTCGCTTCTTCCAGTCCTTTGTTTCGCTGATGGTGAGTGCGAGGTTGAGTTACGGGGTGGTACAAACAACCCGCTCGCGCCCCCGATAGACTATATTGAGAGGGTGCTCCTGCCAGCGCTAAGCAAGATGGGCGTCAGGGCCGAGCTGGAGATTGTGAGGAGGGGATTCTACCCTCGCGGCCAGGGGATAGTGAGGGTGAGGACACGCCCGATAATCTCTATAAGACCTATACAGGTTGTCGAGGCAGGCATAGAGGGCATAGAGGTCTTTGCATACAGCTGCAATCTGCCAGACCACATCGTCAGCAGAATGGCCAGCACTGCCTCTGAGCTCCTGAAAAAGTCAGGGTTTAGGGAGGTAACCTTGGAGACCGAGGCTCTAAGAAAAGGAGACCCAAAAAACTCGGTCGACCCTGGTACGGGGATCCTGATAGTTGTGAGGCTCGATAATGGGCTCTTGATGGGGTTTGATGCTCTGGGTGAGAGGGGTGTTCCGGCTGAGGAGGTCGCCAAGAGGGCCGTTAGGGAGGCCCTCGACCAACTCGCCTCAGGCGCGCCGATAGACAAACACCTCGCGGACCAGCTGATCATCTGGATGGCCCTCGCAGCCGGCGAGTCAAGGATCCGCGCCACGACACTGACGACCCACGCCTCGACGGGGATAACGGTGGTCGGAGACCTGACAGGCGCCAAATTCAGGACGACCGAGCTAGGCCCTAGGGGGGTGGAGATATCCTGCCAGGGCATAGCCTATACTCCCCGCTAATTTGATATATCGCGAAAATACTTGATATATCCGGGTGAGGTGGCTTAGGCGGCATACACCACCCCTTTATTATGGGGTTGAAAATGCTGAGCCGGGGGGACGTCAGGGTCCTTGTCTTGGAAGCGCTGAGAACCGGTCCAAAAAGGGGCTACGAGGTCATAAAGACCATAAGGGAGATGTTTGGCGGCTGGTATACGCCCAGCCCCGGAGCAGTATACCCGACGCTGCAGTGGCTCGAGGACGAGGGTCTGGTGAAGTCGGAGGAGGTGGACGGAAAGAAGGTCTACTCGATTACGGACATGGGTCTCAGGTTCCTGGCTGAGAAGGAGGACCTCTTAGAAGCCTTCAGGGAGAGGTGGCGTCGAGCATCCTCCCCCGAGTGTGTCGAGTTGCTGGACTCGGCTAGACGCCTAGGCATGACAGTGCTCACGGCATATACTAGATACCCCAAAGAGAGGTTATGGGAGGTTATCAAGATCCTAGATGATGCGAGGCGGAGGATCTTAGAGCTCGGAGAGTCGGGGTGAGAAAGTCTTGCCGATGGTTGAGGCGATAGAGCTTACGAAGGTCTTCGGCAAACTTGTGGCCGTAGACCATGTAAGCTTCACGGTGGCGGAGAGGGAGGTCTTCGGGTTTCTCGGGCCAAATGGTGCAGGAAAAACGACGACGATCAACATCCTCACAACGATCATGAGGCCGACCTCAGGTCGAGGAGTGGTTGCGGGCTACGACGTGTTGGAGGAGCCGGCAAAGGTAAGGGAGGTGATCGGCTACGTCCCCCAAGACCTCACCGTCGACGACGACCTCACCGGCTATGAGAACTTAATGCTTCACGCGTCACTCTACCACATAGCGCGAGGCGAGGCTAAGACAAAGGCGAGAGAAGTGCTGAGGTTTATGGAGCTAGAGAGATTCGCCGACAAGAAAGTCGAAACGTACTCTGGCGGAATGAAGAAGAGGCTTGAGATCTGCTGCGCACTAATCCACCAACCGCAGATACTATTCCTTGACGAGCCCACGCTGGGCCTTGATGTCCAGACGCGCGCTAGGATCTGGGACTACATCAGGTTGCTCGCCAGGGACCAAGGCGTAACAATCTTCCTGACAACACACTACATGGATGAAGCAGACTCGTTGTGTGACCGCGTAGCGATAATAGATAATGGTAGGATAAAGGCCTTAGATACTCCAACAAGCCTAAAGACATCTATCGGCGGAGACCTGATCGAGTTGGAGCTCGCTCATGCAAGTTTTAGCGTAGGGGAAGCCATCAGCTCCATCCGTGGCGTTAAGGAGGTCTCTGAGGAGAACGGAGTTATCAGGGTTTGGGTCGAGAGGGGTGAGCTCGTGATGCCCCAGCTGCTTGGCGAGCTAATCAGGCTCGGAGTCGACGTCAGGCGAGCGGAGATGAAGAGGCAGAGTTTAGACGAGGTGTTCCTCAGGCTGACTGGCAGGTCCTTAAGAGACGTTGGAGGCAGCAGAGACGAGGTGATGAGAAGAAACATCACCATCAGGAGGATGAGGAGCAGGTGAGAGAGTTATCTGAGGTCAGAGCATTAGCTTATAGGGAGCTGAAAAAGTGGTACAGATCGCCAATACTCATCTTCATGACCTCGATTCAGCCACTTCTCTGGATGGGGCTGTACGGCAAGGCTCTAAACCTCACCGGGCTCCTGAGGATCCCTGAGGACCTCTTGAGCCAGCTCCCGCCTGAGGCGACGCGAAGGCTAGGCGTAATAATCAATGAGGTTCTCTCAAGGTACTTCGGGTCCTCGGATATAGACTTCTTCAGCTACATCGCTGTAGGAATGATGGGCGTGATTCTTCTCTTCACGGCCATGTCGAGTGGGATGTCCGTGGCCTGGGACAGAAGGCTCGGCTTCCTAAACAAGCTACTATGCGCCCCTATTAACCGCAGCTCTATCCTCTTCGGGAAGGTAGCTTCCTCAGTAGTTAGGGGTGTCGCGCAGGCGTTCCTAGTCATGTTGATCGGACTGGCCCTGGGGCTACATATCCACGTAGCTGGGCCCGCAGAGTTCCTAGCGGCACTTCTGGTGCTTGCACTGCTCTGCGGATCTTTCTCGACTATCATAACAGCGCTGACTCTGAAGATAAAGACTTGGGAGTATCATATCGCGATAAACAATCTGATAACGTTGCCGCTGATGTTTACTAGCAGCGCGCTATACCCTGTCTCCTTGATGCCAGACTGGCTCAGAGCCCTAGCCATAGTTAACCCTCTTACACATGGAGTAGAAGCCTTGAGACAACTACTTCTCCTAGGCGAGGGGGTGATTAGCCCCTTGGTAATCCCCCATATCGGGTTCCTAGCGGTCTTCGCGGCAGGCTCCTTCGCCCTCGGCTACTTCTTGTCGGGTCTTGCACTGAGAAGCATCTGACGCCGAGTGGTTCAGAAGAGGGAGAACCGTCCCCTCATAAGGGCCCTCCTCATCAAGGCTTTCTCCAGCCAGACTCCTAGGGCCGCGAGGGAGAGGACTACCACGAATCCTGTGAGGAAGAGTTGGTCTGGATGGAGATAGAAGTTTCCCGTGGCAGAGGCTACGATTGGGTGAATGATGTAGAAGAATGGTGAGTAGGTGAGGGCGGCCCGTAGGTCAGGCGGCAGCACCTCCACGGGTATAGCCCCACTTGTGAATGGAACAGCGAACTGTACGACGTTTAGAACAATCCACGGGGAACGCAGCGCTACGAGCATGATGGATAGTACCGAGCTGAAGAGGTAGAGAAAGGCGATGGCTTGGATGAGGGCTAAGACCATGAGGTCGGGCCGGGCTACAGTTATATTGGTGCCAAAGCCTACTGCCGAGATCAGGAGCAGGAACGGGCCGCCTATCGCGAAGTCTAGCAGCGAGATAACAATCCTTCCCGTAACGTGAAGCCTCACACTACCCCCCGAGACAAGCACATTCTCAAGTATTCCCTGCTGTATCGATGTCGAGAGGGAGTTAGCTGCCCACGTAAAGGATGAGACCAAGATGAATGAGAAGAAGCTCCAAGTCAATGCGTTGAGGTGGTACTGGGACTTCAGCAGGTCTGGCGAGTACATAAGGATTGAGAGGAAAAAGAACATGGTCCAGAACGGCCAGGAGACGAGGTCTGAGACAAGCCACGCCCTATACCTCGCGTACCCCCTCAGACCTCTCTCTATCTCGGCCATCACTCTACCAGCTAACGCCCCTCTTCCTGACATAGAGCGACTCGCCCACCTTGTAAACCCATAGACCGAACACAAGATAACCGAGGAGAAGTATTTGGGGTGAGTAGGCCGCTAGCTGGATCGACCCAGATAGTATCTCCCTAGTAGACTCCACAACGTGTGAGTATGGAAGGATTTTACCGATTGCCTGTAGGAAGACGGGTAGGAGCGTGGTGGGGTACGCGAAGCCTGAGACCGCCGCCACCACAGAGTTGAACGCATTAGTAACGGGCTCGGGCTCCCTAAATACTAGTGTCATCACCCCGACGATCAGGTTAAGGCCTATTATAGGGAGCAGGGCCGCTGCCAAGTAGAGTATGGATAGAAAAGTTGCTGGAAGCTGGTGAGGGCCATAGACAACGAGGACGCCGAGGCTTGCGATGAAAACGAAGTTGATTATGTTGAAGATTACGCTGGAGATGGATGAGGCAGCTATGACGATGAATGGATTGATCGGGGCGGCCAAGATGTACTCTAGTCTGCCAGTCATGAGGCCTCTCCTGAAGAACCAGGCGGTGGAGCTGGTCATCGTGAAGACTATCATCATTAGGGTGAGACCGATGAGCTGGTATAACCACTGCTTAGGCGAGGCTGCTCCTCCAGTGAGTGCCTGTCCCGCCCCATATGTGAGGAACGATATCATGAAGGGGAACATTAGCATGAAGAGGAAGGCCCCAGCCTCCCTGAGGAATGTCTTGACCTCGGCCTCAAAGACCCCAACAAGCTGGTTGAGGCTCCTCACGAGGTCATCACTTTCTCGAAAACCTCCTCAAGGCTTGGCTCATGCACCCTGACGTAGCCGATCCTGCATCCGTCCCACCTTAACTGCTCCAAGAGTCTAACTAGGTCTTCGCTTGGCTGGCTGGTCTCCAAGGTAATTACCGGATACCCCCTCTCGCCGACCTGGGTCTGGAATTTGGCCGCCGGCGCGGGGGAGTCAAGGAGCTCCACCTCTATGCGGTAGTTCAGCCGCAGCCTCTCCTTCAAGTCTGCGGGAGAGCCTTCTACCACAATCTTGCCTCCCTTGATCAGTGAGACCTTGTTGCTTAGGTTCTCGACCTCCCACATGTTGTGGCTGGTCAGCAGGATAGTTCTGCCCTGCGTCGCCAGGTCCCGGATTATTTGGCGCACTCTCCTCGCTGAAATTGGGTCGAGACCGATGGTCGGCTCGTCCAAGAATATTATGGAAGGGTCGTTAATCATGGCCTTTGCTATGCTTAACTTGGCCTTCATGCCGAGGCTGTACTCCTCGTAAAGCCTCTTACCCTCGTCTGCTAAACCTACCAGCTCTAACAACTCATAGGCTCGGCGGATGGCCTCACCCCTGCTAAGCCCATACAGCCTCCCATAGTAAACCAGGTTCTCGAGACCTGTCAGACGCGTGTAAAACCCTTTGTCCGGCGCTAGGACCAGACCTATGATCTCCCTAACCTTCCCCGGCTCCTTAACCACATCGAAACCTCCGACCAGCGCTCTACCCGAGTCCGGTATCAGGAGGGTTGATAGGATCTTGATAGTAGTTGTTTTTCCCGCCCCATTCGGCCCCACCAGGCTGTGTATCTGACCACTACCGACCCTCAGGGATAGTCCGTCAACCGCGTTCACGATTATAGCTTGTTTCTTCAGGAAGGCCCTGCCGACGCTTGTCTTGAAGGTCTTTTTCAGGTCTTCCGCCTCTATGGCGTAGCCCGGCAACCCTCGATGACCCCCGTTCTAAGGGAGGGTCTTCTCCGCCTCTATCGCGTATTTACTGAAGATGGGTCTAAACTTCATGTTCTCGTAGAACTCCACCGCTATCTTGTGAAGCGAGGGAAACTCGGCCGTAATGATTCCTGCATCACGCTCCTTGAGGATTCTTGACGCCTCAAGGACTAGGAGTCTGGCCACACCTTTCCTTCTGAACTCGGGGAGGACATACAGTTCCCTGATAATGCCCTCTAGAGGGGGATCGTAAAACAGCCGGTCAACGATATCAGCCTTGAGCACGCCCACAAGCTTGCCCTCATACTCTGCCACCAAGACTATGGAGCCCGACGAGTGGAGCGCGTCGTCCACGTATTTCTCGACAGCCTGCGACACGGTGGGAGAGAGCCTCAGAAGCGGGTCGAACTCCTCGTTAAGCCTCTTTGCCCTCAATACCAGCTCAACTATACCTGGCCTGTCAGACTGCTGCGCGGTCCGCACGATTACCGACGAGGACAACCTCATAACCACCTACTCGGACCCACCTATAATAGTATTCTTGGATGATGGAGGAGGGTCGGAGGGGGCCTGCTTTATCCTTAAAGCATGGATTAGGGTAGGAATGTTGAGTTGGGAAGAGTTAAGCGTATCAGCGAAGTGCTCGAGATATTACGGCAGAAGGATAGTATAAGGAATATTGGAATTATCGCTCATGTTGATCATGGCAAGACCACCACTACTGACAGCCTGCTCGCGGCGGCGGGTCTGCTCAGCCCCAGCCTGGCGGGGAGGGCTCTCGCCCTAGATTACCTCGAGGAGGAGCAGCAAAGACAGATGACAATAAAGGCTGCGAACGTCAGCCTCTACTATGAGCTGGATAAACCATACATCATCAACATGATCGATACACCGGGACACGTAGACTTCTCAGGGAGAGTTACGCGCGCTTTGAGGGCGATCGATGGGGCAGTAGTAGTCGTCGACAGCGTCGAGGGCGTCATGACGCAGACAGAGACCGTGATAAGACAGGCCTTGTCAGAGAGGGTGAAGCCTGTCCTATACATCAACAAGATTGACAGGCTTATAAAGGAGCTCAAGCTGACCCCCGAGAAAATTCAGGAAACCTTGGCTAGGATCGTCACGGAGGTCAATAGGCTCATCGATATGTATGGCGAGCCTTGGATGAGGAGTGAGTGGAAGGTAAGTTTCCAGAATGGGAGCATCGCGCTGGGCTCAGCCAAGGATCGGTGGGGCTTCACGCTTCCGCAGGCGCAGAAGAAGGGACTCAAGTTTAGCGACGTGATTAAGGCCTTTGCAGCTTCCAACATCGATTGGCTTAGGGAGAATTTCCCGCTCCACGAGGCAATACTTGAGATGGTTATTAACCATCACCCGCCTCCTCACGCGGCTCAGAAGTATCGGATACCTAAGATATGGAAAGGCCCCATAGAATCAGAGGTTGGACAGGACATGTTGGAATGCGACGAGAACGGTATCCCCGTCATGGCGGTAACGGACGTTAAGGTTGATCCAGCCGCAGGCGTCGTGGTCACGGGCCGGCTCTTCAGCGGGACGGTCTCAGACGGCGACAAGCTACTCATAGTAGGTAGAAACATCGAGGCGAGAGTCCAGCAAGTAGCTGTCTATATGGGCCCAAACAGGGAGCTGATCCACACTCTCCCAGCTGGAAACATACCCGCTCTCCTCGGTATAGAGGACGCCAGGGCTGGAGACACGCTAGCGGCGGTAGAAATGGTGCCATTCGAGACCCTAAAATACGTCTCTGAGCCTGTCGTGACGGTCGCGGTCGAACCAAAGCACAGCAAAGATCTGCCCAAGCTCGTCGACTTCTTGAATAAGCTAACGATTGAGGACCCGACTTTAGTCACCGTCGTGCGGCCGGAGACAGGTGAGTATCTGATCAGCGGCATGGGTACTCTTCACTTGGAGATAGCGTTGACCTGGATACAGAAGGCGGGCCTCGAGGTTGTCGCCGGAAAGCCGATAATACTCTATAGGGAGACCGTCAATAGTCGTGGCAGGGTCTTCGAGGGTAAGTCGCCAAACAGGCACAACAAGATCTACTTCTACGTAGAGAAACTTGATGACGAGATCGTTGAGCTGATCAGGAAGGGTGAGCTCTTCGACGAGATGGATAGGAAACAGGTGGCGAAGATCCTTAGGGATCATGGATGGGACGCTGACGAGGCAAGAAATGTATGGACCATAGAACCTTCAGGAAACATATTGGTAGACATGACTAAGGGAGCACAATACCTGCACGAGACAAAGATGATGATTATCGGCGGTTTCCAGCGCGTCGTGCAGGAGGGACCCCTTGCGGGTGAGAGGATGAGGGGTGTAAAGGCGGTTCTTGTCAATGTGGAGCTCCACGAAGACCCGGTCCACCGTGGCTACGCACAGATAGCCCCAGCCACTTGGCGGTCGATATATGCGAGCATACTGACCGCTGATCCAGCACTCCTTGAGCCCATACTCAAGGTTGAGGTGAAGGTCCCCTCAGACTTCATAGGCGCCGTGACATCCATCATAAGCTCGAAACGTGGCAGGATCATAGACGTGAGCCAGTCCGAGT
>AWOC01000002.1 GCA_000494185.1 Candidatus Calditenuaceae archaeon JGI OTU-3 | reverse complement strand
CTGTGGTCTGGCAGCGCGCCGAACCTGAAGTAGTTCGGTATAGGGACGTAGGAGGACCCCTCTATCGAGAGGTCGAAGGGAGTCGCTATCCCTACAACTCCCCCGACTGATTGCTCATAGGTTACACCTACCCTTAGGTCGGCCGTCAACGTTTGTGAAGAATCTTGATCCTTCAGTGTGAACTCGAATTGTTGTGGACTTAGCGTGAGGGGGCTTGCATAGCTTATGAGGGTTGAGAACCGGTTGTTCGGCGGATTCGAAAAGGCTCCAGTCAGGTAGTTCGTCATCGGGTCAATAGATGTGAAGGCAGCCCACCTCGTCCCCTCAGGCAGAGCACAAGGGCTGCCGATCCGTGTGCCGGGGTAGATGATGAGTGTCTCGACATACCGCATCTCGTCTGCCGACAGCTCGGGGTTTGCATTATCGTATAGTGACCTAGCTATATACCAGACCCTTATTCTAGTCCTCTCCCCAAAGAAGCAGGAGCTGCATGTTGGTAGCTCAGAACTTGTGAACTCGGCCTTCTCTTGGGGGGGGATGGGGTCGAGCCCTCCTGATCCGCAAGCGACCCATCTTGCGGGCGGGCTGGGCCAAGTACCGCCGAGGGAGCCGTCCTGCCTTATGAGCTCTATTCGGGTTACGCAGAGTTCGAGTGGGGATATGTTTCTGAGGACGATTAGTCTTAGGTCCTCTCGGCCAGTGTAGCGGACCATTTCGAAGGCGAGGAGGCCGGATGTCCTTACTAGGGTTATGCCCTTGTCCGTCTTTTGAGTCGTTTCTGTCGCATTGAAGGCGAACCAGCTGGTGGCGAGAGATACAAGAACCAGTCCCACGGCTAAGGTGATGGCAGCCAATATGACGGAGGATAGTACTGGAGAGACGCCGCGCGACCTGCCGCCACCTATATTACCCCTCCTAAGCCTCAATTATTGCCGCCACGCTGCTGATGTGATTGTACCCGTGTTATATAAGCGCAATAGTTTAGGGGGGCCGCTTATCCTGTTAATCAGTTCTGACTGATTAACCGGATGTGTAATAGGCTTGGAGGTGTGTTCGGCGATTTGGAAACAATTGGCCAATAGTGCCGCCGTATTCTACCGCTGTCTCTGCGGCCTGACGGTTATGGATGTGGAGTCGCTGTCCGAGGGGTATGCTAGGCCGGAGTCTTGGCCGGTCCCCGCGTTTGAGAGGGCGTGGATTGTAATGGTTATCGAGCCGGGGTTGTTGCCTCTGAGGTCTGCGGCGTTTAGGTTGCAGCGGAGCGCTATTGTTGTTGAGCCAGGTGTCAAGATATCTCCCAGTGGTATGCAGTATAGCGTTCCTGGTTCGTAATCCCCGGATAGAGTGATTGAGTTCTGTATGGCCATATGATTTATTCTGACGTTCTCGCCGGCTTGAGCCGGGAGTGAAAGTGTTATGTCGAAGCTGAATGACTCGCCCTCGAGGACCCTGGAGGGCGCCATGATCTCTATGTCGATTGTTTGCGGGTTTATCTCAGTCCTCGCAAGTATGAATACCACGTTCCAGTAGTCGGGTAGCGTTACTTCAGCGGGATTGGTGCTTGGCGCGATAAGTCTTCCAGGGCCTATTAGCTCGCCGTTCTCTAGGAGATATACGAGGAACGTTCCTGCTGTTGCGCCGAATGATAGTGATATGTTTTCGTTGCTTGCGGTGGCCTTATACGTGATGGAGCGTGGCTGTATGTCTGCGTCTCCTTGGGGTGATATGAGGATTGTGTATTCGTCTCCTCTCTTCATGTTGATGACGGAGACTGTGAGGGTGTAGGGGTAGAGGCCTGATGCGAGTCTACCCCCGACGATGAGTACTGGTGTGGAGGCGAAGAGCCGTCCTCTCTCCGTGACAGCTATGAACTGGGCCCTGCCTGTGAAGTTTGTTAGGCATTGGTCTATGCGGAGGGAGGTGTTCCAGCCTGGCGAGACATCTATCGGCGTCTGGATGCATGGGTCGTTGCCTATCGGTGCGGCTTCCTCGACATCCATAGCCCAGATCCTCTGCACCCTGATCATCAGTGGTGATGTGTTTTTGAGAACTAGTCTTATTTGGTTGCCCATGCCTGAGAGAGGTATTACTGTCCCCTCGATCGCGATTTCGAGGCTTTCTGTGGCTCGGTCTATGTCGCGTATCCTCCTGTAGTTGAGCTCGTTGGAGTAGAGGTTGTGTAGAGTTGACATGTATAGGTAGAGCGGGACTAGTGTTGTGAAGAAGATGGCTATCGCTATCGCCACTCCGACCATCGTCGAGACTCCGGTTCTATCTCGCCTCATACCGGGCTACCTGAGCTGACATGACGTTTCTCGCCGGGTCCGTCCTGTTGTATAGGTGTGCCGGCATGTACCAGAGCTCGACTATGTATGGTGGCTCGCCTGGATATCTTTCGCAGCCCTGTATGGTTTCGAGCCTTTCTGGAGAGGCGGCGACTACGGTTGGCTCGATGTTGTATCTTATGCCTGGTGAGGGTTGGGTTTTGGGGTAGATTGTGCAGCTGAGGACTATTACGTCGTTCATCCCGGGGTTGGAGACCCAGACGATGTTGCTCTGGAGTGAGGCCGCCTCGATGACTAGGAGGATTCTGTGCTGGGAGATCATCCTATCGTACTCCCTCGACATCTGTGTTCCTTGGCTCGAGACGTAGCCGAGGGAGAGCGCCCAGAGGGCCACGCCCAGCGTGACTACGCCTGCGAAGAGGAGGATCTCGGCTAGGAGTATTGTGTCGCCCCTACTGGTTCGGGGGCGGCGCCCCTTGGGTGGGGGACTGATGGTCGCGTTCATTTACTGATTGTCGGTTGTGTTGGGTCTTATATAAGCTTTCTAAGGCGTTTCGCCGCTTTTATAAATGGTTTTTAAATAGTGGCGGTCTCGTGATTAACAGTTTGTTTGGTGGGCCCTTGTTTTGTCTCGATTGGGGCTGGTGGGTGGTGGCTGTTTATGGCTCTGCGGTAGAGGTATTCTGCTAGTATTACGAGGACTGCTATTAAGGCGGTTGTAAATGCTATCATTGATGCGCCCTCGAGGAGCCACTGTCCCTGAGAGTAGTTGTAGATGAGTGTGAAGATGAAGTCCCAGTAGGGTGCTCCCATGTTCATCACGACGGCGAGGGGGGAGAGGGCCGCGGTGGCCACTATCGGGTAGAATGCGAGGCGCGGGGGGCGGGGTTCGTCGCTGTGGGGGCCCGCGGCTATCTGGGCCGCGAGCATGGCGAGGAAGGGGCCGACTGGGTAGAAGTAGTATGGGTAGAACTGGCGTGCGAGGACTCCATGGAGCATACCTGACCAGCTGACGGTCCAGTAGTTTCTAGGTAGTAGGAAGATGGTTAGTATTGAGGCGGAGGCAGCTATTGCTAGGGTTGTGGGGATTTGTAGCCTCCTTTGGAGGGCTCTGAGGAGGATTACCGCGAGCGTGATGAGGGGTGTTATGAAGGGTAGCGTGTTCCAGAATACTTGGCCCATCGCGAGGTATGAGAGGATATACCATGGGAGTGATTGTGGGACCCCTATTACGAGAGGGCCTATGATTGATGAGAGGGGGACATTGTTGAGTAGTGTGTGGTGCTCTATTGTTTTCTCGATTGTCTCGGGAAGCCACAGCCAGGGACTTAGGAGAACCGCTGAAGTGGATAGGGCGAGGATCACTACACCTTTCTTGGGCTGTAGCATCCTTGAGTAGGCCGCGAGGAATATGAGCGCGGCCATGAATATCAGGTAGGTAAGCTTGGTTAGGGAGGCGAGGCCTCCTAATAGTGCCGCCTTCCAGAGCCATCCCTTGCGGTCTTGGCCGAATATGTAGTAGGTTGCGGCCGCCGCGAAGAATGTTCCTGTGGCGTCGAGGTATGTGGAGGAGTATTGTATGAGGTATGGATCGAAGGCCATTAGCGCTGATGCTAGGAGGGCTGTTCTGCTGCTGTATCTTCTAAGTATCATGTATATGGGGATTATCGTGGCTGTGGAGAAGGCGATGGGGACTAAGAGGCTTGCCTTTAACTGGCCTATGTAGGGACTTAAGGCCGTTATGCTGATTCCTGTAAGTATCATGCCGAGAGGTGGGACTCCGGGATGCACCGAGGCCACGCCCGTCAGGTTTCCGGCCCCTATGTGCTCGACATATGAGATGCCGAAGGAGGCGATGAGGCCTACGTCGTATATTGTTAAGCCTTGGAGACAATAGCCCGGCATTATCCAGCACATGAACCTGGCTAGGAAGGCGTAGAAAACAATGGTGGCTAGTATTGAGGTGGTGTTTCTGCTTGGTTGCACGTATAAAAAATATCATTATGTGTAAAATATGGGTTTTGGTTTTATGGTATGAGGATAGCTACTGGGTATGTCTTTCCGCTGGTTGTGTGGAGGGCTATCTCGTTAGTAACACCGCCGGTTATAATACTCCCACCAGCACCAGCAGCACAGCTGCTAAATTGTGTTGAGAATGTGCCTCCTATAGATACGGTTCTTCCAAGATTGGTGAGGCATGGTGCTCCGTTGGCCAGTATCATGTCTATCACGGCTATGCTTGACCCCGTGTTTCTCGCTATAATGACAACGTTTGTCCCGCTCCAGTAGGCTGACTGTATCTCGATCTTCTCGAACCTTGTGAAGACGCCGACCAGCCCCGAAGCCCAGAAGGCCACCGCAATCGCTATTACGATCGCCACAGCTACCAGTATCACCGTCGCAACTACGGGGCTTATACCCGCCTTCCTTCTCGTCATCATAGAATACGCCCGAGCCTCGCGGTATATAAGCAGTTGCTAGCCCCAGCTTCCACTGGAGCCGGCGAGACGGAAACCGTTAATCAACAACTCTTATATACTCACCGCCATCAAAGATAGCCTAGGCATGGGGTTTTCGGAAAGCTTCACAAGCTTCTCCTATTCTAACTTTAGAACGCTCGGCGTATACCTCCTCAGGATAGCGCCGGGAATACCCGCAAAGCTCGAGAGCGCCGGGAAAAGGATCTACCCGGAGGTCTTCACCTCGATAGTCGCCGCCACCACCATCATAACCGCCGCCATAGCCGTACCCGTGGCCATACTCACCTACCTCCTGACCGGAAGCGTCATCGGTTTGGCCATGATCGCCAGCATCCCAGCCATAACACTCCTCATAGGACTCGCCTGGCCATACCTCTCAGCCGCCTCAGCCGCCACCCTCTTCGAGAGTGAGGTCCCCTACGCCGCAGCCTACCTCGCAGTCATGTCCACAGGCGGCATCCCACCCTACAAGAGCCTCTCAAGACTCGCCCAGAGTCAGCTGATGCCCAACATAGCCAAAGCCGCAAGACTCGCCGATCTAAACGTCAAAGTCGGGGGCCTAGACCCCGTCACGGCGATCGAGAAGATGGCCAAGGGGCTGCCGAGCAAGGAGTACCGAGACCTCCTCATGGGCTACGCGTCAACCATCAGGAGCGGCGGAGACGTGGTCCACTTCCTGATCAGGAAGACCGAGCAGATCTTCAACTCGCGGATGGGGAAGATGCGGATCGTCGGCGAGAGGATGGGCATGATTATGGAGGGCTACGCCGCGATAACCATGATGCTCTCCCTCGTCCTCTTCACGATATACATAGTTTCGAGGGCCCTACCCTCAGAGTTCCTGATCATGCCCTCAGAACAGTTCGCCATGATAGCCTACCTCATACTACCGCTCATGTCCGTGATGTTCCTCTACATAGCCGACGTCAGCCAGCCGAAATACCCGGTCACCGACCCCCGACCCATGAAGGTTCTCTACCTCACGCTCCCCGGAGCCATGGCCTTCCTAGTACTCTTCGTCATGCCCTTCTTCGTCACTGAGCTTAGGAGCATAACGCCCTTCGACGTGACCTCCGGCCTCATAGAGTCTCTGAGAAAGGCAGCAGGGATAGAGATGGGCTATGAATCCTCAATAGCCCTGATACTCTTCTTCACAATCCTCTTCACACCGGCAGCGATAGCCTACCAAAGATACGGGGCCGAGAACTTCTCAGTAGTCCACGGAATGACCCTCTTCCTCAGGGACCTCACCGAGGCCCGGAAGACCGGCCTAAGCCCCGAGAGATGCATAATAGACCTATCCCGGAACCAGTACGGCGCCTTCAGCAAACACCTCAAGATAATCGCAAGACAGATCAGCTGGGGGATGCCCCTGAGAAAGATCTACGAGGACTTCGCCAAGAGGACTTACGGCTGGCTCGAGAGGGCCGGAATCTTCATCCTAGTCGACGCCATAGATGTTGGTGGCGGAGCCCCGGAGACCTTCGAGGTCCTGGCATCATTCTCGGAGGACCTAGAGGAGATCGAGAGACAGAAGAGGGCATCCCTAAGGCCTCTCATGATAATTCCATACCTGACCGCCATACTCCTAATAGTTGTAGTCGTCATACTCGTATCGTTCATGAAGAACCTCCTCACGCTTGCCAGGCTAAGCATCTCGTCCGCCGAGTTCATCCACTTCTTCCTCCCACCAGTAATCATCATAGCCGCGATAAGCGGGCTCGTGGCTGGCAAGATCTCGAGCTCCACGATTGCTGGAGGGTTCAAGCACGCCGTAATAATGTGCCTAATCTCGCTGATAGCGATCTGGGCCTCAGCCAGCTTCTCAGTAAACCTCTTCCAGTTCGCCGCTACTCCATAAGTTCCACGATGCCGCCGATAATGTCGATCCGACGCCTCTCCTTCAGGTGACGCATAGCCCTTATAATCAACTCCCTCGGATAAGGCGTCTTCACAAACACTTGCCAATACGGAATCGGACCGCTCTTCCTCAACAGCGTATCCACGATATAATCGGCAACGGTTCTGACCTCGTTCTCGAGTTCCGTAGGCGACGCGGCCGTTGATGCTGCAAGCTGTACTGTGGTCTGACCTTGGGCGGGCATGCGTAGCAGCGTCTGGGCTTCCACGGGGGCTGTGACGGCTACCGCTGGGGGCTTCTTGACGACGAGGCCGAGCTCCGAGATCAGCTTATCGGGGTCAGCGTAGTATGAGAGGATCAGGCTGGAAACCTTCTCCGGGTCCGTGATATTGTTCGTCCTCATCCACTCCAGAAGCTCCTTCCTCTTCCAAAGCTCCAAGACGATGTTCTCCCTAGAAGTGCCGGTCATGAGCGAGATGCTCTCCAGCTGGATGCTGTTCGCGAAGTTCACCCTAAAGGTATCCGTAACAGGGTCCCACTCAGCGATTTTCCTATATTTATGAGCATCCTCGAGCTCCCAGATGTACCTCACCCTCCGCCCATAGAGCTGGGCCTTCCCCTTGAGCTGGACTCTCTGGACCAAAGCCATGGCATCGAGAAGCGAGAGATGAGTCTCAGGAATATTCATGGGAGGACTCATCATCCTCTTCACCGCAGTCTCCACATCGTCGGCATGGATCGTCGTAAGTCCCCCGTGGCCAGTCGCTATGGCTTGGAAGAGGACGAAGGCCTCCTCGCCCCTAACCTCGCCAACAATAAGGTAGTCGGGCCTATACCGCAGGCTAGTTCTGACGAGCTCGAAGAGTGAGACCTCACCCCTCTCGCTCGAGCCGAGGCCATAGCTCTCCCTTGTGACAAACCTAACCCAGTTCTCGCGCGGAATGTTGATCTCAGCAGTCTCTTCGCACGTCACGATCTTCATCCTCGGCTTGATGAACGTTGTGAGTGCGTTGAGCAGCGTCGTCTTCCCGCTGCCCGTAGCGCCGATCAGCATGATGTTGGCCTTGTTCTCGAGAAGGAGCCAGAAATACGCTCCCATCTCGCTGTTCAGGACGTTACTAACGATGAGCTCGATTATGCTGAAGGGCCTCTCCCTGAACTTCCTTATGGTGAAGGTGCTCCCCCGCGGGGAGATCTCCTCCCTAAACGTGGCGGCCAGCCTGTGCTTGCCATATATCATCGCGTCGACGATGGGGAACGCTGAAGAGACATGCTTCCCCGCCTTGTGTGCTAGATGTATGATGAAGTCGTCGAGCGCCTCCCTATCATAGAACGATATGTTGGTCGGCATGCTCTCGAAGTCCCTGTGCCAGACATAGATAGGCACGTTCACTCCGTCGCACGAGACGTCTTCCACCTTAAAGTCCTCCATAATGACATTAAGAGGGCCGAAGCCGAGTAGGTCCCTGTCGATGTAGTAGAGTATGCGCTCGAGCTGCTCCCCAGAGACCTCTCCAAGACCGACAGCCCGCCTATACTTCTTCAGAATCTTCAGAGTAGACTCGTGTAGAACCTTCCTAACCTCCTCCTCCTCGCCTAGCTTCGGAAAGTCGAGCTCCTTCGTAAGAATGTCCTTGACCCTCTCAAGGGCCACCTCCTCCTCAGGCCTCAGCGGAGCTTCACTCACGAAATATATGGGCTCCACAACCCTGCTAGGAGGAGCCGCAATAATGACCTCCGCGAACTTGCTGCCGACCTGATATCGGTCAAGAATCTCGAAGGAGGGGTTAAGGGGCTTTACATCAATCCCCCGCCACTGCTTCACGGGCTCCTGCTTCTTCTCCTTCTTTTTCTCCTCCTTTGGCACCTTAGCCCCGCCTTTCTCCGCGGCTTTAGGAGCACTAGGCGGCTTAACCTCAGACTGCTGCCCCATCTTGACCCCTAATGGGACGGGATGGGTTAAAAAGCATTTCTCCAGCCCTTCGGGGCCCGTAGCCACGCTAAGTGACTGACACTAGGCGCCCCGAGCAACCCCTCACCACGATCCTGTAGAGCAGCGACGACAGGCCCCCCACGTAGAGCACCATGTTGGCCATGAGGGGTAGGCTGGGGTCTGTGGCGAGAGGCTCAAACAGCCTCACGACCAGGATCGGCAGCGAGAGAAGAATCGACCCCGCGACGGGCAACACGACGAAAAGGAGGGCGGTGATCGAGAGGGGGGTTGATGATATCCTGAGGAGCGTTGCGGTTAGGATCGACAAGAGGGCGCCAAAGCAGGACATGGATAGGAGAAGAGCCAGATCTATCTGGAGGAATGGTATCTCCTCGGCGCCGAGAGACACGGCCCCATAGAGCATCAGGGCAAAGGGAAGCGTGACCGTGAGATAGGCGAGAAAGAGCCCCGCGACGTAATCCCTCTCCATGCCCCTCGCCAGGCTCACCAGCCAAAGATTCGGCCTCTCCGAGAGGCTCCAGTTGATCGAGAGAAGCGCGGGGAGCAGGGGTATGTATAGCGAGATCATGGTTAGCTCCGCCACCTCCGGAAACTGCCCGATACCCATAAGCCTCGGCGCAGCGCTATTTGCGAGGGTGAGGAACAGAAGCACGAGAATTCCTGTCCAGAGAGTTCCCTCCCGCATAACCCGGGTAAGATGGAGCCGATACATAAGAGAAACGCCGCCTCCTGATGTGTTTATGGAGAATAGCCTAGTGATGGGTTGGAGGGTTTTGACATATTTTGTGAATTGGCGTGGAGGCTCCATAAGGGCGGTGAAGAGGACCGGAGAAACTGAGGGGTAAAAGTTCTCCCTAGCAGCCAGCGTGTAGGCCACCAGCAGGGATGCAAAATAGGGCGCTAATAGAACTAGCACCCCATACTGGCCGGAGACAGAGCGCATTAAGATTACTGACGGATGAAAGCCGAGTGTTGGCGAAGCCTCAACACCTAGGGCAAGATACAGCAGGGGGAGGAAAGTGGCAACAAGAATCAACCAGCCCAAGATCCTTGACCGAGAATCTCCTAACCAGTGCCTAGAGACGCCTAAGAGATGCCCTAAGAGGATCGTAAAAATTATGGCTATAAAGTAGATGGGTAGCCCCCGCACAAGGTATTCGACGTGGTGCGGATAACTAAGCACGGCTAGCACAATCGAAGTGGGCGGCAAGACGAAGGTCGAGAGAATAATCGCCTGGAAGACGAAGTCGGAGAGAAGAAAAGTGATGGGCCTAATGTTTGAGGTCAGGACATAGTAGATCTCGTAGGGAAGGGCCGTCACACCTCCCTTCATGCCGAGGAAAACGCCAACCGCAAGGACGGACGTCACCAGTATAAGGGTCACGTTCTCTAGAACTACGCGCGGCCCGGATCCGGAGACTATGCCGCTAATCCTCAGGACCACCGACATGGCTCCTACGACTGAGAGCCATAGGAGGTAGACTGATAGGAGGGACAGAATACTCCTTGGAGACCTTTTAACCCTCCCTAAATACTGCTTAAACTTGGCCGAGACGAGAAGACCTATGAGCGTCAAGAGACCCGCCCCCTACCCGAGATTAACCTGATGAAGACCTCCTCGAGTGGCTCCGAGTCTGCTAGATTCGTCGCCGACCTAAGCTGGTTGAGAGTCCCCGAGATTATTGTCTTGCCTTCATGAATGATTGTGGCGGAATCGCATATCCGCTCGATCGAGTCTAGAAGGTGTGTGCTCACAAGCACGCCTCCATCTAAGTCCGTGATCTCCCTCATAATCTGCTTCGCGGTCCTTTGAGCTTCGGGATCGAGGCCATTAAAGGGCTCGTCCAATATTAGCACCGAAGGCCGATGAACCACAGAGGCGGCGAAGGCGAGCCTCTGCCTCACACCCTTGGAGAGCTCATAGATCAGCTTACTGTAGTGTCGCTTCAGGTCGAAGAGCTCCGCCACCTCGCTAACCCTCTGGTCTAAGCTTGGACCGGAAAGACTCCTAAGCCTGGCCGCAAAGAGGAGAAACTCCTTCGCCGTCAAGTACTCTGGTAAGGGAGGGTTCTCGGGCAAAAAGCCGATGAGGTCCTTGTACGACGAATCGACCGTCACGTTGATGCCGCAGACCCTTAAGAGTCCTCTATCAGGCTTCAAAAGCCCCACGAGGCATTTAAGCGTAGTCGTTTTCCCAGCCCCGTTGAGCCCGAGAAGTCCATGGATCTCGCCGGGCCTGACCGTTAGGTTAACGCCGCGGAGGGCATGCTCGCCGTTGAAGCTCTTCCAGAGGCCTACTACCTCCACCAGCGCTCCAACCATTTAGGTCCGGGAGAATAATGGTGGGGGTGAGTAATAATCTCAGCCCCAATCCTAGAGGCGCATAAACCGGGCCGTGCTCCTAGGAGCTCAAAGAACCTCAGCGGCCGGACAAGCATCGTTATGAGAGAGCAATAAATCTCGGAGCCCGCCATTAGACTTAGAGGGCCCGTGGCCTAGCATGGATAGGGCGCCGGCCTTCGGAGCCGGAGGTCCTGGGTTCAAGTCCCAGCGGGCCCGCGTGTCTCTTATGTGTAGGTGGCCGGGGGTTCAGGTGACCCTCTTAACCTCACTCATCAGGCGGGTGAATTATCATCATCACCCCAACAGAGGGACTTACTGAGCTGTGGAAAAATGTTTATTTAGTTATTAAGGCACCTGTGCTGAGGACGCTTGATGAAGCTGAATAATATCGATTTGGATAAGATCGCCAAGACGGTTGATGAGGTGCGGAGGGATACCTCCAAAGCAGTTAGGCGTGTTGAGGTGAGTGGTGAGTGGGTGGATGAACCCTCCGAGTACCAGTTCGCGGCCACCTGCTTGACTGAGTCAGGTCGCTTCAGACTCGAGGTCGACTCGCCCTCGTTTATGGGCGGGAACGGGTCGAGACCAACGCCAATCCACTTCTGCTTAGTGGGGATTGGCTCATGCTTCATGTCAACTTTCATGGGCGTTGCTACTGAAAGGGGGATTAGAGTCAGGTCGGCTAAAATTCGGGCCTCGTGCAGCTTAGACTTGAGGAAGCCTTTGGGGATCGGAGATGCCACAACGGTCAATAACGTGTCTCTGGAGCTGGAGGTGGAGGCGGATGCCTCGAGAGAGGAGCTGGAAGAAGTTTTGAGGAAGGCTCTCGACCGTTGCCCCGCTATATACTCTCTCAGAAACCCGATAGAGCCGACTGTCAGGCTGCTAACGGGCCCTTGATCTCGCATAGGGCTCGAGGAGGCTCCACAACCATTCTGCAAACTCAGCCGGGTTCTTCGTCTGGATATAGACGTCTCCGGGGCCGCTGACCCTGAGCACCAGGCCCTCGCCCCCCAGGATTGTGGACTTGAGGCCTCCGAACTTGGTTACCTTGTAACTGCAGGTCTCTGAGAACGCGGCTACGTGGAAGTTGTCGACGACGAGTTCTTCGCCTGGCGCGAGGGTCTTCTTCTCGAGGGCTCCAAACGTGTTGATGAATAGGTCTCCCGTTCCTGTTACCCTGATCATGAACAGGCCCTGCCCGAAGATGCCTTTCGTGAAGCCCTGCCACTTTATGTCGAGGTCTACTGTGGGGCTTGAGGCCACGTAGGCTGCACGCTGAATTATGAATCCCCTGCCCGGAGATACGGGTAGGTGCGCTATGTCTCCCAGTGGCGCCGAGACGAGGGCGACGACGCCCGGAGCGTTTCTGGAGAGGTATTCGTTGACGAAGAAGGATTGGCCCCCAAGGATCTTGAGTCCCAAGGACTCGATGAAGCTCGCCTCACGCATCACGGTCCTGACCTCTATGTTCGGCGACATGTAGGTCATGGCTCCCGACTCGCCCAGGACAGCCTCACCCGGACTCAGCTGAATCTCTAAAAGCGAGTAGGCTGGACGGTGCTTTATCTCGAACCTCACTTCGACTCGCCGGCATCACGGCTCGCCGCTATATGTAAATGTTTTTCCCATAACGCTCCGGCCACGTGGCTTGGTATGGGGGCGCATACCGCTAAATACCGAGATAGAGTCCTTTACGAGGCGTGGTCAAGCTCCCTGAAGAGGTTAGGAGAATAATAGAGGGGAAGAATTTTGCATTCTTGGCAACCATCATGCCCAACGGATACCCACAGGTCTCGCCTGTCTGGATAGACATCGAGGGCGACTGCATCCTCATTAACACGGCCCGAGGCAGGGTAAAGGACAAGAATACAGATAGGGATCCGAGGATCTCGGTAGCGATACCAGACTGGCAAAACCCCTACAAGTATGTCGAGATAAGGGGGCGAGTTGTTGAGAAGACCTCGGAAGGCGCCGCCGAACACATCGATAGGCTGGCATACAAGTATCTCGGTGAAGAACGCTTCGCAGGTCCAAGGGAGAACAGGGTTATCTGGAGGATAAAGCCCGAAAAGATTTTCATAAGATAGCTAGCCATACTCAAGGATATATACGTCGTATATCGGCGGACCCCTGATCTCGAGCTCCACGTAGCCGTCGCGGAATTGGTGTTGAGGCGTACCCCCAGTTACAGGTGAATAGACCCTCCGGGGCGCCGTCTTTGCCCTAACTCTGAGCCTCACCAGCTCCGGAGGATAGTACTCGTCCATGTATTCGGGATGCTTTCCAACCCTGCTGGGTGAGAAGTTCACTATGTGGAGTATGTGGGAGCCGTCTTTTGACCAGAGATAGGCCTCAGTTGAAGAGGGGGCCTCCGCGAGGACGAGCCTTTCGCCTAACAGGAGGTTTACGCAGTTTCTCACGAGCCTTCTATAGAGGCTGTATCCGTATCTATAGTATGCGGCGAAGATTTGTGAGTAGATGTAGATGACCTTGTGGTCCTGAGATAGTGCTACGGCAGGGTATGGTGAATATCTCGCGGCAGGCGTATAGGTGTGGGAAGTATATTCTCTGAAGCTTCTCCTAAAGTATGGTTCCCTAATCCTCGCCAGCGCCGTGCCGCTCCGCATCTCGCAGTAGATCCCCGACCCATACATCGCAATGTCGAAATCGGTTGGCAGACCCTCACCGATGGCGGGCTCCACCCTGAAGAAGTCTACATCATACCTATCCTCCCCAACTGGATACAAGTCTACGCCGGGGCATCTGATCACGCCATCCTCGAGGGTTGCGCGGTAACTGAGCAGCACTCTCCCTCCACTTGAGAGGTATTGTGACAGTTTGGAGCGCACCTCATCGTCGAGCAGGCCGCGGTCGGGGATTATTAGCAATCTATACTTGCTGAAGTCCATCCAAGGGTCTATCACTCCAAACTGCACCTTCTCCTCCAAGAGGAGTTTTACGGCTCCTGCAAGCGAGTCGTCTATCCCAAACACCTCTCCCTCGAGGACATACTTGTCTGGGCCCCTCGTCCTCGGAAGGGCTAGTATAGCGGCCTCGTAGATCGGCTCCGAGCCCCTGACCACCTTTTCAGCGATCTCGGCCACCCTGTATGCGGCGCCGATGTTCTCGTAAACAGCCCTGTCGAGGAAGCCGCGAGGATGCATCTGGTCACCCACCGAGACCGCGCAGCCATGCCCCAGTATCCGGCCCACCTCGTATAACAGCTGGGAGGATGACTTCAATCCGCCGAAATCGGCCCACGAGGTGTGGAACCTCCCAGTCATCCCGACGAGGGGCTTCCCGAAGTTCCTGAGGTATCGGGCGTAGAGTGGGAAGTGGTAGTACCCCCAGGGGCCGGTGGGCAGAGACTCTATCTCGTAGTGGCTCATGTAGGGCTCTGCCATCCGGGCCATATTCAGGTTCGACATACCGTTGAAGAATATGGAGGCCGAGGGGCGCTTCTCCTCAACAATCCTCAGCGCCTCCTTCATGAAGCGTTCCTCGACGATCCTTGAGTGCGACCTTAAATCGTCCCGGTCTGAGTAGTCGAGGCCGAGAGAGGTCATCGATTCCCTACAGTATCTACAGATGCATCCAGGCCTCCTCTGGGAGACTATGTCGAGAAAGATCCCATCGACCTCGTAGCGGCCCAGAATCTCCTCTAGCTGCGCCTTGACGTAGCTGGTGTAGGGGGAGTTTAGGCAGAGGGTTTCCCAACTATAGTATGGCCGCTCGAAGGGCTTGGGCCTGAGTGGGGAGCCGTCTAGGCCAACTTGAAGCCACTCAGGGTGCTGCTCACCCATGTGGGAGTCCCAGCAGACGGAATAGTATGCCGCGACCCTGACCCCATAGTTATGGCAGGCCTCAACCATCTTGCCCAAGAGATCTATCCTTAGCGCAGGATGTTTGACGCCGACGCGCGTATCGTAGTAGGACATGCCATGGTGGCATTTCGCGAATACAGTCACAGAGTTAACGGACGCCCTGCGGAGCGTCTCGATGAATTCTTCGGGTTTGAACTCGCTGCCCACGTCCCTGATGAGGGGCGAGGTGTGGAAGTCGAGATGGACCTGCCTGTAGGACTCTGATATCTCTATCACTCCGCCTGGGTTTGTGGTTTGGGTTGTATTATGTCTTTAGCGGGCTACGTGTCTATGGATAGTAGTATGAGTGCGGCTATGGCGAAAGAGATTCCGAGGAGCTTGTTGGTGGTGATGCTTTCGCCCAAGAATAGCGCTGAGAGAGCGACTGTAACTAGTGGGTAGAGCGAGGTGATTACGACAACGATGGAGGATGGGTTTTGGTCGAGTGCGGCGTAGAAGGATGGCGTCCCTATGAATCCGAGGACTCCGGCCAGAATAGCGGCAGCCAGCCAGATAGCTTGTGTCTGGTGATAGGGGACCTTTAGGCCGCCGAGGAGCATGAAGAGGAGGAAGGCTATGAGGCCGCCAACATAGGATAGAAACACGGTCTCCCTCCAACCGATGGCGGACACCGATATCCTTGCCAAGAAGCCCCAGAGTCCCCAGGCGACAAGCGACAGGCCTGCGTACAGTAGCCAGACCACTCCGTGAGAGCTCAACATAGTTACCGTCGTTCACCGTTAATAATAAACTATGGCAACGTGGTCCAGAGATGCTACACACTAATCCTTGGCCTCAAAACATAGAGCTCCCTAAAGTCGGTCGAGAGTATCACGGCCCCGACCTCCATTAGCTCGATCGTCCCCTCGTAGGGAGTGTAGAACCTGGCGAACCCCCTGTCGTCGATGCCCATGAATAGGGCGAGGGCGGGCTTATGCATGCCGCCGCCCCATATGTATGAGAGTATACCTATGCCTGCCTCGGTCATTTCCAGCCCGTTTACCAGCACGGCTATCTGGTGGGCCGACTCCTCGATCTCCTCTATCACCCCCCTGAGATAGTCCTCTAGGGGGAGGCCTGCAAGCAGGAGGGGCCTCACTCTCAGCCAGCGTCTCGGAACCGATCTCAGGCGGGCCCCTCGGAGGTATCTTGCGTAGCTGAGCTCGCGGAGAGCCTTCCTCGCGGACTGGTCCCTCCTCAAAACCACTCTGGGGGCGCTCACCCTGATCAGCTTTGCCCCAACCTCCTTGGAGGCCTCCTCCAGGTCGTCGGCCTCCTCTATGCCGATTAGAACCACGTGGCTCGGCTTGAGGATCCTGATGAGTTGGGACTTGTGGCGCCTGGCCGAGTCGCCTTCGACCCAGCCGTCGGTGTTTACGAGGAGTCTACGCTCACTACCTATGGTGGAGCTTAGCTCGGCCACCGATTCTAGCGCTCTACTAGTGAGGTATGAGGGTGAGGTGTAGCCGACTGGATAGACGCGTTGTGGTTCTAGAGCGGAGAGGGATGGCGTCGGCTTGCCGCCGATCGCGAGGGCGATGGTCGTTGGTGGACAGATCTCTGACTGGCCCATATCGAGGTCTGCCACCACCATCCTGCCCTGTGGAACGTGGGTGTTGTATAGGTATGTTATGAGAGAGGTTTTGCCAGAGTCAACCATCCCGATAACCATCAGCCTGAAACTATCACCGAGGCTTGACGAGAGCTCCCGCCAATCACCGGGGATAGTATCCTCCCCCACAACCTCGGCACCTCCTCCCTCACCTAAGTAAACTTCCACGACCGCGCCATCCCGCGAATAGAGGGGGAGCGACCTCCATGGCTTAGCTACTAGGCGCTCCTTCGAGCCCGGCCTGTAGCCGAGAACCTCTAGCGAGCCCTCGACCAGTCTAGCGGAGGCAGGCCCCTTCAGAATCAGTGTAGAGTTTGGCCCGACCGGCAGCCTCTTCGCCTCCGAGGGCATTTTCCTCTAACCCCGCTTTCTCGCTCCCATGCTTTTATATCTCCCCTCACACCGCCCCAATAATCCTTAGAGGCGTTCTCAGGTAGGGCAGAAGGCCTTTTTTGGAGAGCTTAGCCCCCTCACGCGCCAGGGCTTCCCACTCGTCTTCCGAGAGCTCGATCCGGTCGGCCGCCACGTTGGACTCAACCTGCTGTGGATTCTTCACTCCGGGGATCGCGACGACCCCTGGACGCTTCAGGAGCCACGCCAGCGCAACCTGTCCGGGAGAGGCTCCCCACCTCTCCGCTATATCTATTAGGAGCTTGAACAGGGGTTCAGCCCTCCTCAGGACCAAGGGGTCGAAGAGTGGATTTATCCTTCGTACAAGGTCCCGCGGCGCGTTGCTGCTACTGTACTTTGCCGTCAAGAATCCTTGCGCCAGTGGGCTGTAGGCTATGATGGTTATTTTCTCGCGCTCGCAGTAGGGGAGTAGCCCGCGTTCTATCCCTCTCTCGACCAAGTTGTACTTCACCTGGTTGGTGACTATTTCCTCCCTCCTTAAGCATTCCTGTGCCTTCCGGAGCCTTGTGACCGAGAAGTTGCTCACACCGATGGCCCTGACCTTCCCCAGCTCTACGAGCCTCTCCATCGCTCTCATAGTGGATGATAGGGGTATTAGCGGGTTAGGCCAGTGGACTTGGTATAGATCTATGACGTCGGTCCCAAGCCTACTTAGGCTCCTCTCACAAGCCTTTATCACGCCATCATAGGTCAGGTGTGTAACCCAAACCTTCGTGGCTATAACTACCTCATCCCTAAACTCCTTCACCGCCCTTCCAACTATAACCTCCGAAAGGCCACCCCCATAGATCTCGGCCGTATCGATAAAGTTGACCCCAAGCTCGTGAGCCCTCATGATGGCCTCGACTATGTCCTTCTCACCGTAGTCCTTGTTCCATCCCCACTCGGACGAGCCGACCTGCCAGGCGCCTAAGCCGATGCGGGATACCTTCAGACCACTCCTGCCTAGCTGCACGTACCTCATCGATCCCTCATACATTGACTGAGGGGCGGCCTAATAGTCCTTGAGCAAAAATCTCGAGGCGCCCTCCCAGCCACCACCCGCGAAGAATTCCCTGTGCCAGAGCGGCGTATAACCAAATATTATCGGTTCGCCCCTGTAGTTCTAGAGGACGCCGCCATGAAGTTCTTCGCTACGACGATTCACGGACTAGAGGATGTGGCGGCCGCGGAGGTTGGGCAGCTGATAGGGGTTCCCGTCGAGGTTGATGTGGCTAAGGTCTTCTTCGACTCGTCGACGGAGGGGTGCGCTGTAGTCAACTACGCGGCGCGGACAATAAATAAGGTCTACTTAATGCTAGATAGAGGATTTTTCGGGCGGGTTGAGGAGATCGAGCGAGCCGCGAGAAATGTGGATTTTACTGGGCTTATCGGGAGGGGGCAAAGCTTCGCAGTGAGGGCGAAGAGGAGCGGCGTCCACGATTTCACAAGCCTCGACGTGGCGGCCGCGGTGGGGAGAGGTGTGATAGAGTCATACAGGCTAGCCACAGGTTTCAGACTCGGTGTGAATCTTAACGAGCCCGACGTGGAGATACTCGCCATAGTCAGGGAAAACGAGTACATTCTTGGACTGAACACGACGGGGGAATCGCTCCACAGGAGATACTACAGGGTGAGGTACCATAGATCTGGCCTCAGCCCAACGGTGGCGGCCGCGATGCTCTCGATAGCCGAGTGGAGGCCTAGCGAGAGCCTGCTGGACCCCTTCTGTGGCTCAGGAACCATACCTATCGAGGCGGCGCTTAAAGCCCTACACATCCACGTAGGTCTGAGGAGACGGGACCTAGCAATGGAGAGGCTCATCTTCTTTGACAAAGAGATGTTGCGGAGAGTTAGGGAGAGACTTGAGTCAGAGGAGAAAGAGCCGCACCGATTAGAAATAGCTGGTCTCGATGCTTCCCCGAAATCGGTAGAGGCCTCCGAGGCGAATCTTAAGAGGGCGGGGCTTGAGGGCTGCGTAAGGTTCATGCTTGGGGATGCCACGAGGCTGGAGAGATACGTGGATTGGCACGTGGATAAGGCCGTCTTCAATCCGCCCTTCGGGGTGAGGATGGGGCTGAGTAACCCCGAAGAATTCTACTACAAGGCCTTCACAGCCATCAGGCGCGCAGCGCCGGGCTGCAGAATAACCCTTATCGTGAGCAAGCCAGTCGTCGCTCAGAGGGCCTTAGAGAGGGCCGGCTGGACCGCTGTCTCGGAGAGAAGCATAGTCCTCGGCTCCATTTCGGCACACATAATATGCGCCGAACAGTAGCGCCCCTACTCGAGCCGCGGGGCTATCAGGTACTCGAGCCTCCCGGCCGGGAGGGTGAATGAAAGCTTGATCGGTTTGTTGGTGCTGAGCTGTATTCCGGTCTCGTCCGAGAGGTCCTTACCGGGCTTCACTATCCGCTCGAGGTAGGCGAGACTGAAGCTGGCGGTCACCTCGCCAGAAGACTCGATCTCGTAAACCATAGCGCCGTCCTTTGAGAGCCTGTTCTCTACGACTCCCATGTCCCCCTTCGCCACGAGAATCACGGCCGTGGGCTGAATGGTTATCTTGACTGAGTCGGAGACGAGGCTAGCGTCTTCGACGGCCTCCCATAGAGCTTCTGAGTTGACCCTTGCACGCGCCTCAAAGGCGAGCTTAGGTGAGGATGTAGCCCCGGCCAGGGGCTCCAGCGTGTTCAGCTGGTATCTCCTCTCCCTCGACTTGGTGGGGTCTGTGAGAATAATGCTGAGCTTCCGCTTCTCCTCATCGTATGTGAGTGTTAGAGTCTCGCCCTTTTTAGCGCGCTTCAGGAACTTGAGAAGTTCCTGGAGGTTGACCGTCATCTCGGTCTCCTTGTCTGCCACGAATTCCTCTGCAGCCTCTCTCCGCAGCTCAAAGTCGACGAGGCTCACGTGGGCCGGGTCCATGGAGACGAGTCTGATCGAGTCGCTCGTAACCTTGAAGGAGGCCTCGTCTACGACCGCCGCTACGGCCTTAAAGAGGTCTGCCGCATAGTCAGCGTTGGGAAGCCGCATCGTAAACATTCTGGTCCACCCTAACTCTCGAGGAGCCGTCGAGCCTTATAAAGCATGTGAGGAGGCTCTCAGAGGGGATATTGCCGCCATACCTCCAGAAGCTATAACCCGCTTATATGGTGATTTATTATCTCCTCCCCACAAGATTTGCTATGTGAGCCTCTTTAGCAAGGTGGGAGAGTCAGAGATCACGAGGGCGATAGCCACCACTTTTCTAGAAATGTTTGGCGAGTATTCGCGGAGTGACGTAATAGTTGTGGGCGCCGGCCCGGCAGGACTCATGGCAAGCAGGGAGTTGGCGAGGCGGGGTGTCAAGGTTCTCGTGATCGAGCAGAACAACTATCTCGGCGGAGGATTCTGGATCGGGGGTTACCTAATGAACCCCGTGACCTTCAGGGCACCGGCCCAGAAGGTGCTGGACGAGCTTGGCGTGCCATATGAGAAGTTCGTCGAAGGCCTCTATGTGGCGCACGGACCCCATGCATGCTCCAAGCTGATTGCAGCGGCCTGCGATGCCGGCGTAAGATTCCTCAATTTAACAAAGCTCGACGACCTCGTTATCAGGGAAGGTGTAGTCAGGGGAGTCGTCGTGAACTGGACTCCTGTTGAGGGGCTGCCGAGACAGATCACCTGCGTCGACCCCATAGCGCTGGAGTCTAAGCTGGTGATCGACGCCTCCGGCCATGATGCAGCCGCGGTCAAGAGGCTTGAAGCTCGTGGCCTGCTTAAGACGAGGGGCATGGGCGCCATGTGGGTCGAGAGGTCCGAGGACGCCGTAGTCGAGCACACTGGCGTAGTATTTCCGGGCCTGATAGTCGCGGGGATGGCCGTCGTCGAGACATATGGGTTGCCACGAATGGGGCCAACGTTCGGCGCTATGCTCCTCTCGGGGAAGAGGGCTGCCGAGGTCGCGCTCGAAGAGCTCGAGAAGCTTGAGGCCGTGACGTAGGATCAAAACAATCTTTGACGCCGCCGTCAACCGTCACGGGCCACAGGATTGCCCTCTATAACGACCAGCGGCTCGGACCCATAAGGATCGAGGAGGTCGCTGACCATGTGAAGGAAGTCTTCCCCTTCGCGGTCGTCGAGAATCGCGACGAGTTTCTGAGCCATGCAGTCAACGCTTGGGGCGCCGATCCGCGATGGATAGCCCATTGCCTCGCTTCATCTAGGCTACTCGACCCCATGAGCTGTAAGACGGTTGACGACCCCCTGCCCGGAGAGGTCCGCTACGAGGAGAGGACGATTTTTGACCGCTCAATGACGCTGCTGGGCGTGGCGTATGAAGGATACTCCTTTCAGGAGATACTGCGGTCCCTTATACCTCGAGAGGAGAGGCGCTACACTATGCAACACATAGTCCTGACGTCGAGGCTGCTTGTTACGAGAGAGCCTGAGGAGGGGCGGGCACACGCGAGGACCATCATACTAGGCGACCCGGCCTTAATCTCTATAGCGGGGATAATTGAGGCCCCAGCCCTCGAGCCGCGTACCTACCTCAAGCTACAGTTTTTCAGAAGACCTGACCTTCAGAGCCTGTTTCTTGAGAGTGAGAGAAGGAGGATCGGAGCGATTAGGTATGGTGACGAGCGCCTAACCGAGGTTGTGAAGGGCTATGTGCTACAGGCCGTTTTCTACCACCTGACTGGCGAGCCATTCTGCAGCGACAGGCTGTGTAGGCTCTATAACGCCCACACCCAGGAGGAGTTGATCCTGGCCCAGCTAGCCAGCGGCAAGCTGTGCAAGAGGCATGAGGAGGCCTCGAGGAGGCTAGCCCTCACACGAACTACTCCTCAACCACCGGGAAAACCCTCTTGACGTTGTTGTAGGTCATTTCTCTCAGGAGCCTCTCCGAGGCCCCACGGCTGAGAAGCCAGTCCACGCACCTCTGATAAAGCTCTAGGCTCCTGACGCCGGACATGTATGGAGGACCATACTTCTCCCAAGCGGCGTGGGGCGCGTGGTCGGTCTCCAAGAAATTTACGCTACCCCGAACAACTAGGTCAACGAGACCCTCAACCATCCGCTTATCCCTTAGTGGCGGATTGACCTTAAGAGCCACACCGCCGGCCCTAGCCATGTCCTCGAGGGATAGCATAAGGTGGTGAGGAGTTACTCCGCAGACAACCCTGAACCCGCGCTCCCTCGCCTCCTCAACAAGGCCAACGGCGCCTGGAGTACTTGTATGGACGATGTAGAGCGTTCCAGCAAAGTCATACCGCTCAACAAGCATGATCTGATCCCTTACTGCCTCTATCTCTGCTTCTGGAGGCCTCGCTTCTCCCCAGCTCCACGGTCTTGAGGGGTCCCACAACTCCGGCCTTAAGAGCTGAGCCTTCTCACAGTGCACAGCCAGTACTTTGTCGTATCTAAGCTCGGACAGGGTTTTGTAGACCCACGCCTGCTTCTCGAGCGTATCGACCTCCAGCCCCTTCATCGGGGCTGTATACATCTTCAGCCCAACGACCCGCCTATTCCCTCGGACCGCCTCAACAGCCCTCTCTAGTTGAGCCTCATTTGCAGTGGCCGCCACGTATAGGTAGTAGCCTTCATCGACCCCCTCGGCTTTAGCCGTCTCCAGCCTCGCCTCGACCTCGCTTGGTCCGAGTATCGGCGGATCGGTATTCGGCATGTCGAAGACAGCGGCGACCCCTTGACTCCTCGATAGGTCCATCACCTCCTTTATCGTTGCCTTGTAGGCCTCGTTCCAGTCCCTGCAGTGTACGTGGGGATCTATTCGCCGCCACATCTCGACCACTAGGCTGGCCCGCTCAGACTAGGTAGTCAGGTATCCTCTCTATTTCTAGGAGCGTGTCGCAGTACATACATTGTATGAATCCGTACTTCTGGAGAACCGTGAACTTTGGCGAGACTGGCTCGCGGGCCAGGTTGGTTACGCAGCTCGTCTCGGGACACCGAATCCTGCCGACGATCCTCTCGGGGATGCCTGGCCTCTCCTTCTCGACTCTCCAGTCCCTTATGTAGTTTATTGTTATGCTGGGGAATATGAGGGCGAGTATGCCGGCCTCCTCCCTGCTCACCATGTAGTGGTATAGCTTAACCATGTCTTTCCTGCCAAGCTTCTTGCTGGGCACATTCTGCAGCACTATGAGCGATACGTCCTGATCCCTCTTGAGATGCTCCAAGCTGAGGAGCTTGACAACCCGGTCGGCCTGCCACGCCGGAATATGGTCTAGAACCGTCCCCCAGTCAATCTTTCTGACTAAGAGCGACTCGTCCATCATTTACCACCCATTATGAGGTAGAGTAGTGCTGTCCTGATCGGGACACCATAGCCCGCCTGCTCAAAGTACCAGGCGTTTGGCGTGGAGTCAATCTCGGGCGACAACTCGTCTACGCGGGGTAGTGGATGCATTATACCGATGTCGCTCCTACAGTTGGAGAGCGTGGAGGCGTCTACTACGTAGGATCCGCGCACCTTCTCGTACTCTGTGGGGTCGGGGAACCTCTCCTTCTGAATTCTAGTCACATAGAGTACGTCTAGACGGGGCAGGACGCCCTTCATCTCTTCAGACTCGTCGATTTTTGCGAATGTTACGCCGTTCTCCTGCAGGTATATCTCGACCTCCCTTCTCACCTGGAGGATCTGTGGAGCCATGAAGTAGATCTCGACCCCTCTATAAAGCGAGAGGAGCTGGCAGAGGGAGGGTATCGTCCGAGAGTATCTGAGGTCGCCGAGCATCCCTATCCTTAATCCGTCCACACTGCCCCTCTTCCTCCAAATCGTGAAGACGTCGATGAGGGCCTGTGTAGGGTGCTCCTGGCTCCCGCTACCGGCGTTTATTATTGGGATCGAGGCCGATTCCGCCGCGAACTTGGCCGCGCCCCGGGCCGGGTGCCTAAGTACTATACAGCCCGCCCCATACAGCTCCAGCATCTTCACAGTGTCGTAGAGCGACTCTCCCTTGGCCATGGAGGAGACGGACGGGTCCGAGATGGACATGACCTCAGCGCCCAGAGTCTTGGCAGCCATGTAGAAGCTCTGGAAGGTCCTTGTCGAGGGCTCTGTGAAAAGCAGGGCGACTTTCTTGCCTGCTAACGCCGAGTCAAGCCTCAGCTCGCCTCTGACGAGCTGGTTAGCTAGGCTGAATATCTCGGAAACCTCTCGAAGGCTTAGGTCGCGACAGCTCACCAGGTCTCTGCCCAAGAGAGTGGATCTGTATTCGGCTTGGGAGCCGCTCAAGGGCTCCCAACACCTCCCCCAAGCCGCAGAAAGACCACGGCTAAACCCACTAAATGAACCCACTGCCCCTCTCTTAAAAATTATCTATATGAGCCTGTGGTCGCCGTGTTCGCTAGTATCCGAATAACAGGTATGTATAGCGGAGACCCTATCTCAATAGCCTCACGAGTAGAAATAGACGCCCCAGGACAGTATTTAAAGCCTTATCTGGACAATACGGTACTACCGTTAAAAAGGCTTGTAAACATTATTCTATCACTTTTATGCGTATGGGTTGGAGGTTCCGGAGCCTCCACATTAGGCAAGTTCTTCTTTACGGATTCTGATAGGATGGAAATGGGGGCTGAGCGGCCTTTACGCCGGATGGTCTTAGCCCCTTGAACGTCAACTCAGCCTAAAGACACGCGGCTTCTCGCCCGCGAGCAGGTGCTTCAGTATTGCGGCGCCAGCCTCACTCTTCTTCGAGACCCTAATCTTTCTCCCCTTCCCGACTGTGGCGGTCAACACGTGTCTTTCGCCTACATACACCGAGACTCTTTGACCTTCCCTCACACCGTTGAGAAGTATCTCCAGCCTTCCATCTGCATCATTTATCGTCGCGTCTACCTCGCTTCCAAGACTAGGGAACCGTGGCTCCACTTCAATCTTGATACCCAGCTTCTGCTCCAGTCTTCTTATGCGCCCCGCGTATTTTTCGGTCAGGCGCACATAGTCATCCCTCTCACACCTGACCACCAATCGGCCGTCCTCTAGGGAGACCTGCGCACTCTCCGCTAATCTCCGAAGCAGGCGCTCCGCCACCCTAGCCCTCTTCTCCAACTCCCTCTGCGCCTTAGACTGTCCTGAAACCTGGACTACAGTGATCTGGTCGCCAAATGTATATATCTCATAGACCAGCTGCGAGGTCTCGAGGTCAACGACCTCCACGATGGGCCGCGCCAGGTCCCTCTCGGTCATCCCCCAAGGGATCCTGACAGTCTGTCGAAGCTCATACACCTTGTCGACCCGGCCTTCGCGGATGAATATAACGGTGTCAACTATGTAGGGCAGCATCCCAAGCTCGGTTTTAGAGATAAATCGCTGGATTGCGTCGATCGGGTCGCTGGCGTGGATGACGCCCACCATGCCTACGCCTGCAAGCCTCATATCAATGTAGACCTGAAAGTCCTTAGGCTTCCTCATCTCGTCGAATATAGTGAAGTCCGGCCGTATCAGCAGGAGAATCTCGGCGCTCTTCTCGAAGTCTCCCTCGAGGGGTGCGAGCTGTGTTATCTCAGGACCCACTTGGAGGTCCCTCGGCGATTCGAAGGTCTTCACGATCTTTCCCAAGCTCCAGTAATACTCTGCTAGGCTCGATGCGAAGGTTGTCTTACCTGACCCCGGCGGCCCGGCTATCAGGATCCCCTCCGCCCTGGTTGAGAGCCTCCTCAGGAGCCTCTCGCTAAGCTTGTAGTCGTATATGCTGAGCTTCACTACTGGTCGCACGACCGTTATCTCGACGTCGTCGCTGAACGGTGGGCGCGTGATGGATATTCTGTACTGCCCTAGCTGGATGACCGTGGCTCCCGCGCGTGCTATCTCTATTACGGCATCATCGCTGTGCTTAACGGTCCACATCAGGCTGTTTATCATAGAGTCGGCCTCATCCCTCGTGAAGGGCTCCTCCCTCAGCCTTACCAGCCTAATTTCCCCAGGCTTCCCCACCTTGGCCATCGGAGGGGCGCCGACCTTCAAGTGTAAGCTCATAGTGTCTTCGGTGATGTAGCGTTCGAATGGTATCTCCTTTCTCGGCTCTGTTATCTGGAAGTATCTTGCAGGCAGGTTCTCAGCCTCCGCCACTAAGTATTGGACATAGTCGGAGGTGTATAGCGAGGCTCCTTCGCTCTTAGCGACGTCCCTGATTAATGCATCGATCCTTCCGCCCCTCGCGAGCTTGATGTCCTCAAGGCTGGGCCTCTCTCCCCCAAATCTCACCTCGACCCCGCATCCGGAGCCGAGTTCACGTATCCTTTTGATCTCCTGCAGACCTAAGACTCCTTCAATCCGTCCCTTGGATGCCATTGCTTGCAGCTCGTCGAGCGCAGCCAGCGGGACTATGATCTCTGAATCCTTGATCTCGCCGCGCTCAATCATCGAGGAGATTACCTGGTTGATGAGGGCGCTCGTGTCGGGGACTATCTTCTGCTGAGCCAATCTATCCCAACACCTCCCATCGGCCCTTATAAGGAGTATTTAGGGCTGGTAATCAGCTGGAGAATCAAGGTTATGAGGCGGGTAGCTGTCTGAGGATCTGGATGCCTCAGTGGAGGCGCCTAATTCTGGACCCGTTCGTACCTACTGGAAGAGACTTGGTAGGCAAGATACTCGACTTCGCCGAGATTAGCGAGAAGTCTGTCCTGCTGGATCTCGGGTCAGGCGATGGGAGGCTAGTTCTTGAGGCTGCTAGGCAGGGAGTTGCCAAGGCCGTCGGTGTCGAGATAAATCCAGTACTTGTAGACTATTCGACGGGCCTTGCGAGGAGACTGAAACTCCCGAACGCCGTATTTGTGAACGAGGACATCAGGAGGATTAGCTTAGCCTTTGCCACCCACATAACCGCCTACCTAACAACCAACACGCTTAGGAAGATAGAGCCGATGCTACTCACGGCTAGGGACGACGCCGTAATAGTGACGCATAACTATCCAATACCGGGATGGAAACCGGTAGAGAAGCTATCGACTTGGTCCAGCAGCGACGGGAAGAAACACGTCCTCTACAAGTACATCCCCACTCGGAGCGCTCCAAGGAGCTTGGTCTTGAGGCGCCGAGGCATGCTTTGGGGCAGCCACCCGCAGATTTAAGGGGCGGCGGAGTCTTGGCGCGACCTAATCCAAGAAGGGCCCAGTGAGTAGACCAGTAGAGACATACCTGTCATCAGGAGGGTCAGATAATACGTTGCTATCCTCCAAACGATAACTTTAGCCCAGGAGCCGACCCCCAAGACGCCCTCGGCATATAGGAAAACCCCAGCCTCCGTCAGGCCAGACCCACCAACCGTGATCGGGATGACGCCGATCGAGCTTCCGGCGTGAAAGGCCAGCAGGGAGCCCAGTACACCTGTTTCTGGAGATATTACGTAGAGAGTTAAGGCGGGCACCGTCATCACGACAGCTGTGAGGGGTGCGAGCAAAACTAGAGTGGACTTGTCCCTAAAGAGTGATGCTCCCGCTAAGGGACCCTCTGAAAATAGTTGTCCGATGGTTCTCGAAAAGATTTTGCGTGTGAGCGCGTTTCTCCGGACGAGTCTGAGGGTCGCCGCTGCTAAAGCGTTCTCGCGATGCGTGGCGATGCGGATTAAAGTAAGAACAGCTGAGAGCTGGAAGGCTGATATGAGCAATATGGTTGCCCCGAGGGCGTGGCTTCCCGAGTGAAACGCCAAGAGCCCTGCTAAACATGCTACAGTCCCGCCGAAAAACACGTCCATGACGAGCTCGCTGACGGCTATCCAGATAGCCGTGGACACCCTCTCCCCCATCTCCCTCAGCAACACCACCCTCACCGCCTCATCCGCTATGAAGGGGACAGTCGTGAGAGCGAAGAACTCGCTGATAGTCCTGATAAGGACCGCCTTACCGAGCCCAAGCCTTATGGAGGCATACCTCCTCACCAGGACGTAGAATCTGAGGCCCTGCGCCAATACGCGGACCAGCGCAAGCAGTATGAAGAGATAGAGTAGTGATGCCGAGAGGGTTGATACCTCGCTGGGAGGCGTCTCGGAGAGCTTCATGATGATGAGGAGGGTGGCAAGGCTTGCGGCGAGACCCATAAGGGCTCGGGTGAGGTTCATTCAGCTTTCAGTCCTTTGAGGCTACCACGCATATTGACTGCTGAATAGGGATGAAGCGTTTTAGCTTTAGAAGGCTTAGGGGCCAGAACGAGTGTATTCTCAGCGGCATCGGTGTTACGTCTTTGAGCCCAGCGCGCTTCAGCAGCTTATTGACGCTTCGCCATGTAAAGTGGTGCACATGGGTGGGATCCGCGAAGCTGTCGTATATCCCGAATCCTAGGGTGTTGGGCGTCGTCAGGAGCAAGCGGCCTCCCCTCCTCATCACGCGGACACACTCCCTAAGGGCCCTTGCCGCGTCGCGCACATGTTCAAGTACGTCAAACATTAACACCCCGTCGAAGCATTCATCTCTAAATGGCAACCAGTCCGCTGAGGCCACGACGTCGGGTCGCAAAAGCCCGTCTACATCGAGCCCCACATAATCTTTAGCGTGAGCGAAGGCCTCGTAGTGTCGGCGCCCGCACCCAACATCTAGCACCCTACGCGAGTCACTAAAAACTAGCTGGGTGAGCTGTGCCTTGAAGCGGTGGAACTTGTGAGAGTTTGGGGGAGGCCTAAGAGGTGTGCGGCGGGGGGCCCGGGCTATATTGGCCGGGGCCATCGAGTTTTGGGCAGCTCGTCATACTTATTAAGTTTTAATCCCGCGACACCTGATAAACCATGAATCCTGGCATGAAGAGGAGGGTTGTAGTAGGAGCTGACGATGTGTATTCAGCAGCAGTTGAGGCGGCGGATTACTTGGAAAAGAAGGGGTTTGAGGTCGTCAAGTTAGGATCCTTATCCTCTGGGAAAGTGGAGCCATGGCCCGCGGTGGCTGCTGAGGCGGGAAGGATGGTCGCAGAGGGGGAGGCTGACTGGGGCATACTTGTCTGCTACACTGGTACGGGCGTCTCAATAGCCTCAAACAAGATACGGGGAGTGAGGGCGGCGCTCTGCGTAGATGCGCAGACAGCACGCGGGGCGCGACTATGGAACGATGCCAACATACTCGCCTTGAGCGGGAGACTCACGACACCCGGGTTGGCGCGAGAGATCATCGACGCCTGGTTATCGGTTGAGAAGCCTGACGAGAGCGAGAGGGAGAATATCGAGAGGCTTAAGAGGCTTGACGAGGAAGTAAGATAGTGGGCGAGCTCTGAGCGTCGGGAATATTGCCATGGACAGGTGGGAGCTTGACGCCCTTGATTCTCCGCATATCCCCTCTACATGATTCCGTTTCTCACGAACCAGCCTATAAGACTCCGTCCCCGCGACGTCAATCCATATCTCACTCTAACAGGCCTCGTAGCCACTATATCTCGCTCCACCAGCCCGAAGCTCTCAAGCTTCTTCAGATTTTCGGACAATACCTTCCAAGTAATTCCCCTAACCCTAGCCATTATCTCTACAGGCGTAAGCTCTTCCCGCCAGAGAGCTATCAAGATGCCGCTCATCCACTTTGACCTGAGTATGTTCACAAGCGCGGTCATCTTAACTTCCAGAGGGCTGAGCGAGTGGAAGACTTCGGCGACGCGGACTCCATGGTTTGTGAGGACGTATATGGGGGCATCCCCCCTCAAAACACGGTCCACGACCCCGCCGGTCCTGAGGATTTTGAGCTTGTAGGCAAGCACCCTGTTTGAAACACCGAGGCTGCGCCTCAACTCGGAGAATCTCTTAGGCCCCTTATAGAGCTCGACCATGACCGCGATGCTCCACCTGCATAGCGGGACGGCGAGGTCTAGGCTATGTCCGTAGATTGTACTCAACCTGAGCCGTACTACCCAACCATCGCGGCCCCTTATATACGCAATTCCGCCACCCAGCGAGCGGCGCAGCAAAAAGGGGACACCATTTCTGAGCCCCCGGTTCAAAGCAGGTATAGGACTAACCTGTTCTGAACCTGCCACCTTATAACCGCCACGACGAGGGACTAGGGCATGTCGAGCCGGGTAGTCATACCGGGCTATACTTATGGCTCACCGGAGGTTCCCAGGGCGCCCATAAGTGACGAGGAGTTCGCTCTCCTAAAGAAGACAGTGATGATGACTGAGGAGGATGAGAAGTATTTGAGAATGGCTGGAGAAATACTGAAGGGCCAGATCGAGGATGTCCTCGATCTATGGTATGGTTGGGTGGGCTCCAACAGCCACCTAGTCTACTACTTCGGAGACAGGCGCAGCGGCCAGCCAATACCAGAGTATCTGGCGGCGGTGAGGAAGAGGTTTGGGCAGTGGATTCTGGACACATGCTTCAGGAAGTTTGACAGGGAGTGGCTAGATTATCAGTACGAGATAGGGCTCCGCCACCACAGGACGAAGAAGAACAAGACCGATAGGGTGAACAGCGTAGAACACATACCATTGAGGTACATGGTCGCCTTCATCTACCCCATCACCGCAACAATCAAGAATTTCCTCGCAAAGGGCGGCGCAAGCGCGGAAGAGGTAGATAAGATGTATAACGCGTGGTTCAAAGCAGTTGTCCTGTCAGTGGCCCTCTGGTCGATGCCCTACGCAAAGGAAGGAGACTACTGAGAAGACTAGCCTATATCGTTATCGGGGCCTTCTCCTTCACCGCGATCGCTGCCTGCGCCGCGGCAACCCTCGCTATCGGGATTCTGTAGGGCGAGCAGCTAACATAGTCGAGGCCCGCCGAGTGGAAGAACTTCACACTGTTTGGCTCACCGCCGTGCTCGCCGCATATGCCCACCTCGAGGTGGGGGTTGCTCCGCTTACCCTCCTCGGTCGCGAGCCTAACCAGCCTCCCAACACCATCAACATCCAAAACCTCGAACGGATTCTCCTTCAGGATCTTCTTCTCCAAGTAGTCAGCCATGAACTTCGCCTCAGCATCGTCCCTACTGAAGCCGAATACTGTCTGGGTCAGGTCGTTGGTCCCGAAGGAGAAGAAGTCTGCGACCTTAGCGATCGTGCTCGCTGTTAGTGCAGCTCTAGGCGTCTCAATCATTGTGCCGACCTTGTATGGGATCCTCACGCCCTGCTCCGCGAAGACTTTCTCGGCAGCCCTATCGATTACCTGTCTGAGGTAGGCAAGTTCAGACGCTTCCGTGACGAGTGGAAGCATTATTTGAACATGTACCGTGTCGCCGGTTTCTTGGAGGACCTTTATCGCTGCAGTCAGTATAGCCCTTACCTGCATCTCGTATATCTCTGGGTATCGTATAGCAAGTCGACAACCCCTATGACCAATCATCGGGTTATGCTCCTGAAGCTGCTGAACCTTCCTCAATATCTTCATCCTCTCATCTATGGTCCTCTGGTCGGCGCCCCTCATTCTGAGTTCATAGACCTCCGTGATGAGCTGCGCCTCAGGTGGTAGGAACTCGTGGAGTGGAAGGTCCAGAAGCCTGACAGTCACAGGCAGCCCCCTCATAATCTTAAAGATCTCGATGAAGTCGTTCAGCTGTAGCGGGAACAGCTTCTCCAACGCTCTCCTCCTCTCCTCCTCAGTCTCAGCCATTATCATCTCGCGGACTATGGGTAACCGGTCCGGAGCGTTGAACATCCTCTCCGTCCTACATAGCCCTATCCCCTCCNCACCAAACTCCCTCGCCTTAGCGGCCATCTCGGGGGTGTCAGCATTGGCTCGGACACCTAGTCTCCTAAACTCATCGGCCCACTCCAACAGCTCCCTAAACTCTGNCGTAAGCTCAGGCTCTATAGTCGGAGCCTCACCAAGCATCACGAGACCCGTCGTCCCATCTATCGTGATCACNTCGCCCTTGTTCACGCGCACNCCCTTATCAGTTACGAAGTAGCCCTCGTCCATGTAGATCTTTATACTCTCACAGCCCACGACCGCGGGTTTACCCATGCCGCGCGCCACGACCGCCGCGTGGCTCGTCATCCCTCCCCTGCTAGTGAGCACACCTTGAGCAGCTATGACGCCCTTTATGTCCTCAGGAGTGGTTTCGGGCCGAACGAGGATTATTTTCTCGCGNGAGCCAACCGCGGCGGCCTCATCTGTATCAAATATCACCCTGCCAGTCGCTACTCCCGGTGAAGCGTTTAAGCCCTTGGCGATTGGCTCCACCTTGGCTTTCGGGTCAAGGCGCTTGTGCAGGAGCTGATTCAGTTCGCCGGGCTCTATCCTAGACAAGGCCTCCTCCCTCGTTATAAGCCCCTCCTTGACCATATCCACTGCGATCTTCACGGCAGCTTGGGCCGTCCTCTTACCATTCCGTGTCTGGAGCATGTATAGTTTTCCACGCTCAACCGTGAACTCGAAGTCCTGCATGTCCTTGAAGTATTTTTCAAGCCTCTCCGCAATCTCGACGAGCTGGCCATAGATTTTTGCATCTANCTTATCTATCGGGACCGGCGTCCTAATCCCTGCGACGACATCCTCTCCCTGCGAGTTTGGCAGATACTCTCCATACAGCCGTTTTTCCCCTGTTGAGGGGTCGCGGGTGAATCCGACCCCTGATCCCGAGTCAGGCCCCATGTTGCCGAAGACCATAAGCTGTACATTCACAGCGGTGCCGAGATCGTCTGAGATCTTGTAGTAACGCCTATACTCTACTGCGCGTGGATTGTTCCAAGACTTGAAGACGGCCTCAATCGCCATGACTAGCTGGTCCCATGGGTCCTGAGGGAGCTCCCTCCCAGTCTCCTGTTTTATGATCTCCTTGAACTTCTGAACAAGCTTCTCGAGCTCCGGGGCGGGGATCTCGTGGTCGTACTTCACCCCGAGCCTCTTCTTAACTTGCTCCAGCTCCTGCTCAAACTTCTCACCCCTCACACCCATCGCGATCCTCCCAAACATCTGTATGAACCGTCTATAGGCGTCAAAGGCGAACCTCCTGTCGTTCGTAAGCTTAGCAAGGCCCTCGACGACGACATCGTTGAGGCCTAGGTTAAGTATGGTGTCCATCATGCCAGGCATAGAATATGGTGCACCAGACCTTACAGACACTAATAACGGGTTGTTGGGATCGTTAAACCTCTTCCCAGTTATTTGTTCCAGTTTTCTTAGCTTTTCGCGGACTTCCTCGAGGAGCCCATCGGGGATTTTCCCACCGTTTGCATAGTACTCTTTACACGCGGAAGTCAGTATTGTGAACCCAGGAGGGACGGGTAGGCCGGCAGCAGTCATCTCGACCAGCCCATATCCTTTGCCTCCAAGTTCAAACCTTGATAACCCTTTAGCCTCGCTAAACAATAAGACTCGGGGCAAACCTCGCTCAACAGACTCGCACGCCACCCACCATATAAACATAGGCGAGGGGGTAGAGGTCTCGAAAACTTTTTTAACCAAGTCTAAGGATATCCAGCGATGATTGGCCGTTGAGGGCTCCCTAGACGCCCTGGTCGTGGGGTTTATCGCGGGTACTGCCGCGACCACCCTCATGACTCTCCTCCAGTTTCCGTTTTATAGGAAGTGGGGGTTGGTGGGGATATTGGAGTGGCACGAAAATGTCTGCATCCTCGCGAGAGTAAGTGGGGTCAATAGTCCTGAGAGACTGTTGGTATGGAGCTTTCTACTGCATTATCTAAACGGCGGCCTGGCCGCCATGGTTTATGTGGCCGCAGCTGTCAGCCTGGGCCTGGTCTTATACACCGATCCACTAGTCCTTGGAGCCCTTTATGGAGTGGTTCTTTGGATTCTCACACTTTACCCGATCCACAAGCCCATAACAGGCGTATCCCTCCACCGACACCCACTTGGACATAAGCCGATCATACTTAGCATATTAGTTCACATAGTATACGGCATCACTACGACCTACCTAGCCATCAGACTCTTATACCCAACCTAGATGATATAATCGACAGCAAATCTCTCTCAACTTCTGTAGCATCGCGATTCCCGTCAACCATCACCATCAACCCCTCCTCGAGAAGCCTGAGGTATGCGGCCCTAACCGACCCCAGCAGCTGGGCGTCCTCAAACCCCCGCAACCGCCTCTTCCTCTGAAGAGCGACGTCCACCGGAACATCTATCAATATCGCTAGGCTGGGTTGCGGCGCCATCTTATTGATTTCCCGCACCCACCCGATATCTCTAGTCAATACCCCTTGATAGGCGTAGGATGAATAAAGGTAGCGGTCACAGACGACTATGAAGCCCTTCTCCATCAGCGGCCTAATCACCCTGTAGACATGGTCGATTCTATCTGCGGCGAAGAGTAGGGCCTGCTTGTGTGGGTTGGTTATCCTTCCCGTAAGCTCGGCCTTGATCAGTCTTCCTATCCTCGTATTAGTGGGCTCGGAGGTATAGGCTGCCCGATAACCCAGACTCCTGAGGCGCCTCACAATCCTTTTAGCCTGCGTAGTCTTCCCGGCGCCGTCGATGCCTTCGATAGCTATTACCGCGCCACTTCCAGGCACGGCAATTACTGGAAGAGCATCTATATTTAACACGTCCTTGATGCCTATACTTAGGCATGGGTCTGAGGGCTTCTGGCCGCGTGGTGCTTCCTGGCGACAGGCTTTGTGTAGTTGAGGAATTCAGCCCGGATGAGGGGGCGGCCGCCATACCTAATGGGATAGTTGTGTCTACCGTTGCAGGTATAGCGGAGTATGACTTAAAGGCGCATAAGGTCTCGGTGAAGCCTTTTAGGCAGTCCGTCAAGATTGGGAGGGGAGACCTAGTCCTCTGCCAAGTTAAGGGGGTGCAGGACAAGCTGATCCTATGCGACATAGTGGCAATTGCTGGGCGCGATCTGAAGAAGAACTGGTCCGCCGCGATACTGTATAAGGGTGAGACGCCGTTCTTCACGATCGGAGACCTCGTAGTTGCCCGGGTCAGGGACGATGTTTATGGAGTATACACGCTCACAGTCCGCGGCAGGGGTCTGGGTGCGTTTCAAGCATTCTGCGACCTGTGCGGAACCCCCCTCGTCCTTAGAGGACGGGAACTTCTCTGCACAAGGTGTAAGCGAAAATACGCGGGGAGGCCAGTAGTCCCCTACTATGGCAAGGTTAATACTCTGCTCAACATTTTTAGAGGACTGCTCTCCCCAGTAAGTGGTGATGTGATCTGGAAGTCAAGATAGTTGAGAAGAGCGACCTAGTGATCGAGATGGAGATTAGAGGTGTTGACTTCAGCGTACTTGATGCGCTGCAAGAGGTATTAAACAGTTCCGAGGAAGTTGAATATGCTGGTGCGAGCCTAACACACCCACTTTTGGGCACGATAAGATTCGTCCTAAGGACTAAAAGTGGGTATAAGGCTGAAGACGCTCTTAGAAAGGGTCTTGCAGAGCTGGCGAGGAGGTCGGCTGAGCTAAAGGAATCGTTAAGTGTTTTGCTGGGGAGATGACGCGGAAGATAAGGTTAATTTACGGACGGAGAGTTGAGGCGTAGAGCCTTGGAGTGGGTGGATAGGTAAGGATGATGGAGTTTTGCCCTAACTGTGGAAGCGTTCTCGTCACACATAGGAAGTCGAGTAGCGTGGTGCTTACCTGTAGGAAGTGTGGATACGTCAAGAGGCCCTCTCAAGACATAGTGACTCACAGGCAGAGACGGGGCAAGAAGTCTATAGTGGTCGACGAGCAGGAGAAGGAGGTCTTGCCAAAAGTATCTGATGTACAGTGCCCGCAATGCGGCAATAAAGAAGCATACTGGTGGAGCGTCCAGACGAGGTCTGCCGACGAGCCGATGACCCAATTCTTCAGATGCACCAGCTGCGGATATACGTGGAGGGAATACGCCTAACAGCAACACTTACAGAGCCTAATGGAGACTCGTCTACAATGGTGCGGCTCCCAAGCAGTGAGGGGGGGGCTATACCTAAATAAGCCAAGGCTGAAAAATATTTTAGCCCGCGGAGTGATGGCCGCGGTGGTGTAGCTGGAAGCACTCCGGGCTGTGGACCCGGCGGTCGTGGGTTCGAGTCCCACCCGCGGCCCACCTATTTCATACTAAAGTTTTTATGCAGCAGGCAGGATGTTATGGCCATGAGCGAAGAGTGGTGGCGAAGGAGGCGGTTTAGACCGTTCGACATTATTGAGGATATGATGAGGGAGTTTGAGAGATGGTTTGAGGAGGAGTTTCGGAGGCTAGAGAAGGAGCTTCCCCAAGACCTTGTGAGAGAGTTTAAGACTCCCTATGGGTTGAGGAGGGAGATAGGGCCGATAGTTTATGGATACTCCATAACAATCGGCCCAGACGGGAGGCCCGTCATTAGGGAGTTTGGAAACGTGAAGCCCGGGAGACGCGGAGAGCCTCCAGCGCTGACCAGCCAGAGGGAGCCGCTGGTCGATGTTATTGAGGAGGATAGCCAGGTGAAGATCGTGGCCGAGGTGCCCGGTGTCAGGAAAGAAGACATCAACCTCACAATGAGGGATAGTAAGCTTGTGATATCTGTGGATACCGAGACGAGGAAGTACTACAAGGAGCTAGAAGTTTCTGAGGATGTTGACCCGGAGAAGGCGAAGGCAACCTACAACAATGGCGTCTTGGAGGTCATCTTGCCTAAGAAGAGTGCAACTAGGCCTCAGAGATCCATCAAGGTCGAATAGGCCGGCCATATAAGCCCTAGTCGTGGCGCTAGATCAGTCGGGCCAGCTCCAGTACTTGTAGAGCATGTATGCGTCTCCACGCCTATAGAACCGGTGCTTCACTTCGTCGAACTTGAAGGCAGCTGCCTCACCGCTCAGCTCTATTAGGTCCCCCTCGCCCTCTACTACCCTGAAGCCGACTATGTCTCCCAGCCTAGAGCCGTAGGGGTGAGATGACGCTCGCATCATCTTGTCGATAATGTAGGCCGCGAAGTCCTCCGCTTCTCCTCTAGAGCTGAGGGTGCCTCGGTAACCTAGCTCCTCCTGCCTCACCCAGCCCCTGCCCTGGACAAAGAACTCTAAGGCGTATCGCGGCATGGTTCACTCACTCCTTAGCTTTGCTCCTTCTTATCGTAAACTCATTCAGGACGCCGGAGGCAAGAAGGACAGTAGATAGGATTAGGAGGGCGAGGTTGGGGACGGATAGGGCTGGAAAGACGTAGAGGTGTGTGGCGGTTAGGAGTGCTCCCACCACGCTTGCAAAGATGTTTCCTATGACCGACGAGGTGAGGGCTAGAGTTATGGCTATTACCAGGAGTAGCTGGGCGGTAGGCCATGGAAGGATGCTTGATACCGTGGCGCTGGGCGAGGCTAGGGTGAGTACGAGGTAGATGGTTAACAGGATGGGAGCCACGTAACCGATAATGCTGTGACGCCGCCTTCTCTCCTCCGAGGCGACCGGGACTAGGGTGAACCCGCTCTCGCATGAGGGACACACGGCCTTCCAGGCCTGAAGCCTTACCTCGTGCCCACAGTTTGTACATTTGAAGAGCCTTCCACTCCTAGCCACAATATCTCCAACGTTGTCTCCAGCATAAATATATAGAGTGGGATCGCATGAACTATTTTTGTGCAGGATAACGAGATATATGATATACTCGTTATCGGCTCCGGCCCTGCAGGGTATACGGCGGCAATATACTCCGCTAGGGCGGGCCTTAAGACGCTGGTGATCGCAGGCTCAACTCCTGGGGGTCAACTCATGCTTACCGGGCTTGTGGAGAACTTCCCCGGCTTCCCGGAAGGCGTCATGGGTCCAGACCTCATGGAGAATATGAGGCAGCAGGTCGAGAGGATGGGGGTCAAGATAGTCTATGATGATGCTGAGGAGGTCGACTTCGCCAGCTATCCTAGGATAGTCAGGACGTCAAGCGAGGCCTTCGCCAGTAAAGCAGTTATAATCGCTACTGGAGCTTCACCGCGGTGGCTCGGCCTCGAGTCTGAGAAAAGGCTGATTGGGCGTGGCGTGTCAAGCTGTGCCACCTGTGATGGGCCACTGTTCAAGGGGTCTAAGTGCGCGGTCGTGGTGGGGGGAGGCGACAGCGCTATGGAGTATGCGCTGTATCTCTCCCGGCTTGTCGAGAAAGTGGTAGTCGTGCATAGGAGAGACAAGCTTAGAGCTTCTAAGATCATGCAAGAGAGGGCCCTCTCGACACCTAACATAGAGTTCGTCTGGAACAGCGTGGTAACCGAGATAATCGGGACAACGAGGGTGGAGGGCGTGAAGGTCTTGAACAGGCTTACGGGGGAGGAGAGTGTGATCTCCTGCAACGCAGTATTCGTCGCGATAGGCCATATACCCAACACTGAGATCTTTCGCGGGAAGTTGGAGCTTGACGAAGAGGGATACGTCAAGACATACAACGGGCTGGAGACTAGCGTTAGAGGGGTCTTCGCCGCGGGGGATGTCCATGACAAGAGGTATAGGCAGGCGATTACCGCGGCTGGCTTCGGCTGCATGGCTGCGATGGAGGCTATTAGATTCATCGAGGAGGGCTGGCCCGAGAGGCTGATGGAAGCGAAGACCAACGCGAAGCTTGGAGCACCGCAGGCCTAACCAGCCTTAGCCGCTCTCCGCGATTCTGTGTGTGCATGCATTAGGGGCTGGAGTAGATCGTCGCCGAGCCTATCGAGCAGGACCCTCAGCGTCTTCAAGTCCGTTTTGTGGCCGATGCTTAGATAGAGGCGCCTCCCAGCCTTGTACCTATAGACTAGGCCGACGCGCTCTCCACCGACCAAGACATAGTCGACGCCCCCGTCTGCGACAACCTCTCCGTAAAGGAGCGATTTAGCCACACCGATCGAGGGTGTATCTGCTAGGAGGCCGACCAGACTGGCAAGCCCAGCCCTCCTAGGGTGCGCCAGCCCGTGCCCATCCACGAGCAGTAGTTCTGGAGGAGACTTGAGGCGTTTAAGGGCCGTTAGCATCAGCGGTGCTTCCCGCAGGTACAGTAGGCCCGGCAGATACGGGAACAGCACCTCGCCCGTGTAAAGCGAGGTCTCTAAGATCGCCCGACTCCTTAAAGACCAGACAACGGCCGCGGCCACTCCCTCCTCCCCCCTGTATGAGACGTCGAGGCCACAAACAAGATCAATCGGCTCGGTCTCAAGCTCTGATACTAAAACTAGCCGTGATAATGCTTTCTGTATATTCGTGAAGAAGGTGACCGCGTGTTCAGGTATCACGAGGAGCCATGGGACCCGCCCCCGTATTAAGCTGAGCTGTGGACTGGCGGCTGGGCTTGACCTGCCGCGGCCCTGAGCGGGGTCTATGCTGCTCCAGCTCTTCTAGTGCCGAGGCGACCTCCGAGAGCTTGGTTGTCTTCCTCCACGCGCCGTCCACCGACCCTCCTCCGTAAACTATGAGAGGCACTCCACAGGACGCTAGGAGCTTTGCGAGTAGCTGATTAGCGGAGTTCATGGGGCCTATGGGTGGGGAGGTGTATATTGCGGCGAAGGATTCTCCAGCAGCCTCCTGAGCCTCCTCGAGGGCCTCCCTGCTCACAGGTCTGAAGGGCTCCTCCGACACGACCCTAGCCCCAAGGAGCGAGGCGACGCTATAGTCGATGTCTCCCCTGTGGAGTACTCCAGTAATGATGGGATATCCGAGCCTCGACAGCATCCTATAGACTAGTGCTCCAGTTCCTGCTCCGGCTATGACGAAGACGGGCTGGCGGATGGGGTAGTGCCGCAGCTCCATGGTCATGTGAACGGCGCTGAAGTTTGCGTCTCCGTCTAGTCCGTATAGGGCTTCGGGTCCACTCTTCGCGACGAACTCCTCCGGAGAGTCGAACGACTCGACAAAGCCGTTATGGACCACAAGGAGCCTGTCAGCTAGGCGTAGAGCCAGCTCAATCTCGTGCATCGAGGCCAACACGGCTATGTGTCTCTCCCTGCATATCCTGCGTAGGGATAGGAGGATGTCAACCCGTGCCTTAGGGTCTAGGAAGGTCACGGGCTCGTCGAGTATCAGGACGCGCGGGTCCTGAGCCAGCGCCCTCGCAATCATTACCTTCTGCCTCTGCCCGTCGCTAAGCTCGCTGAATACTTCGTCACAGAGGTGCTCCACCCCCACGTCCCTCAGCGCTCTCATAACCTCGGCCCTATCGTTGTCCGAGAGTCTGCCTAGCGGCCCTGTGTAGGGATAGCGCCCGAGAGCTACAAGCTCAAAGACCGTTAGCCTGCCAGGCTTGACCGACTCTGTTAAAACGACCCCTACACGCCTCGCTATCTCGCGCCGCTTCAACTCCGTCAGCGGTCTCCCCTCGAGATAAACAACGCCTCCGAGCGGCCGCAGGAGAGAGGCCAGTGTCCTCAGAAGAGTCGTCTTCCCCGAGGCGTTCGGCCCGATGACGGCCACAAACTCCCCAGAACGCACAGCTAGATTCACATCTCTAACCACGGGGCGTGAGTCGTAGCCTGACGCGAGCCCCAGAGCACGTATCAAGCCTAGATGCTCCTCCCCCTGAGTAACAGGTAGATGACGAGTGGGCCTCCGAAGAGCGACGTGACGGCCGTTATGGGGAGCTCGACTGGCCTAGCGATTAGCCTGGCGGCAAGGTCGGCGGACATCGCGAGTATCGCGCCGGCTAGAGCCGAGGCGGGTAGAAGGGCGCGGTGAGCCGGCGTCCCGAGGGTCTGCCTAGCTATGTAGGGGGCGCAGAGCCCTATGAAACCTATTGGCCCGGCGATCGTTGTCACCATGGCCACAGACACGGAGGACAGAGTGACTAGACCAAGCCTCGCTAGCCTCATCCTCATTCCCATACTCCGTGCATAATCCTCGCCAAGTAGCAACGCATCGAGCGGCTTTGCTATCAGCATAGAGCCTACGACGCACGCTACTAGCACGGGGAGCCCGGGCCCCAAGATGCTCCACCTTGCTCCCGAAAAGCTTCCGAGTACCCAGTAGGTGAAAACTCTCAGCCGCTCTATCTCGACCAGAGCCTGGACTATGCTTGTCACAGCATAAGCGACGTATCCCACCATTATCCCGGCCACGAGAATGGTCGTTACACTCCTCACAAAGCCTGAGACAATCATCATCAGGAGGGTGATGGCCAGGGCTCCCACGAAGGCCGAGAGATAGAGCGAGTAGGGGTTATAGGCCCCCCACCATCCAAGAGTGACGCCCAGCAATATTGAGAGGGCCAGAGTGAGGCTTGCACCGGCCGAGACTCCTAGGATGTATGGGTCGGCGAGGGGGTTCCTGAAGAGGGCTTGGAGTACGGCGCCAGAGACCCCGAGAGCCGCTCCACAGAGCAGGGAGGCAAGTGCTCTGGGAAACCTAACGCTATTCATAATCATGTTATTCTCTGGGCTTGACCAGCCGAAGATGGCTGCAAAAGCCTCGCCAAGCCCGAGAGTTCCCCCACCAATAAGGATTGAGAAGACGAACAGGGAGAGTAAAACCACAATCATCGTGAGCAGGAGCTCTAACCTAGCCTTGTGGCGGGCCGCGCCGACGACTCGGTGGCAGGCACCAGCGCGGATCTCCATTAACCACCCAGCCTCCTGAAGTAGTTCAGCTCCTCGCCGGGGAAGAGCTCCGGATATAGTATCGCGGCCAAGTCTCTAAACCAGCCCTCGGTGTCGTAGTATCCCAGCTGGTATATCGTGGGNGCGTAGCTATACACCCTNGAGTCCTTGAAGGCCTTGACCGCGACGAGCTCGGGCGCCTCCGCTAAGATGTCGCTAATGTTCGAGACAAAGCTCGTTGGGTAGATCACGACATCGGCATCGGAGCATCTTGAGAGGACCTCCTCGATATTTGAGACTATGCTCCCCGTCGAGGATGTGTCAGAGAATCCGTAGACCGCGTGCAGCATCGAGAGGGTATTAGCGGGGAACGACCTCCCACCAGCCACGTAGAATGTTCCGCGGTAGACCATGAACCAGCACACCTTCGGGTGGGGAATATTTGGCTGGGCTACCGTCTCCGCGATTCTCAGGACCTCCCGCTCCACCTCGACGAATATCTCGTATGACTCCTGGTCCATGTCGAAGAAGGTTGCGATGAACTTTATCCACTCGAACCTGCCTAGGGGGTTTTCCTCTAGATATTCGTTGTCCACGACATACACGAGGCCCAGCTCATCTAGTCTTGTGGGAACGTCGAAGCCGGGGTAGGTGTAGATGATGATTAGGTCAGGCTTCAGCAAGATTATTTCCTCAAGGTTTGGCTGGTAGTCCGGCCCGACATCCCGGATTATGCCAGCCGAAACACGCCTCGCGAACTCTTCGAAGTACCACTCGTATTGGCCGCCCCACATGATACCGACAATCCCATCTAGGATCTGGGGATTCTTTTCACGCAGCCGCTCTATCAGGGCTACATGCGTAGCAGACATTAGGATAACCCTCTCAACAGGGGTGTAAACTACGGTCTTGCCGGCGGCCCAGGCTGGTGGCTGTGAGCCCCTAGGGACCAGCACGAATGAACGGTTCAGGGCGTCCCTAACCACTTTGAATCCGTCTATGAGTGTTATCTCGAATAGCCGCGAATACTTTACCTCAAGTTTTAGGGGGACGCGGGGAGCCCACGTCCTTGCCTCGATGATAGTCGTGGTTATTGTAGTGGGGATGCGGACGGTGATGGTGCTCGTTGTGGCAGTCTCAGCCGCCCTAACTGTCTCTACGCGCGTCATAGTTACTGATTTTGTAAGAGTAGTTGTCCCCGGGGGCAGCAGATAACCCGAGGCGCCCAGCCCCGCGGCAAACCCGGCGAATAGGAGTAGTACGGCGATGGCAAGGGTTGTTGCTTTACGCCCCAAGATCATGGATGGATTATCCATCCATCACCTATATAAATATGACGCCATAACTAAGAGCAGGACCCCACCCTATCCTCGATGTCTTTTAGCCTTCTCCGGAGCTCCTCGAGCCTCTTTTCGAGTCGAGCCAGCTCGCCGTCACTTTCCATCGAGCCAATAATTCTGGTGGCCTTCTCTAGGTCTTCACTGCTCGGACTTACGACCTCGCCTCGCCTCGGCCGCAGCCTCTTGATTAGGCGGCTAAGGAGCCCCACGGTGACCACACCAGCCGGGCCCAGCTTATCTCCTTGGCGATATAATTAGGTGTCGGCCTAGAGCCCCACCACTATTCCTGCGGGACTAAGAGTTTAACACGCATCCTCCTCTGGATACGTGACAAGGAATTTAACAGCCGGTCTCCTGCGTCTTCTCCTCGGCCAAGCAGGGAAGACACTCTCCTCAGGATCTAAGTGTTCTACCACGAGATCTGCATACCACTTCCCAGCTGGTCTGGGTCCGAGGGCAAGTACTCCATTCCCGGATATAGGCGGGCCCCAGTCTAACTATTTCTAGAAATCGGGGGACCTCTCTAGGGCCCTGAGAGCTCTCAAAGAAGAGGCGGGGAGGGTATATCACGCAACAATTAATTCTTTTCGTGCGCGGCTATTCGGCGGTGGGGTGGGGCTGGAGGAGCAACGCGAGGCGGAGGGGCTCGAGAGGGTTGTTCGCGAGGCGGTTGAGAGGGTTCTCTCACTGGGTCTGGGGCTGGTGCTTGGGCTGGGCACAGGTCGAACCTCTGCCAGATTTATAGGTGAGCTGGCTCGGGCCGCGCCGCCGGGGGCAGTGGAGTGTGTCATACCGACTTCGTTCCAGTCGGAGACTGCCGCCTCGAAGGCGGGCTTCAGGATCGGAAGCCTAGCGAATTACCCCTCGATAGATGTGTATGTGGATAGCTTCGACCAGTGTAACGTTCGTGGAGACTCGATCAAGGGAATGGGGGGCGCCCTGGCCCGTGAGAAGCTGCTGATGACCCTTGCCAGTTCCGTCATTCTTATCGGGACCGAGGATAAGCTTTCGGAGACGCTGAACATTCCGGTCCCCATAGAGGTCCTGACCTTCGCAGCTCCAGCGATTCCGATCCTGCTCCAGAGAAAGGGGTGGAGAGCCATTGAGAGGACCTCGCAGGGCAAGGCGGGCCCCGTTATCACAGACAACGGCAACATCTTAATGCTCGCCGATGTCGGAGCCATAAACGAGCCGGAGAAGACCGAGTGGGAGCTGAAGGTCACTCCAGGCGTCGTCGAGGTTGGGTTATGTCCGAGGAGGGGGTATCGGGTCTTGATCGGCCAGCGCGGTGGGGAGCTGCTCGAGATCGGTTAGAAGTCTCCGGGAAAGACCTCGTGGCTCCGCCCGTGCCGGGAAGGCCACGACGCTGGATTTATTATCGCTCACGGTGCTTATCGTCTGGTGTGGCTGAGGAATGGGCTTCAGGATCGGCAGACTCGGCAAAGAGATGGCTCGCGAGGCAGCGGAATACTCCTCCTCGCTACGCATAGACTCCGAGATCTATAGGCAGGTAATCCTCATAAACGCTGTCCACCTAAGGATGCTTAATCGCCTCGGACTAATAAGCGACGAGGACCTCTCCAAGGCCCTGAGAGCCCTCAAAGCCGCCTACGACAAGCCCCTGAGCCTAGACGACCCCGCTCTCGAGGATGTGCACATGGTTGTCGAGAACTTCCTGAGCCAAGCGGCCCCGGGAGCGGGTGGGAACCTCGCTCTTGGTAAGAGCAGGAACGATGCCGTGGCGACCGCGATAAGGATGAGGGCGAAGGAACTTGTGGTGCTGACGGTTAGGGAGGCGCTTCCACTACTCGATGCGGCGCTGGAAAAGGCCGAGGCAGAGGCAGAGACGATATATCCCGCAACAACCCACCTGCAGGTAGCCGCTCCATCAACCTTCGGCTTCATCCTCACGCACTACGCTTCGCGCCTCCTTTCCGCACTTGAATGGATGGTGAAGGCATATGAGGAGCTAGACCTCTCGCCCCTCGGCGCAGCTGCCTGCTGCGGGAGCAGCATAAGGCTTGACAGGGAGTGGATTGCTGAACAGCTGGGGTTCAGGGGGATCGTCGAGCATGCTCTGGAGGCATCATCCTCCCGCGACTTCACGGTGACCTTAGCATCCGCGGTGCTCAGACTTCTCCTAGTAGTCTCAGACATCGCGGAGGACCTGATTCACGCCTTCACAGTGGGTTTGGTGGACATAGGCGACGAGTACTGCTCCACAAGCAGCATAATGCCCCAGAAGAAGAACCCGGTGGTCCTCGAGGTGGCTAGGACGAAGTCGGCAGAGGCTTTGGGGGAGCTCGCGCGGCTAGTCGCGATCCTTCAGAGGAGGGTGGGGGGCTACGTCCTCGACCTTCAGCAGTCAACACCATCAGTCTGGAAGACTCTTCATGAGGCCAGAACGACCCTCAGAGTTCTAGCAGGCCTCATCAACACCCTAACCGTCAACAGGGAACGGGCATTAAAGATGTGTGGGCCAGAGGCTGGGATAGTGGAGCTGGCCAACTATCTCAGCGTGAGATACGGCGTCACCTTCAGACTCGCCCACAAGGTCTGTGGCGAGATCTCCAGGGCCCTCGCGGAGGGAACGCTAAGCGAGGAGAACCTGAGGGGCATTCTGCAGAGAAGTGGCTTAGCGGCCGTGATCAGTCTCCAAGACCTCACTAGTCTCACTTCCCCCACAACGGTAGTAAGGTCCTACAAGACCCGCGGGTCCTCGAACCCTGAGGAGGTGAGGCGTATGTCCTCCGCACTTAGGCTTAGAGTCGGCGTGCTCAGAAAATGGGCTGAGGGGGAGGAGAGAAGGATGTCACTGGTTACGGAGAGGGTACTCGAGGCTGGAGCTAGCTCCGCTCAATCCTGAAGAACTCCTCAACGGCCCTCCTCACCACGTTCTTCGAAAACTCGAGGTCCACGATGCTTACGCTTTCTCTCGACGTGTGGGCGAGGAGGGAGTTCCCAGGGCCATAGGCCGCGATATTCCGCGTAAGCCTGTACAGAATGTTCATGTCGCTTGAGCCAGTCTTTCTGAGGATCCTAGGCTTACGGCCGTTCATGATTATGGATCGCACGAGGGACCTGACCGTCGGAGAGTCGAGGCCCGCCGAGACAGGCGGGGTGGAGTCCAAGATCTCTACTCTGCAGCCCCGCATAGAGGCTATAGCCTCGATCCTCTCGATGATGGATGCTCCGTCCATCCCCGGCGGATACCTAATGTTCACGGTCGCCTCCGCTTCCTCCGGAAGCTTTGTGGGCCAGTCCCCCGCCCTCAGCTGAGTTATCGCCGAGGTTGGCTCCCCATAGCTTTTCCCGTTGAAGATCGATCTTATCTCTCCTACCGCCTCGAGGAGCTTGTCTAGCGCCGACTCGCCCACGTAGGGGGCGGAGCTGTGGCCTCCCAAGGCCCTGCAATGCAGCCTGAATGTGAGGCTACCCCTATAACTGATGACTACACCCTCCGCGCCGGTCGGCTCGCCTATCACGACACCCCTAACATCTCTTACGCTGTTTAGGAGGGCCTGGGCGCCGCGTCCCGCCCCTTCCTCGTCAACCAGACCTGCCACGATCACGGAGTACTTGTCCTCGTCAAACTCCGCCTCCGCTCCCCCCACCATCAGGGCCGCCAACGGGCCCTTGGCATCAACCGCGCCGCGCCCATAAACCTCTCCGTCCCTAATCCCGTGCTCGAGCATGCCTGGCACGGTGTCAACGTGGCCCGCCAGCAAGAGGGTCTTGGGCCCCCTGCCCCTACGCATGATATAGTTTCCGGCAGGGTCTATCTCGAAGTGGCTGAAGCCGAGTCTCTCTGAAAGATCTTTCATGGTCGGTGCGAGCCTATGTTCCTCTCCGCTGGGAGTATATTGCTGTATGAGTTCTAGGAGAACCGCCTCGACGCGCATTCTTCATCCACCCTGGCGCGCCCGATCGGTGAGAGCGCGGGTGAGGGTCGAGATGCCTAGCTCTACGTCTTCCTCCGATATGAGGTATGGCGGTAGCATCCTGAGAGTCGTTGCCCCGGAGCGGAGAGTTAGGAGTCCTTCACTCTGGAGTCTAGCTATGTAAGGTGAGACACGCTCCCTAAGCTCGACCGCGAGCATCAGGCCCTTGGACCTGACCCCCCTTATTACGTTCCTAAGCTCTTGGGCAAGCTCCGCTAGCTGGTAGGCGAAGAGTTGGCCCATCCTCGCGGCCTTCCCATTTACATCGTCATTCAGGAAAGCCTCAATACCGCCAACCAGCGCCGCCAAAGCCAGTGGGTTTCCACCGTGAGTCGACCCGTGCTCTCCCTCCTCAACCCTCTCGCCTAGCTCGCTTGAAACGGCTACGAGGCTTACTGGGAAGCCGCCGCCTATAGACTTGCCCGCGACCAGCATATCTGGCTTAACTCCGTGCTCTAGGTGGCTCCAGACGTGTCCCGTACGCCCGAAGCCCGACTGGACCTCGTCAACGATGAGGTAGGCCCCCACCTCTCTACACCTCTCCTCGAGAGCCCTCATGAACTCTGCCGTGGCGGGGTAGACGCCCCCCTCACCCTGGACTGGCTCCACGATAGCGGCGGCCACGGACTCGTCTATCCGAGAGATCTGCCCCGTATCGTTGTATGGGATGAAGAGAGCCTCTCCGGGGAATGGTTCGAAGCCCGACCTGTATTTTGGGTTGTGGGTGACGCTTAGGGCGGCCATGGTTCTGCCGTGGAAAGCACCGGTGAATGATGCGAATAGTTTCCTTCTGCTCCTCTTCCTCGCAAGCTTGAGGGCAAGCTCTACCGCCTCGCTACCGCTGTTCAGGAAGAAGACGTGGGTCAAGTGTTTGGGGAGTATCTTACTTAGAAGGTCGAGAGCCTCGTCTAGAATCTGACTCTCGAAGACGGGAGGTAGACACGCAAGCTTCCCGAGCTGCTCGGAGATCCTCCTGACCACGAAGGGGTTCCTATGGCCGAGGAACGCCGCTCCATGCCCCGTGTGAAAGTCGAGATATCGCCTCCCAGAACTATCCCACACATATTGGCCCTCGGCCGTCGAGACCCTTAGGCCGCGGGGCTGCGAAAATCTGAGAAGCGAGAGAGGGGACATGCTTACCTCCTCATGACTTTCACTGTCTCCTCGATTATCTTGCCCGCCAAGTCGTAGCCGGTGACCTGGACCGTGTTCCTGAACTCGACGACGGCGTTTACCTCGCTTACACAGGTCTCGCCGTCTTTTGTCTCCAAGAGATCGATGCCCAACACGCCGCCCCCAACGGCCTCGCCGGACTTGATGACCAGCTCGACCTGATCCGGACTCAGCTCTGCAGGTACTGCCTTGGCGCCCAGCGCCGTATTGGTCTTCCAGCGCTGGCTTACCCTGTAGATAGCCACGGGCACCTCTCCCCACACGTAGAAGGCCCTGATGTCCCTGCCCGGCTTCTGTACGTATTGCTGAATATAGTGTATCTTGAAGTGGGGCGAGCTCATGGACTCCCTGAAGTCGAGGATGTCGAGCAGGTCGTCCTCGTTCTCAGCCCTAGCGACCATGCGCCCCCAGCTCCCTATTATCGGCTTAACGACCACGGGGTAGCCGAGCTCTCTGGAAGCAGCGATAGCGGCCTCTCTGCTATACGCTATTCCTGTCCGAGGCACTTTGACCCCGCGGCTGGCCAACTTTGCTGTAGTAACCAGCTTGTCTCCACAGTCCCTGATGACGCTGTACGGGTTGACCACCCTCGTCCCCTTCGACTCGAGCACAGCCGA
>AWOC01000001.1 GCA_000494185.1 Candidatus Calditenuaceae archaeon JGI OTU-3 | reverse complement strand
GTAGCCTCATACACCTCCTTCTCATATTTCGCTCGTGGAGGCCGCGAGGCACATAATCAAAGAGCTCCCTAGAGAAGTTGCCGACAGGTTGAGGGGCGTGTCGGCCACTCACATAGGGCTCGACGAGTTGCGCGCCAAGCTGCAAGACGCCCATCAGGTGAGGGCCGTCGTCGCCTCGGTTCCTAAGGACGCTGGCCTATCTCAGAAGAAGCCACACATATTGACTATACCCGTCTCAGGCTCTCCAGAAGAAGCCTTCAACTACGTTGTCTCTAAGCTTGGTAGGAAGGTTGGCGTCGAGGAGGTTTTCACGGTCGGAGCGTTTATTGATGTTGTGGGTGTGACGCGCGGCCAGGGCTTTCAGGGGGTTGTGAAGAGGTTCGGCGTTAAGATTCTTCCGAGGAAGCAGAGGAAGACGAGGCGGGCTGTAGGTGCGATTGGTGGCAGGAGCCCCAAGTATGTCACGAGGTTTGTTCCGAGGGCTGGTCAGATGGGCTTCCACCGCAGGACAGAGTACAACAAGAGAATCATAGCGCTTTGGAGTGACGGCAAAGTCCCCTCTCCCAAAGGTGGCTATGTGAGGGCTACTGTCCCCAAGTGCCCCGCCGTGCTTGTAAGCGGGTCTGTGATGGGGACGCCTAAGAGGCCAGTTATTCTTAGGACGCCTGCGAGGCCGCCCAGTTACTCCCTTGGAGCCCCCAAGATCAGCCTTATAGCCTACGCGGGGGAGGTTCTCGCAGCATGACGATCGCGGGGCTTGCTCTCAAGGGCTCAGTAAGGACTGTGCCCGTTAGGGGTCTGGACGGATCGGAGATCTCGGAGGTGGTGCTACCGCGCTTCTTCTCGGCCCCACTCAGGGCAGACCTAGTTAGGCGCGTGTATGTCGCGCTACTCTCTCACCAGTTTCAGCCTAAGGGGGCCTGGAAAGGCTCAGGGCACAAATACTCGGTCGAGTCCTGGGGGCCCGGCTATGGAATAGCTAGGATAGCGAGGATCAAGGCAGAGGGGACGGGTAAGGCGAGGAGCGGAGGGTTTGTGCCCACGGCGGTTGGTGGGAGGCCCACCCATCCTCCGACGCCAGAGAAGAAGATCCACAAGAGGGTGAATGAGAAGGAGAAGAGGGCGGCCCTAATCTCCGCCATAGCCTTCACCGCGAGCACCGAGCACGTAAGGAGACGCGGACACCGCATACCCCAGAACCTCCCCCTACCCATAGTCGTCAGCGACGAGCTCCAGTCCGTCAAAAAAACCACCGAGCTCGAGGAGATTCTTAGGAGACTCGGCCTTCAAGAAGAGATTGAACGGTGCGCTGACGTAAAGATCCGTGCGGGCAAAGGAAAGATGCGGGGCAGGAGGAAGAAGGGGAGGAGAGGCGTCCTGATCGTTGTTGCGAAGGACGAGGGTGTATCGAGGGCTAGTAGAAATATCCCCGGCGTCGAGACTGTTCTTGCAAAGGATCTCGGCGTACTGCAGCTAGCTCCGGGCGGGCATCCCGGCAGGCTGACCATTTATACTGTTGGGGCTATAACGGAGTTAAGTAGGAGGTTGACGATGGATGGATCCACAGAAGGTAATTAAAGTCATAGTCGTGACCCAAGACGCGGTCTCCCTCGTCGAGAGGGAGAACAAGCTGACCTTCATAGTCGACCTGAACGCTACTAAGCGGGATGTTAAGAACGCTGTCGAGGCGCTATATGGTGTGAAAGTGGCTAAGGTTAACACGCTCATAACTCCGAGTGGCGAGAAGAAAGCCTACGTGAAGCTCTCTCCAGAGTACAAAGCCTCGGAGGTCGCGACGAGGCTCGGAATATTCTAGGGGTGGTTATGGATGCCTAGGAGGATCCGTGCTCAGAGGATTGGCAGAGGCTCGCCAACCTACGTAGCCAGCATTCAGCGCCGTATCGAGGTCGGGATACCTCCAGACATACCGCGGGATGGAGACGTACTTTACGGCCATGTTATAGACATACTCCACGATCCTGGCAGGGGCGCGCCGGTCGCCAAGATCGAGGTTGATGGCACGCAGTTCTACATTCCCGCGATTGAGGGAATGTACGTCGGGCAGAGGATCCAGATAGGCGAGAAAGCGAAGGTAGCTGTGGGAAATATACTGCCACTTTCCGCCCTGCCGGAGGGGTCCACGATCTCGGTGGTAGAGCTCAAGCCCGGCGATGGGGGGACCCTCGCGAGGTCGTCGGGAGCCTCTTGCGTCCTCGTCTCGCACGTCGGTGATAAGNCTATCGTTAGGCTCCCCTCAAAAAAGCTGGTGGAGCTGAGCGGTAAGTGCTTGGCTGTCGTGGGAGTAGTCGCGGGTGGTGGGAGGACCGATAAGCCGATGCTTAAGGCGGGGAAGAAGTTTTACTTGATGAAGGCGAGGCACAGACCCTACCCAAGGGTCAGGGGAGTCGCGATGGTGCCGGCGAGGCACCCATTCGGAGGCGGAAGCCACAAGAGGATCGGACGGCCCGAGACGGTTAAGAGGACCGCGCCACCCGGGAGGAAGGTCGGCCTGATAGCGGCTAGGCGGACAGGCAGGAAGAAGTAGTCACCCATCAAGTACCTATAGACCACTCCGACAGATACCTTAGCTGCTCATCCGTAAGTTTCTCCAACTTAACCCCCATAGTCTCCAGCTTTGACCGCGCCACGAGGTCGTCTATCTCGGCGGGCAGGGTGTAGACGCGCCTCTCAAGCNGACCCTTGTTCTCGAGCAGANACTTGACGGCGAGAGCCTGGAGTGAGAAGCTGAGATCCATGATCTCCGGCGGATGCCCCTCCGCGGCGACCAGATTGATCAGCCTGCCCTCAGCCAACAGGTACAGCTCCCGCCCATCTCTCATCACATACCTCGTCATATACTCGGACACCCTCTCGACGGACTTTGCCAATCTCTCTAGGTCCTTTTTCGAGATCTCGACGTCGTAGTGGCCTGCGTTGGCGAGTATTGCGCCGCTCTTCATCCTCTCAAAGTGCTCGGCCCTTATGACGTTGATGTTGCCTGTGGCGGTGATGAAGAGGTCTCCGATCTCTGAGGCCTCGACCATGTCCGTGACCCTGAAGCCGTTCATGGCCGCCATAAGGGCTCTAACGGGAGAGGTCTCTACAACGATCACCTCGCAGCCCATGCCCCTAGCCCTCATCGCTATTCCGGAGCCGACCTGCCCATAGCCCGCCACGACAACACGCTTCCCAGCAAGCAGGATGCCCGTAGCCCTCAATATCCCGTCCAGCGCCGACTGCCCAGTTCCTATCGGGTTATCGAAAAGCCTCTTGGTGGGCGAGTCGTTCACCGCTATCACCGGGTATCGGAGCAGGCCCTTTGCCTCGAGGGACCGTAGCCTCATCACGCCCGTTGTTGTTTCCTCGGTGCCACCTATGATCTCGCTACAGCAGGCGAGGGGGTTGTCCAAGACGGATGAAGCCCAATCCACAGACTCATCCCTCACTCCGTGCATTATCTTGTGCACCGTAGCGGTCAGGTCCCCCCCATCATCCAACGTCACATGCGGCCTATGCGATAGAACCCTCCCTATGGCCTCGTAGTACTCGTTGGGAGGCAACCCGCGATAACCGTAGACGCTGATCCCCTCCTCGCGTAGTGCGGCGGCCACGTCGTCCTGCGTGCTAAGTGGGTTGGAGGGGCAGAGAGCGACCGTGGCCCCCCANCTAGCTAGCAGCCTAGCTAGAACGGCNGTCTCCCTCGTTATGTGGAGGCAGCANCCGACCCGCACNTCTCTGAGNGGTTCCTCATGCCTGAACCTTTCCCCCAGCATCCGGCAGACGGGCATAAGCTTCTCGGCAAGCTCGATGCGCCTACGCCCTCTCTCCGCCAGCGATGCGACGCTCACACCGACTCATTAGCACGCCAGAGCTATATAACGTATCAAGGTCTGTGGGTGGTTGCGTGGAGAGACCTAATTAAGCAGCCAGAGGGAATCTTGCTGGGGATGGATCTCACCACGAAAGAGGCATACGAGAAGATGCTCGAGCATGTCTTCTCGCGAATACAGAGGGGCAGGCAGGATAGAGGGGAGAGAGTAATCGCTGTGACCCCCGAGGTGCTACATGAGCGGCGCCAAACCATCATCCTTAACTTCAGATCGATGGCCCAGTCCCTCGAGAGGGAGCCTGAACACCTCGCCCGCTTCATTTTTAAGGAGAGCGGGAAGCCTGGGGTAATGGAGGATGAGAGGCTGGTGATAAGCGGCGTAATAGGCGAGGAGGAGCTTGCCAGGCTCCTACAGCTCTACTATAAGGAGTTCGTTAAATGCCCGGTATGTGGCGGTATAGACACCAAGCTGGTCGCGGAGAAAAAATTCAGATTCCTACTCTGTGAGATCTGCGGCGCCAAAAGCCCAGTCAGGAAGATATAGCATATCACGGCTGGGCGAGCCGACAGACCTATCAAGACCCGGCCTGATTCCCCCCACAGACACTCCTCTATGTGGGGCAGCTGAAGGGGGTTCTCATAGACACACGTCCCGGACCGGGCGGGGCCCTGTGTTTTTAAAGCTTTAAATACCCCTATCCATTATTTATAAGCGTAAAAGCGTTGGAACAAAAATATCCCGAGCCCACGGTCGAGATTCAGAACGTTGTCGCCTCGGTTACCCTAAACCAGAGGCTTGACCTGAACGCTATACAGAACGCGTTCCCCGAGGCCGAGTATAAGCCAGCGCAGTTCCCGGGGCTGGTCTTTAGGCTGGCCCGGCCTAAGACGGCGACCCTGATCTTCAGCAGCGGTAAGATGGTCTGCACCGGTGCGAAAAGTGAGGAGGAGGCCGTTAAGGCAGTTAAGACAGTTGTGAAGTTATTGAAGCAGAAGAACTTCTTGATCAGGGAGGAGCCTATAATCGAGATTCAGAACATTGTAGCCTCGATAGATCTTCACGGCCGCATCAACCTCATCATGGCAGCCCAGAACCTTGAGAACGTTATGTACGAGCCCGAACAGTTTCCCGGGCTGATTTACAGGATGAGTAACCCCAAGGTGGTGATACTGATGTTCGCGAGCGGGAAGCTTGTCTGCACAGGAGCGAAATATGAGAAGGAGGTGTATGAGGCTACGAAGATCCTTCTCAACGAGCTTATACAGAAGGGGCTCATATCATACTCGGCGCCCACCAAGGCAGGCTAAAGAATGCTACTCCGCATCTCGGAGGGGTGTTAGTGTTTGCCTGACCGCGTCAGGGTTGTCATCGAGGTGGGAGAGCTGAGGGCGGAGGCCGAGGGCGCACCCGAAGACGTATTGAGGTTCGTTTCGAGCTTCGTTGGGCAGCACCTCCCGGCATATGGGCTTGCGAGGAGACTCTCTGCGGCGCCAGACGTCTACGAGGTCCTCGACACGCTCCAAGAGTACCTAGGCTATAGTGAGTCTGAGGGAGTGTTCCTCAAGCCTAACGCCCGCGCCCTCCCCGACTCACAGCTGATACTCCTCTACATAACCAAGATCCGGATCGAGAACCTCCTCGGCCTGTCTGAAAAAAGTAGTGTGAGTACGTCCAAGATGAGTGAGGAGCTGGGCCTCAAGACGCGAAGCCTTACTGCTAGGCTGGCCGAACTCGCTGGGCAGGGTCTGGTGCGGAGGGTTGAGCGTGGGGAGTATCAGGTGACGACGCCGGGCATCCTCACGCTTCTTGAGAGGATTAGGTCTCCACGTCAAGCGACCTAGCCTGTGCGCCTTCCTCGGCCACAGCTCCTCCCTTCCTTCTCGCAAAGTAGAGATATCTCTTTGGCTTCCCCTCCCTACCGAGCACCTCCCTCCTCACGAGGTCTAGGAGACTATGAGCCACGGCTGTGGGGTCATAGTTGTATCCCCGCTTGCCAAGCTCAGCGATAACCTCGGAGAGACTCCTCGGACTATCAAACCAGCCCTCCGATACGAGACGCTCAACAAGATCTAGGCACGTTACGCCTCTCCTTTCAGCCCTGCCCCCCTCCGGGCCTCTAGCAGAGCGCGCCTGCTCTATTCCAAGAACCGCGCGGCGTACCGCTTCCTCGATGCTTTCAACGGGAGCCTCTATCTCGACAGAGACGTCGCCTATGCTTACTTTGACACGGACCCTGTTACCCATGTTGTTCATGGTGACCAACTTGCGCAAGATTAATTAGCAACGTCCGCCCAGCAACTATGGGGGTCTTGAGGATGGAGTTGATCATGATGCGCAACCTGACCACGGCCCAAAATACAGTCCTAGAGCAGATATTTATGGATTACTTGGAAGCCGGTCTGGAAGGGCTGAGCGGGGCATCAGGGCAGTGGCCAATCCTTTTCGACGAGAACATCGAGCCATTCTCGGAGATTGACTTTGGACTTGAGTTGGCCGCGATGCTGGAAGGGCTTGACAGGCGCACTATACCGCTTCATGGAGAGGATCCAGCGCCGGTGGCTGCGGTCGATGCCTCAGTCGTTAAGCTTGCGGAGACACCTCTGGGGCCAGTCATCGGGCTTAAGGCGGCCGTCGTGGAACGCTCCGACTCTGTCAGGATCAGTATTATTGGGCCCTTTTTAAAGCTAGTAAGGCTTAACGCGAGCCGAGTTTCAAATGTCTTCACCGCTGTAAAGGATGAGTTTAGGCTCTTCGAGCGGCTGGTTCAGCTCTGGGTCTCTAAAAACGTTCAGGACCGCATAGTCCTCCTTGACGGGACACTTACTGTCTCGGCAGATAGATGCGGACACTTGTTGGCCGAGACGCTCGAGGAGGCTTGCCGCCGGGGAAACATGGTCATAGCGTTCGCAAAGGAGAGCAACCTCCTCAGAGGCGCGTCACTGCTTCAGACACCGCCTGACCCGCCCTGCATCGTTGAGATCACGGACATCGTGAGGAAGGCTTGGACTGGATTGAGGTGCCTTGGAGCAGTGTATCTAGCCATCCTCTCACATAACATNTACCCAGTAAGGGCNGAGGCTTANCCTGTCGAGAAGNGTGTGGCCGGGTTCAGCAGGTTGTTGACCTCNGATGTGCTGAGGCACGGNTATCCCGAGACACTNGCCCTGGCCCACTTATACTCGGGATTTAACTGGCTTGACATAGTGGCAGCTAGGAGGGCCCTTCTGACCGATTACCAGCCAAGGATCGCAGAGATGCTAAGTCCCCGTGAATCATTCCTCGCACCCTTCGAGCGTGGTCATCATGAAGATTCTTCGTAAAAACGGCAGGACCTTCGAGATACTCGCACTCCCCGACGACTCTGATTTATCACTGGGAGAGTACATCGCGGTGATGCAGGGCGACAAGGCCCTGATACTCGAGGTCATCGACATTGACTACGCGGAAATACCGGGCCTCATGGAGGACATGCTGAGAGAGCTAACACTCCAGAGTCTCGAGACCGCGGTCTATGATCCGCATAAGGTCGTTTCCATAACTCTCAAGATCAGGGAGGCTAAGGTCATAGTGGCAAAGCTCCGGAGCATCGTCTCGCAAGGGGTGGCCTGCCAGAGCTCCCTGTGGCTCCCGCCCAGATACTCGTCGAGGATCAGCCGCATCATGCCGAGCGAGGTCCTAGGGCTTGTGAGGGGGGAGGCGAAGGCGCCGATCGAGCTAGGAGTCTCTTTCGGCGAGAAATTCTCTATAGACGCCGCAGACCTTGACGGATCCCTAACCATAATCACGGGGCGGAAGGGGACGGGTAAGTCGCACCTGGCTAAGCTCCTTATGTACGAGCTCGTCAGGATGGGGTGCTACGGGCTCGTGCTGGACGTAAATGGCGAATACTTGGGTCTCGGCGTCGACAGGGAGGGGCGGAAAAGCGAGATAGCTGACAAACTAGTGGTTCTTAGGCCGGGCTACAACTTTCGTGCAGGTCTCGAAGTAGTCAGTCTTGAGGTCTTCATGGACATCCTCGAGCATGTATATGCTACTCCGCCAACGAGCCTGCGGGAACTTGTTAGGGTTTGGGAGATGTTGCAGAGGAGTGGTGACCTAACGGTCGAGAACCTCATAAACGAGGTTAGGACCACGCGGATGAACGAGGCTGTCCGCGAGGCACTGCTTAGCAGGCTTCACTCCATCTTCAGCACAGGCTTCTTCGTTNACGGTGACGAAGACTCGTTATACGAGGGGCTGGCCTCGAGGCAAGACGGCGCTCTGCTCGTGGTCGATCTTTCTAAGCTGAGGCCGATTTTCAGGAGGGTGGTAATAGAGTACGTGCTTAGCTCGGTCAGTAAGCTGCTCCAAGACGAGCTCATTCGGCCGATGTTTCTACTGTCGGAGGAGGCACATCTATACGTTGGGAACACTTACTGGGAGGACATCGTTACGAGGATGAGGCACCTCGGGATCTCGCCCATCATCGTCACTAACCAGCCCGACTCGATTCCTGAGATGGTTTACAGGCAGGCAGACAACCTATTCCTCTTCAACTTTATAAACGAGAACGACCTCGAGTCGCTGTCCAAGTATAGCCACATAGATTCTGAGACTATCAAGAAGATTGCGCCCTCGCTAGAGCTTGGACAGTGCCTCGTGGCGGGCAAGGCGGTGGGGGGGATACCGATGCTTGTCAGGGTCAGAGAGCTGCCGGCCACCGCGTTGGGATACACTAAAAGATTCTTCGGCAGCAGCCTAGATAGGGTGGGGGAGGGTGGAAGGCCAGGAGGCGGCGGGGGTGAGCACCAGGATAGACCAATCCCAGCTGAGCGCTCTGATGCTTAGGTACAGGGAGGTTGAGGCAAAGATTTGGGAGAGGCTATCGGAGTTCAGGAGGTTTGACCGGGAGGATTGTGAGGGACTCTTTCGAGAGCTCGTCTTCTGCCTCCTAACGCCTCAGACGAGTGCCCGCAGGGCTGATTTAGCGGTAAGAGAGCTTGAGGGCAAGGGGCTCCTACGCCGCGGCAGCATCAAGAGGGTGTCCGAGGTCCTAAGACGCTGTGGGGTCAGATTCCACAACAAGAAGGCGATGTACATAGTTCTGAACAGGAGGAGATTGGGTGGTGAGGGTTTGAAGCAGATGCTGGTTGGGGAAGCGCTCGAGGCCCGCGAAGTCCTAGTCCGGCGGGTGCTCGGCTTCGGCTATAAGGAGGCCTCCCACTTCCTCAGGAACATAGGCTACACGGGGCTGGCGATCCTAGATAGGCACGTCTTGAGGGGGATGGTCAGGCTCGGAGTTCTCGCCGAGGTCCCCAAAATAGGGAGCAGGAGAGCATATCTCCGGGTTGAGAAGATCTTTATCGACGCGGCCCGAGTCATAGGGATAGAGCCGGAGGCCCTCGACCTCCTCCTCTGGTATGAGGCGACGGGTGAGGTCTTTAAGTGATAAAGCCGTCTGAGGACTTGTCGAGCGTACTCGCGGAGATACCTGACATCGACGCCGAAATGTTAGTTGAGGCCGCGTACAGGCCCCTCCCTGAGTGTGTAAGGCTCAACACGATCAAGGTCGATGAGAAGGTTCTCCTAGAGCTTTTAGAGTCCCGCGGCTGGCGGCTCAAGCCTCTCCCATGGGCACGCCACGCTTACTTGGTGGAGGAGGCTCCGGTTAAGGATCTTGGAGCCACACCCGAACACATGCTCGGGCTGATTTATCTGCAAGGCCCGGTCTCGATGCTGCCTGTTGAGATCCTCTCTCCAAGGCCAGGAGACCTCGTCCTTGACCTGTGCGCTGCGCCGGGCGGAAAGTCTACACAGATCGCGCAGCACCTCAACATGCATGGAGTGCTGGTCGCTAACGACGTCTCTCAGAAGAGGATCAAGGCCCTCGCCTTCAACATCCAGAGGTGGGGAGCTACAAACGTAGTCATAACGCTTGCCGACGGCCGCCTTGTCCATAAATGGTGTAACGGGCTCTTCGACAGGGTCCTCGTTGACGCACCTTGCAGCTCCCTCGGAATAGCGAGCAAGGACTGGTCGGTCTTCTCGAGGTATCGGCGCGGTGTCACGGAGAGGGCTAGGAGGCTACAGCTAGGCCTGCTAGAGTCGGGCTACAGATGCCTAAAGCCTGGGGGAGTACTCGTCTACTCTACGTGCACCATACACCCCCTAGAAAACGAGTGGGTAGTAAGCACACTGATCGAGAGGCATCCGGAGGCAAGGATAATCCGAGATCGGGTTGAGGGGCTCCGCTCGCGCCCTCCCCTCGAGGAGTTTGGCGGATTCAGGTTCAGCCCCGAGGTCTCGAAGTGCTTTAAGTGTTATCCCTACGACAATATGGGAGAGGGGTTTTTCGTCGCTAAGATATTGAGGGGGGAGGCTTGAGGCCCTGGCGACCCGCTGACGAGAGCGTGGTCAGGAACATCCGCGCCTACTATGGCATCAAGCACTTTCCACCGGGAATAATGCTTGTTTCCACCGGAAAAAGGCTGAGGGTCGTTTCTGAGGAGGCCTACGAGCTTGCTAAACGACTCAAAGGTGTTGTAGGGTTAGGGGTTTACGCTGCTAAGAAATTCGGTGAAAACTACTACCTCTCCATCGAGGGAAGCCAGATTTTCGGAGACCACATAGAGAATAGAGTCATCGAGGTTACGTGGGAGGAGGCCGAGCAGTGGATGAGGGGCGCGCCTATCCAGCGGGAGGGGGCGGAGCCTCGGAATATTGTCGTGGTTAGGCTGGGGAGAGTGTATCTAGGCTCCGGCAAGGTCTCCAGGGACGGCAAGATATACCCCCTCATTCCCAGGGAGAGACAGATTAATACCGCTCACCAAGGAGTTGGTGAAGGTGAGGGATCTGAAGATCAGCTGTGATGTCGTGGTTGTGGGTGGCGGGGCGGTGGGCGCCTTCGCTACGCTTGACCTCGCTCTGAGGGGAGTTAAGACGGCCCTGCTCGAGAAGCGTTATGTCTGCTCGGGGACGTCGGGGAGGAGCCATGGAATGCTTCACAGCGGGGCTAGATACGTGGCTTCGGACGAGAGGGCTGCTAGGGAGTGCATAAGCGAGAACACGATCCTCTCGAGGATTGCTCCACACTGCGTGAGGGACGTGGGGGGTATATTCGTCTCGGTCAGCGAGTCCGACGAGGATTACCACCCAATACTCCTCGACGGCTGCCACAGGGCCGGAATACCAGCAAGAGAGATAGACAGGGATAGTCTGGCCGCCCTCGAGCCCAACATATCGCCCGAGGCGAGGACAGCCATACTGGTGNCAGACAAGATCGTCTATGCCCGCGAGCTAGTGACCACCGTTCTCCTCGCGAGCATCGTAAGAGGGGCAACCGTTCTGGAGAAGGCGGAGGTTACTAAGATCCGTGTAGAGCGGGGGGAGGTTGTGGGGGTGGAGGCCTCCTCACCCGGCGGCCCAATAGACGTGTCTTGTCGAGCGATAGTCAATGCAGCCGGTCCTTGGGCCGGCAGAGTTGCAGCCCTCGCAGGCGTAGGTGTCCAGGTTGTCCCGACAGCGGGAGTTATGGGAGTGGTGCCGGCGAACCTTACGAGACACATTCTGAACAGAATGAGGCCTCCGAGCGACGGCGACATTATAGTGCCATACGCAAGCGGCGCCTCAATCGTAGGCACTACAGCCAAGCTAGTCGAGGACCCGGAGGACATAGAGGTGACGGATGAAGATGAGAAGGTCCTCCTAGAGGAGGGGTCGGCCATGGTCCCCGCGCTAAAGTCGATTGGATTCTCGCGCTTCTACGCCTCGGCCAGACCACTAATCATGAGGGGCGGGGAGGAGTGGAGCCCCAGAAAATCCACGCGAAGCTTCGAAATAATCGACCACTCCGCTGACGGTGCGGCCGGACTCTTCACCGCCGCGGGAGGCAAGTTGACCACCTGCAGGCTAGAGGCTGAGGAGGCCTCCAAGCTTGTATCGGCCTACATCGGCGCACCGCGGGGGAGTTTTACAGGGAACCTACCGCTGTCAGAGCTCGACGAAGACTGGATCAGATCGGCAAGGGATCTGCTGAGGAGTGGAGAGTTACCACCTAGCCTCTCAACACTTCTCGCCGAGTCGCTAAAGACTATTGACGCTGAGCGAGACGCCCACCTGCTTAGACGCATCCTACTCCTCCAGAGGCTCCGGGGAGTATCTGCATGAGGCTGGAAGGGAGCCTGGAGGTTAGATCACAGCCTACGGAGTGTCTAAGAAGACTCAGGGAACCCTCGTGGCTCTCCCAATGCCTCCCAGGGCTCCAATCCTTCGAGTACAGAGAGCCAGGTACCTTCAGTGCAACCTTTTACCTAGACCTCACCCAGTTCAGCCAACTCGCAGGTTACCTCACGAGGATCAGGGCTGAGATGAGCTTCAGGTATGATGACGCGGGAAACGACACCATCAAGCTAACGGGAGAGGGAAGAGTAGTTGGTGCGAAGATCCGCCTGACAATAGCTGTAAGGATCTCGCCGTCGCCGACTGGATCCCTACTCAACTGGCAGGCCGAGGCCGACCTCGGATTGGTCCAGAAGCTCCTCGGGGAGAGCCTGATTAGGAAGGTGGCAGAACACCAAATACAGAGGCTCACCCAATGCCTTAGCGAGCGGTTGTCCTCGCGGGTTTAAATTGGCGACCTCGGTGGAGAATAGTAGGGATGCCGGGTATTCGCGGAGTCCTGATGGATCTGGATGGCACGGTCCTGATAGGGGAGAAGTTCGTGCCGGGGGCCCTGGAGGTCTTGCGGCAGCTAGCGGGAGAGGGGCTTCGGGTGATCTTCCTCACGAACAATTCATACTATTCTCGGAGGATGATTGTTGAGAAGCTGTTGAGGATAGGGCTCTCCGTCTCGAAGGGCGATGTCTTCAACTCTGGCTATGCTGCCGCCGAGTATGTAAGGGATGCTCTCGGCCCGTCGCGCGGCGTCTACGTGGTCGGCGAGGCAGGGCTTATAGAGGAGATGATACTTGGAGGGCACAGGCCGGTGACGAGGGCGGAGGAGGCTGACGCTGTTGTGGTCGGAGGCACTAAGGATCTAACTTACACCAAGCTGGTGGAGGCGCATAGGGCCATACTGCGTGGGGCCCTCTTTGTTGCAACAAACAAGGACCACGTCTATATGACTGAGAATGGGCCCTATCCCGGTGCCGGCGCCACTGTCCGCTACCTAGAGTACTCGTCAAGGGTTGAAGCTAGGCTTGTTGGGAAGCCCGATAGGTATCTCGCCGACCTCGCGCTGAGGAGCCATGGTCTCGAGCCCGGCAGAGTTGTGGTTGTAGGTGATAATGAGGAGGTTGATATGGCTCTGGCGAAAAGGATCGGTGCCCCCGGCGTATTGGTACTCTCGGGAATCACAAAGGTACCCGCAAACAGTGAGTGGCTTGTGGCGAGAAGCCTGCTCGAGGTACCTGAAAAGATTAGGAGCCTCCTTTAATGTTGTCTACATCTCTCTCAGCGCCGGCAGCCCTAAGACCCACATAAGGCTTGTCTGAGCGTTGATGAAGGCTTGCACAAGCGCCAGCCTAAAGGATGAGGCTTCCCCGCCGCCCACCACAGGGCATCGCTCGTAGAACTCGTTGAAACGGAGCGCCATCTCCCGAGTATGTGTTACGAGCTGCCTAAGGTAGAGGGAGCTCGCCGTCTCTTCAATTACCCAAGGCGTGTAAGCGATCACTCTTACAAGCATCCTCTCCTCCTCAACCAGCTCGTGGATAGGCTTGGGGGATGGCTCCAGCCCAGCATCCGAAGCCTTCTCCACGATTCTGTAGGCCCTCGCCAAGCTGTACTGTATATAGGGACCTGTATCGCCGTCGAGCCGCGAGGACTCTTTTACATCAAATACAACGGGCTTGTCGGGCTCTGGCCGTAGGGTTGCGTAGCGGAAAGCCGATCTCGCGATCGCCTCAGCCACCTCCCGGACCCTTTCGACACTCCAGTCAGGATGCCGCTTCCTAGTCTCTTCCTCGGCGAGCGACCTGAGGTCGTCGAGCACTTCCTCCACCTTCACGTAAAGCCCCCTCCTACCGCTCATGGGTACTGCACGTCCACCATCCACCTTCGCCCCTAGCCGCGCCGCGGTGTCTTGGCTGAGCGATACCCTCTCGTAGGAGAAGTGAATATATCGATCCCCGTCGGCGCCGAGCCTGGTCAGCGCATACTTCACGACGTCCTGAGGCCTACGTTGCTCCGAGCCAACAACCGTTATTACGAGGGCCGGCTTCGGAAGCTTCACCACCTCCCCCTCGTCATGGTCCGTGATAAGGATGGGCGAGCCGTCGGGGTTCCTACTCCAGGTCCTAGCCCTCAGCTCGGTGCTAGATTCTCCGAGCTTCCAGAGAGCAAAGGCGATGTCTCTCGCCACGTATGTCGTTGCGCCGTCACTCTTCACAAGAACCTCGTCTCCCTCCTTAGAGAGTACCGGGTGGGATGAGAGGTCTATGCACCAGCAGCCGCTCTTGGCGCCCTCCGTGGCGCGGTAGGCGATGCCGCGGCTCACCAGCTTGGGGAATGTCTCGGCCCACAATCCGGAGGCTATCACGTCGCTTTCCCTAAAGAGTATGTCGTACCTCGCCCCTAGTCTCCAGCAGGTCTGAAGTTGATGTACCAGCACCTTCTCGGCGATCTCGCGCGCGTACCTAAACATCCTATCCCCCCTATCCTCAATCCTCCTCGTAATCTCTCTGAGCCTCGCCTCAAGCCTCCGGTCCTCCTCCATTGCTTTGGTCACACCGACATAGACCGTGTCTCCACAATATTCGTCGAACCTCACGCCCTGCGGGGGGGTCTCCGGATACCCGAGCTCGAGGAGGCCGAGGAGTATACTGGCCATCTGTGAGCCGCTGTCGTCGACGTAGTTTAGGACGTAGACCTTGAAGCCGTTCTTCGAGAAGAGCCTATAGATCAGGTCGCCGAGGACAACGTTCCTTGCGTGTCCAATGTGGAGGGGTTTATTCGGATTAACGCTCGTGTGCTCCACAAGCACTACACGGCCCTCACCGAGTCTTGAGGAGCCATACGCGCCCTCCCCCGCCTCCAACGCTTCACGCACCGTGAACTCGGAGAAGCGGGGCCAGTCAGCGTAGAAGTTTATGTAGCCTTGACCAACAGCCTCTATCCTGCCAATCAGGCCGCGCGGTCTTAGTCTCGCGGCGATCTCTGTCGCGAGGTCCTGAGCCCTAGCCCCCAACCTTTTGGCGGCCTCGAAGGGATAGTTTGTGTAGGCCTCTCCAAACTTGGGCGACTTGGGTGGCATTATCTTAGCACCCTCGATACCCGCTTCCTCGAGAATCCGCCTGGCCTCTTCGAAAAGGGCCTTGATAGTCAATGCGCGCCGCAGAAAACTACCGACAAGAAACAATATATATTCGATAGGCGCGTCCCGTGAAGAAGGGTTAATTTTTGTTTGCCGCGGAGTGCTAGTGGGTCGGGGGAGTGCCCACCAACCTGCCTGCCGAGGCTAGACACAAGCTGGCCGAGTATCAGTCGGCCAAGACTCTCGAGGAGAAGATATCCATATTGTCCGAGGCGCTCTCTCTGATCCCCGACCACAAAGGTACTGAGAAGCTGCGGCGCCAGCTGAGAAAGAGGCTGGCGGAGCTCAGGGACGAGCTTGAGTATAGAAAGACGAGGCGCGTCGGTGTTGGCCACTCGCTTTTCGATGTGAAGAAGGAGGGTTGGGCCAGGGTCTCCTTCATCGGTCCCGCCAACTCCGGCAAGTCAAGCCTAGTCAGGGCGTTGACAGGCGCTCCGACTCCAGTGGGCGAATATCCACTCACGACCAGCAGACCCTACCCTGGCATGCTCTTCTACGAGAACTGCGAAATACAACTTCTAGACCTTCCAGCCATACTAACTGAGGAGCTCGAGGAGACGGCCCTCGCTCCCAAAACAATCGGGCTTGCACGGACGAGCGACCTCCTAGCTATCGTGGTCGACGCCACAAGGGATCCCGAGAGACAGTTCTCCGAGGTAGCGAGGCTTCTTGACGACTATGGTATCTCGCTGAGGCCTAAGAAGTTTGATGTACAGATTAACAGGACGGACAGCGGTGGCCTGAGAATAGTGATTCAAGGGACCGTGGAGGGCGGCTACCAGGCGGTCAGGGAGCTGATCCACTCCCTTGGAATAAGGTCGGCGATAGTGAAGATAGTCGGCGATGTCTCGCTCGAAGAGCTTGAGGACGAGCTCTTAAGGCGGCCAAAATACATAAGCAGCATTATCGTCGTCAACAAGGCCGAGGCGGCGCCCGAGGAGGCCTCGAGATCCGTTGAGCGTCTGACCGGGCTGGGATATAACGCGATCGCGGTCTCAGCCCTCTCCGGAGATTTGACAGGTCTCAAGAAGTCGATCTTTAGCTCACTCAACATGATCAGGGTCTATACGCGGAAGGACGGCATNGTCTCCCAAAAGCCTCTATTGCTGAAGCGNGGTGTGACAGTCGCGGAACTGGCCGAGAAGATCCACAGAGATTTCGCAGAGAGGATGAAGTATGCTAGGGTCTGGGGCCGATCTGTGAAGGTTCAGGGAGAGAGGGTAGGGCCCGAGCACATTCTCGAGGACGGAGACGTAGTAGAGCTGAAGATCTGATTAACAAGCATAGCTGCGTGAAGAATCTATATTGCTCCCCGCCAACATTCATGATCAGCATGCAGCTCAGGTTCCAGAGGAGCATAGTCGAGGCAAGACTCGCACCGCCAGGCGCCGAGCAGTCCGAGGCAGTTCATAGGATCGAGATTAGGGCCGACCCCCTGACTGGGAGGAAAAGTAGGATCAACGTTGAGAGGGCGAGAAGGCCGAGGCAGGTCTCGCTAGATCATAGCCTCATGAAGACTCTGGCTGCCGAGTCTGAGAAGGGCTGCCCGTTCTGCCCGGAGAATGTTGAGAGGGCCACGCCAACGTTCACCAACCTCCCCTACCGGAGGCTAAGGCTAAACAATTGCCTAGTCTTCCCAAACCTATACCCCTTCACCAGGCATCACGCAGTCACTGTCTTCACGAGTAAACACTTCGTCCCCCTAGAGCAGATAGAGTGGCGCGAGCTTAGAGATGGCATCGCATGCTCGATACAGTTTCTCCACGACTTATCGGAGGCTGATCCCCAAGCCAAGTACTGGTACATCAGCTGGAACTATCTGCCACCGTCCGGGGCAAGCATAATCCACCCCCACTTCCAAGTGCTGGCGGATGCTGAGCCTACCACGCTCCTGCGTCTGGAGCTCGAGGCTAGCAGGAGGTTTCGAGAGGAAACCGGCCTCTGCTACTGGGAGGAGCTTCTGAGGGCCGAAGAGGAGGCGGGAGAGAGGTTCTTGGCGCGAGGGAGGACTGTCACTTGGCTTGCAAGCTTCGCCCCCATCGGAAACAGGGAGCTGCTGGCCATCTTTGAGGGGAAGCCGAACCTCGCATCTTTGGACGACTCTGCTGTAGAAGAGTTTGCCAGAGGCCTCGCCGTGATTACTCGATACTACGCCGAGACTGGGGTCACAAGCCTAAACATGGCCCTATACTCAGCCCCTCTTGAAGAGGGGGCGGCAGAATACTTCTATCTCCACGCCCGGGTAATCTCGCGTCCAGCCCCCACCCAGCTATACGTAAACGACGACGGATTCATGGAAAAGCTAAACTGGGAGCCGGTGATCGACACCCTCCCGGAAGAACTTGCAGAGTCTTTGCGTGGAAGGTATTACGCGAAGTTTGGATAAGATGGGAACTCTTATCTATGGAGGTGGTGAGTGGTTTTAGTGAGGATGCATGCTTGACGCCTCAATAACGGTAGAGACAAGGTATTACGCATTTCTCCACGAAATAACGGGGGTGCGTGTGGAGAGGTTTAATCTCGAGGCGGGGGCGACCGTGAAAACCCTCATTGAGGCGCTCAATCGAAAGTATGGTGATAGGCTGAGGCAATACATCTTGACGGAAGAGGGAAGTCTTAGGGCAAGCATAGCCGTGGCTATAAATGGTCAGAAGATAGCTGGTGACCCTCTACGACATCCCCTGAAGGATGGCGACGTCGTGGTCATAATTCCTCCGATCTCCGGCGGCTCATCTCCTCAGCCGTCGCAGAGCTTCTAAGTCCATGGTACCATAGGTCCTATAGACATTTATGATTAACATGAGCCCCACTGTTATGACCGCGGCGCCCGCGGCTATCGAGAGCACAACGAGGGAGAGGGCGTAGGGGTCTACCCCTGCTCCGCTGCTAGAGGCGAAGACAACTAGGTTCAGGTTCGCCGCGTTCACCATCAGCTCTATGCCGATCAGCTGTTTGATAATATTCCTCTTCGATGCGAGGGTATAGATCCCTATACTGAAGATGAGCCCTGAAAAGACGATGTAGATCATCACATTAAGAGCCACGCCCTATTCACCCTCCCTGAGAAGCATCGAGACGCCGATGATTATCCCTATGACGACTATTATGACACCAGTGAGGGCGGGGAAGAAGCTGCCTAAGAGGTAGTCGCTGAGGACTGTGCCCAACTCCTGAAGCCCCCCTGACAGGATCCTCTTGGTGTTCTCCCCCCAGTATGCGTATATTGGCGGCCTGACTGCTAAGCTGGAGATGAATAGTGCCGCGAAGAGGACTGAGGAAAGGATGCCTATTATCTCGCTGACCCTCATGTCTCATCACGCCTGTTTGTAAGCATTATCATGAAGAGGAAGAGGGCCATGACGCCACCAGAGTAGGCTATGATTTGGAGAACACCCACATGTACAGCTCCCAGCATTATGAAGATGGCTCCTACCAGCGCCGTGAAGACAAGTAGGCTGAAGACTGTCCTCGTAAGGTTTCGTGTCTCTACCGAGAGTATGGCGAAGAATGTCGCGAGGATTAGAAGGAGTAGCTCTAGGGTCTCTGTCACCAACCCTACCCATAGCTGCATAGCCGCCTCTACAAATATCTGTCACCGGGCCGTGGCGGATACGAGCACTAACCCGCGCAGCGCCGATGGATATAGGCATGCAACGGGCACAAGCCACGCCAAGAAGATCATAGAGGCGTGCGCTGCCCTGGGCAGGGGGCCACGGCTGAGGCCTTTCAAGGCTCCCAACATGCGGAGAGTCACCCAACGGCGTCCAGCAACAACCATGTAACTGCATCCCGTTGATAACCAACCTATAAGCGACCCTAGACGTTCCAACACTAGTTCCGGAGGAAGAAGGAGAGGCCGCCACTAATCTTCCACTTCTCTTTAAGAAGAGTTTACGGGTCGTTGGACACACCCCTCCCCCCTCATAACTTAAGTAAGGTGGGAAGAGGGAATACCTCTAATCGGCATAGCACAGTATCAGGTTGTCAGGGTGTCGGTGCGTCAGCCATTATGCTCTGTTTTATCTCCTCTAGTAGTTGGGGTAGGTTCGCGACGAAGTCTTGGGGGAGGGCCGAGAACTGTGGGCCAGCTTGCTGGGCCCGCATCATCTCAAAATAGTTCTTAATATGCTCTCCCCTGAGACGCTCCTCGCTGGGGAACATCTCCTCGTCCACGTTGATGGACAGTCCTGCGTCAACCGCCCCTTTTACTGCCGCAAAGACCCTCGATCCGGCCTGAGCCCTAAGCCTACCGATATCTACTATCGCCTCTCTGTATCCCTTAGCTAGTGCCAGCTTACCTGCGTAGAGTCCCGATAGGTATGCAGAGGGAATGTTTTTCGTCCCGCCCCGCCACCCAAATCTAGCCAGCATCCTCGATGTGACGGTTAGTGCAGTGAAGTCGCCTCCCTTCCGCGACTCGACGAGTTGGACTATGATGTAGCGTGACGTTCTTCTGACCACGAGGCGGGGCTTCCCCGACTTTACGAGTGCCAGTCTCTTACGGTAGTCGGTGTATCCGAGGCGGCGCCTTCTAGGCTGCATCCTCTTCACGTGTTTGTATCGTGTCAGGTTTCATGCACCCCTCAACAGATAGTTGTTCTCGATGAGATAGTTTCTGAGCTCGGCGACCGACTTGAATCTCCCAGCCTTTATCATGAGGTAGAGATGCCTGTATACTCCCTCCTTGAGGAGCCCCTCACCCCTGATTCTGCTCAGATATCTGCGCTGGGCCCTGACACGAGTTATCCATCTCTCCTTCCTCGATAAAACAGAGTATTTCGAGCCCTTCCTTCTCCCAGCCCCACGCCTCTCCTTAACTCTCTGCCTAGTATGTCCGGCTTCGGGGGCCCTGTATATAGCCCCTTCATCAATCAGTCTCCTGACGTCGGACCTCGTGATGGCGTCACTAATCTCCTCAAGCCTCTCTGGATCGAAGCGGACCCTATTCACTCCGCAGCCGAGTATTTCGGCGGCCAGCCTCTTCTGAATCGAGAGGTTCATCCCTCAGCCACCCTCGGTGGGTTTAGCACCTTAAAACCTAACTCCACGGCCTTTTCATAGATCTTCTCGCGGGTCTTCCTGCCGAGGGAGCCGGCGAGCCTTAGAGCGTGGATAGAGGGGTCTAGCCCCTCAATCTCCTTAATGTTTGAGATTAGGACCTCCCTGAAGCCCGAGGGGTGCAGGCCCCTAAACTTTCTTGGCGTCCTATATCCTATCTTCACGAGCGGCGGCCAACCTCTCTTCTGGAGCCTCATCTTGCTGTCCTTCCCCCGCGGCCTCCTCCAGCTCTCATCGAGCCTCTTGTAGCGCCACGACTCCTGCCTAACAAAGGCAGGCCTCCTTCTCCTGAGGGCCAAGACCTTCCTCGGAATCCTGACGCCCTTCCTCTCAGCGGCTTTTTCCTCGGACATCTATTCTGAGCAGCCAATCCGTCTATAAATACTCAAGCGGTCCATACTTATCCTACCTGGCCCGAGGCTCCGAGCCATCCCCTAGCTCTCTCGACGGCCGCGCGCCAGGCCCTCAAGCCATTTCTCCTCCTCTCTTCCGACCAAGTTGGGGTGAAGTTCGCCTCAGGGACCCACATGCGTTTGAGGTCGCTGAAGCTGTGCCAAACTCCGGCGGCTAGTCCCGCGAAGTATGCCGCGCCTATGGAGGTGGTTTCGATGTATCGTGGCCTCACTACCTCACATCCGAGGATGTCGGCTTGGAGCTGCATCAGGTAGTTGTTCTGGGAGGCTCCGCCGTCCACTCTGAGAATATTTAACCTCACACCAGTGTCCGCCTCTATGGCTTCCACGACGTCATAGGTCTGCCAGCAGATGCTCTCGAGAGCCGCGTGGACTATGTGTTCGCGCCTCGTGTAGCCTGAGAGACCTATTATGAGGCCTCGGGCTGTCTGATCCCAGTGTGGTGCGAATAGGCCGCTGAAGGCTGGTACAAAGTAGACGCCGGCAGAGCCCTCATGCGCTACGCTTCTCGCCAACGCCTCCGACTCTCTCGGCGAAGAGATGATCGACAGGTTCTCCGCCAGCCACCTGAGGAGAGACCCAGCTATGGCGATAGACCCTTCCATGGCATAAATCGCTTTTCCCCTCTCCACGCTCTAGCCCACCGTTGTCAGGAGGCCGTGCCTCGAGATCGCGGGTGTCTCACCGATGTTCTGGACTAGGAAGCAGCCTGTCCCGTAGGTGTTTTTCGCATCACCGATTCCAAAGCAGGTCTGGCCCACAAGCGCGGCCTGCTGGTCCCCCAAATCACCGCAGACAGGCACCTTTCTCCCAAGCAGGCCCCAGAGGTCTGTATAGCCGTAATGTTCACTATAGGAGCTCGGAAGAGCCTCTGGAAGCATCGACTCCGGGATACTGAAGATTTCTAGAAGCTCTCTAGACCACTCAAGCCTGTTTATGTCGAAGAGCATGGTCCTAGAGGCGTTTGTGTAGTCTGTGACGTGGGCTTCCCTGCCTGACGCTCTGGTCATGTTCCATATCAGCCAGGTATCTATGTTGCCGAAGAGCAGCTCGCCGTTCTTCGCCCTCTCCGCGGCTCCAGCAACATTCTGAAGTATCCACTCAGCCTTCGTCGACGAGAAGTAGGTCGAGGCATAGAGTCCCGTCAGCCGATGTATAGGGTCCTCTTCGAGGCCCATTCGTCTCAGCTCCTCGCACCTCTCGGCCGTGCGCGTGTCCTGCCAGACTATCGCGTTGTAGAGGGGCGCTCCCGTTCTCCTGTCCCAAACCACTGTGGTCTCCCTCTGGTTTGTGACGCCCACCGCCTCGACCCTATAATCATCCTTGAGGTTTGAGAGAGCCTCAGAAACTACGAGCCGAGCCGAGTCGAGTATCTCGAGGGGGTCATGCTCAACCCACCCCGGCCTAGGGTAGATCTGCCTCAGCTCCCTGTATGCCCAAGAGACTGGTCGCCCCTCCTCGTCAACGATTAGGCACCGAGTCCCGCTCGTTCCCTGATCGATAGCTACAATGACGGATAACATTCAGTCCACCAGCCCCGTAAAAGGCAGAAGGTCTCGAGGCCTCTTATATCCGTACCCACGGGCACCCACCAAGTCTCCTGGAAAAGGGGGGTAGCCTGGTGTTACAGTAATAAGGTTTCGCTTACTCGTATCCGCGCTGGTCTTGGCGCTTACAGATTTGATCGCGGAGGGGGTGCTCTATGTTCTGCCGGCATATGCCGCAAATGGCGCCCCGGTGGTTATTGTAAGGATGCTGGGGCGGTCGCACCCGTTAGACCTTGGCAAGACGTGGGGCGGTCGCAGGATACTGGGTGATGGGAAAACCTTTGAGGGGCTCCTCTCGGGGCTGCTCGTCGGCCTCGCAGTCTCAGCGGTTCTTGGGCTTCTGGGCGCGTGGCCCTACAGGGCTGTAGAAGAGGCGGTACTCGTCGTGCTGGGGGCGCTAGTGGGTGATGTTGCCGGATCATTCGTGAAGAGGAGGCTAGGGCTGCCTAGAGGGAGCAGCGCGCCACTCATGGATCAGCTCGGATTCGTCCTGTTCGCCCTCATCTTCGCATCTCTGCCACGCGGCCCACCCCGCTGGGCATTGTTAGAGCCGCTCGCTGCAGTACTGACCATAACCGCGGCACTACACCTAGGTACAAACGCGCTGGCATACTTTCTACGCCTCAAGGACCGTTGGTACTGAGAGAGCCGCAACCATCTACTACAGGCGCAGCTTCAGATCCATTTATAACTGGGTAAGACTTTGTAGAAACAGCCTTGACGGGTAGTGGCCAGCAAGGCAGCGCCATCAGTGTTAAGGCGCGGGCAATATGCGGACCGACGGAGTCAGAGGAGAAGATACGGCAGGCCATCGTCAGGGCCCTAGGCCTTACAAGGGAGCCAAGCTTCACAGCCCATAAACTTACAGGAGTCTTCGGCGAGCCAATCACGGTCTTAGAGACAGAGCTGGCCGGCATGGATGCAGAAGCCGCGCTCCGACGCCTAGAGGAGAGCCTGCCGAGCGGCTATTTAGAGGCGGGTACCGAGTCCGCAGGGAGGGTCAAGACTATTCACGTAAGGCTAAACAAGCAGTTCGCCCTCCTCGGCGTCATCCAGCCCGTAAGTGAGGACGCGATCAAGATAGAGATACGTATCAGGAAGGAGTATTAGGGCCTTCAGGAGGGCATGATTATTGCGTAAATACGTCGATGCCTGGATAAGGGTCCGCCACGTCTCCTTGGCTGAGGCTCTCATAAGGCGGGCGGCGATGCTCGGCTTCTCCGCAATCGCAATAGAGGCTTCGGACAAAGACTGGGGAGCTGTGAAGAAGGCAGCCAGGGAAGTGGGAGTCGAGGCGTACATGAGGAGGACAATCTCACCTTCATCGGTTAGGGAGATGTATCGCCAGCTCTCAGAGGAGCGGTGGAGATACGACTACATCGCGGTCGAGACCGATCAGAGGGACCTCCTTATGGCGGCCGCCAGGGACACGAGAGTTGACGCAGTGGTTGCGAGCCTCCCAAGCCTACCTCGGATTGACAGACATATAATCGCCGTCACGAACAACGCCATCGAGGTCTCCCTCAGCCACATCCTCGAGCGCGGCTTCGCCGCTTATAGGAGGGCCACACGCTCCATCCAAGTAGCATTAAGGAAGCGGATAAAACTAGTGATTTCTTCAGGAGCAGGCGACGAGTATGGTCTTAGGAGACCCATACAACTCGCAGCAATAGCTTGGGCGAGCGGCGCCAGCCCCTCTCAAGCCCTCGACGCGGTATCCGAGACACCGCTCCGACTACTAGAGGATAACAGAGCGAGGCGGGAGGGGAGGCTCGACGCGCAGGGTGTGTGGCGGGTTGTTGAGGAGTAAGAAGCGCTATCTCCTAGTTGAGGTTGTGGGGGCCGCGGGTGATGTATCGAGAGAGGCGATGGAGGACGCCGTCGCGCGGTCAGTGGACATGCTGGGCGGTTGGAAAGCGCTAGCGGAGGCCGAGCTACGCGTCTTCAAGCCGCGCGGATGGACTGGCAGATTCATAGTCCGCTGCAGCCTCAAGCAAATTCCCACAGTGCTCCTAGCCTTGACGCTGATTAGGGAAATAGAGAGTAGGCCTGCCGCAGCACTTGTTTCTAAGTACTCCGGAACCATCAAGAAGCTACTCGAGTAGCTACTCCTGGCTCCTACCACACTTGGGGCAGAACACATCATCCTCACGAATCTCGCCACCGCAGAACTTACAGCGCGGAACCGAGTATACTCCCCCCAGCCTCCTTTTCTCGATCCTCTTAGCAATCAGGAGGGCGATCTCCATCATGATGACTAGTGGGAGGAACAGTACCGTGTTGCCGACCAGCCAGCCGTCGGGGGTGATTATGGCTATGATTATGTAGAGTACGCCGTAGAAGTATACTCGGTTCCTCGAGAACACATTAGTCCCTATGATGCCGAGGCGGACTAGGAGCACGAATATCGCGGGTGAAGTAAAGAGGAGCCCCATAGAGCCCACCGTCGAGAAAACAAAGACGAAGTAGTCTCCAGCCTCTATCAGGCGGAGCTCCGGCTCGATGCCGACTATGTCCGCGAATATTGCCATAAACCTGATGACAAGCGGCACGACGATCAGATAGCTAAAGGCCGCGCCCACTGCGAATAGTGTGAGGAAGGCGGCGAGAAAGGGCCAGACAAGCCTCTTCTCATGCGGGTAGAGGGCGGGGTTGACGTATGCGTAGATCTCGTAGCCAATGATTGGTATGACTGTTATGAAGGCGACGAGTGCAGCGGCTATGAAGTATATCTCGAGAGGAGAGACAAGTCTTCCAGGGATTATCTTGAATAGACCCCCCGTGAGGCCCACCGTGTTGTCTAGAACGAGGCTGATGATGGGCCTGTACTCCCCAGTTATTATAGAGCCGACGTTGGAGAGGGAGATGGTTGTTGGAAACGCGAGCCAGAAGATCAGGGCGACGAAGTAGCTGAGGATAATCATCTTGAGCCTGTCCCTGAGCTCTAGGAGATGCTCTGTGAAGGTCATCTCGTTAGGATTCTTCCGCGTCTTCCTTCCCAACGGCATCGCCTCCACCTATCGACTCTCCATAAGAGCTGGGGCGTGCAGATAGATATAAAGAAGACCCCCAATCATCTTGTGACGATGAAGCCTGAAAAGAAGGTCTTCAGGGCCTCCCTACTCTCTATATCAACCATCATCACGATGAACACGCTCGGGAGCTATGTCTCCGCGATGGAGGCTGGGATGGCCTGTCCAGACTGGCCTCTCTGCCCTTTTCCCGAGACTCTTCCAGTATTACTTGAGTTCGCACATAGAGTCTGGGGCCTCGCCGTGATAGGCTCTGTGGCCTACTTGGCATACGTCGTCCGAGGCCTCAGGGGCCTTGCCCTATACAGGCCGGCGCGGCTCATCGCATACTTCAGCCTACTCCTGCTCTCAATCCAGGTCGGGTTGGGCGCGATAGTCGTCTTCACCTATCTTATGCCGGAGCTGGTGGCGTTGCACCAACTTATTGCCCAGACGCTTCTCTCGCTCCAAGCCGTGATAGCTGGCTTATCTTGGACAACATCTATTCTCCGGAGGGAAGAGCCTCAACCCGTACAGCAGAGCGGTCCAGCCTCAGCATAAAAAACCTATGAAGGAATAGTTTATTCCTCCTGTTCCTCTTTCTCGCCCTTCTTCATCTCTCTCCTCAGCTCGCCGAGGCTTCGCGCGAGCTTAACTATCCGCTGGGGGCTGAAGAAGATTATTAGGAGAAACACTAGACCCAGTATGAAGAGTAGCTCGAGAGGCGATATCATGCCGCGCTAGCCAACTTCTCCCTTATCTCCCTGACTAGGGCCTCCCTACTCTTACCCTCGGTCTCGATCCCTAGGGTTCTGGCCACCTCGAGAAGCTTCTGGTCACTCAACTCGCCGACATCCACTTGTTTACTTGTCTTGGCTTCCTCCGAGCCGCCCTCCTTCGAGGCCTTCTCGAACTCCTTCTTAGCCTGACCAAAGGCCTTGGCTATCTTTGGAAGCCTCTCAGGCCCCCATAGGAAGAGGACGATCACGACTATGGCGATGATGATCCACTCCAATCCCTGTATTGCCATTCCTTTTCACACATCTGTGGGATCCCAACTATATGAATCTTTTTGCCTTAGCAGGGGCCCGTCTACTCTGAGACCCACCAGCTCTCGCCGCCCTTGAAAACTTCTTTCTTGAATATGGCTGGCTCCCTCTTGTATCTCTCGACGCTCTCTCGGAGCGCCTCGAAAACCCTATCCCTGTGGGGCCCAGTGACTACGACCAGCACGACGGGCTCCCCGGGCCTGAAGGTTCCTTCGAGGTGCCATATCCCGACGAAATCGACGCCATGCGCCTCCTTAACCTCCCTGCAGATCCGCTCAATCTCCGCGTTCGCATTATCTTCGTAGGCCTCTATCACCAGGTAATCGACCTCGCGCCCCGTCTTGCTCTCGGCCCTAGCTATCCCGAGGAATAGGGCTAGGGCGCCCGATCTGCCGGAGCTGTAGGTGGTGTTGAGCTGGGCGAGTATGTCCTCAATCCTAAGCTCTTCTGACCTGTAGACTCCAGGCCTGGGTAGTTGGGAAGTTTTGGAGACGGTCAGAGCTACCTCGCACCCCGCCTCACAGCTAGGACGCTGAGGGCGGCGGCAACCTTCTTGGCCAAGGCTCTGAAGGCGTTGGCGGCCTCCGAGTCGCTGTCCGCGATTACGGTGGGCTCCCCGCTATCGCTGAGCTCCCTTATCCTTGGGATCAAGGGGATCTGAGCGAGTAAAGGCACACCCGCCCCCGCCGCCGCGGAGACCGCGCCGTCCCTCCCGAAGATGTATTCCCGCGCCCCGCAGTGGGGGCAGACGTAGTACGACATGTTCTCAACTATTCCGAGGACCTCGACATTAAGCTTCCTGAACATGTATAGCGATTTCAGCGCGATGTCTAGAGAAGTTTGCTGCGGGGTGGTAACTATTATGGCTCCTGTGACGGGGATGGTCTGGACAAGGGTGAGTGGCGCGTCCCCTGTCCCTGGCGGTAGATCCACTACGAGGTAGTCCAGCTCCCCCCAATCGACCTCCAGCAGCATCTGTCTAACAGCGCCCCCAACTAGGGGTCCCCGCCAGATGATCGGCGTGTTGCCGGGCACGAGGAGGCCCATGGACATCATCCTGAGGCCGAGGGGGCCGACGGCGGCCTGTATCTTCTCGCCTGGGCGCGCCTCGAAGGTGTAACGCCTTATAAATCTCGTCAGGCTGGAGCCGTAGATGTCGGCATCCAAGATCCCGACACTAGCCCCCGCCTCGGCCAGGGCGGCTGCGAGGTTTGCCGCTATTGTTGTCTTGCCGACGCCACCCTTCCCGCTCCCAACTGCTACGATGTTCTTGATACCAGGTATCTCCATTCTCTGCATCGGGGGAGATGAGGCCTGCCTGACCCTCGCGGTCACCTTCATTTTGACCGCCTTAACCCCTGGTATGCTCTCGACCGCCTCCCTGACAGCCCTCTCTATCTGGGCATTGTATGGGCACGCCGGCGTGGTGAGCTCGAGCGTGAAGGAGACCTCGCCCCCCCTGACAACTAGGTCCCGAATCATGCCCATGCTGACGACATCCATGCCGAGCTCGGGGTCCCTCACACCTCTCAGAGCCAGCAGGACGTCGTCCTCCGAGGGGCTCATCGCCACCACCTCATTCTATCCCGACCTCTCCAAAAAATAGGTTTCTAACCTACTGAGACACCGCGAGCTGAGTGGATGCGTATATATTGAGGCGCTGGAGCATGTTGAGGCAAGGACATGAGTTTAGAGATTACGCGCCAGCTTGGGAAGCCGACTTTGAGTCTCGGCGAGTTCTTCCAACCAGTCCACAGGGAGGGAGCTGACGGGCTGCCCGTTTTCAAAATGTTTATCGGGGGGCACTGGGTTGAGAGCGTCTCTCACGAGTTATTCGCGGTCGATACCCCGATAGACGACAGCGTCATAGCCTATGCCCAGAAGGGTAACGAGCGTGACGTAGACGAGGCGGTGAACGCCGCCAAGACTGCACGGGCCAGAATAAGGTCCATCGCAGCGATCGACAGGATCGAGATCTTCCATGAGGCAGCCTCCATTATTGAGAAGCATAAGGATGAGTTCGCCTCAGCCCTCATGCTGGAAGCGGGGAAGCCCCGAGCGGACGCTCTAGGGGAGATAACGGCAGTCGTGGAGAGGATGAGAATGACGATGGAGGACGTCTCTAAGGTTGGCGGGGAGTATCGCCCGGGCGACTGGTCCACCGACACCATGGGGAAGGTGGCCATAGTTTTGAGGGAGCCTGTCGGCACGGTTGGAGCAATAGGACCATTCAACTATCCACTCTACATACCGGCGGCCAAGATCATACCAGCCCTCCTCTCGGGCAACACTGTCGTCGTGAAGCCGGCGAGCGATACTCCGCTCAGCCAGCTACTCTTGGCGAGGGCGCTAGAGGAGGCGGGAGTCCCGGCAGGGGCTCTCAACGTTGTCACCGGGCCGGGCAGGATAGGTTCCCACCTAGCAGCTCACGAGGAAGTGGGAATGATCTCGTTTACGGGCTCGACCGAAGTTGGGAGAGAGATCGCTCGCGTTGCGGCAAATAAGAGACTCCACCTTGAGCTTGGCGGAAAGGCGTACGCCATCGTGCTTGACGACGCCGACTTGGATCTGGCCGCCGAGAGGTGTGTCGCGGGCTCTCTGAGGAATGCTGGACAGAGATGCGACGCCATAAGCGCCATCCTTGTGATGGAAAAAGTGGCTGACCAGTTCGTCGAGAAGGTTCTTAAGTTCGTTGACAGGGTGAAGTTCGGCGACCCGAGGCTTGAGGGCGTCACTATGGGGCCATTAATCAATAGGGCCGCCGCGGAGAGGGTGAACGCCCTCGTCTCCGATGCGGTATCGAAGGGGGCGAAGCTTCTCAGGGGAGGCAGATATCACAACTGTTACCACGAGCCCACGGTCCTGGACCACGTCCCAAGAAATGCTCGGATCCTCTGGGAGGAAACCTTCGGGCCAGTTGTCACTATCTGTAGGGTTCGGGATGAGGATGATGCGCTCGAGATCGCGTCCCGCAGTCGATACGGTCTGGACTCCTGCGTCTTCACAAGGGACATCTATAGGATGTGGAAGGTGGCTAAGCTCCTACAGTGCGGGGCAGTTACGGTCAACGATTTTCCGCGCCACGGCGTAGGTTATTTCCCCTTCGGGGGCGTGAAGGATTCCGGAATAGGCAGAGAGGGGATTGGATACTCGATCGAGGAGATGATGGTTTTGAAGACGATAGTGCTCAACCTAGAGCCGGCGGGCTTAGGTAAAACGCGGAGGACAAAGCACTCTTGACTCTTTACCCGTAGCTGAAGGCGAGGAACAGCGCGGCGATAGTCTTAAGGTCCCTAATTTCTCCCTCCCTTACCGCCCTCGCGACCGCCTCCCGATCCATCTCCATCAGCTCTATCTCCTCGTCAGACTCGAGTTTAGAGGAGGACTTCTCGAGGTTCCTCGCCAAGAAGATGTCCATCGTCTCGGTTGAGTAGCCGGGTGTGGAGTATGTCCGTGCAAGACGTATCAGTTGTCCGGCCTTGTAGCCCGTCTCCTCCTCCAGCTCCCGCGCCGCGCAGTCCTCAGGCTTTTCTCCAGCCTCGATCGTCCCGGCCGGAAGCTCGAGTAGCACTTCCCCCACGCTTATCCTGTGCTGCCTGAGGAGCAGGTATCTCCCTGGCTCCAGCTCCGGAACTATGACTACGGAGCCCGGATGCTCAACAACCTCCCTAACAACCTCTCCCCGCGGATAGATTGCCCTCACCATCTTGAGACTGATGAGACGGCCACGATACAGGTACTCTGAGGAGACGATTGTCGGGGACAATGCTCATCCCTCTCTATGTGTGCTTAGGACGCGTTGTAAGAGGTTGGTTATATAAATGGCTTTGCACAACATATGACCCGTGAAGACGCTTATAATTCTGCTGGACGGGGTCGGAGACAGGCCTTCTAAAGCTCTTCATGGTTTGACTCCGCTCCAAGCTGCGAGGATTCCCTTCCTAAACGGGTTGGCGGCAGCAGGTATGACGGGGTTGATGGACCCCTTCTCGCCGGGGATACCGGTGGGGAGCGATACCGGCCATCTCGCAATTCTAGGCTACGATCCCCTCAAATACTATACTGGGAGGGGGCCCTTCGAGGCTCTCGGCGCGGGGATCATGCTGCGGGCCGGCGATGTGGCCTTCAGATGCAACCTAGCGACGGTCAGCGGCGATACAGTTGTGGATAGGAGGGCGGGCAGAATAAGCAGCGAGGAGGCCGCGGAGCTGATAGAGAGCCTCGCAGAGGTCAGGGAAGTCGACGGAGTAGAGGTCATATTGAGACACACGGTGGAGCATCGATGTGTCCTCGTGCTGAGGGGCGACGTGAGTGATAAGGTAAGCGACGCGGACCCTCATAAGGAGGGTGCAAGACTCCTGTGGCCACAGCCAACGAGCGACAACGCTGCAAGTCTAAGGACGGCAGAGGTTCTCAAGAAACTGATGACGAGATACAGAGAGATTCTTGAGAAGCACCCCATCAACGCGAGGCGTAGAGAGCTTGGGAAGCCTCAGGCAAACATGATCCTGCCAAGGGGGGCGGGGAAGATGCCGTCGCTACCCTCGTTAGCCGAGAGGTATGGCGTCAGGGCGGCGGTCATAGCTGGTGGAGCACTCTACAAGGGGGTATGCGGCTCCGCCGGCATGGAGGTCGTGGAGGCTGAGGGAGCAACCGGGACACTAAACACGAACCTCGACTCTAAGATCAGTAAGGCCTTCCAGACACTTAAGACCTACGACCTCGTCTTCCTCCACATCAAGGGAACAGACACGGCGGCACACGATAAAGACCCGCTGAGGAAGGCCACCTTCTTGGAGAGCATCGACTCGGCCCTAGCTAGAAACTATAATCCCCCGAGCGAGGAGTTAGTAATCTGCGTTACAGGAGACCACACGACAAGCTCCATCACTGGGGAACATAGGGGCGATCCAGTCCCAGTCCTCATCTACGGCTACGGCGTTAGGCGGGATGCCTCACAGAGGTTTAACGAGGTCGATGCGGCGGTCGGGGCGATCGGCAGGATCAGAGGCATGGATCTTATGAACATACTTATGGATCTCGCTAACAGGACCCAGAAGTACGGCGAGTAGAGAGGCTTCGCGTACCTGACGCCTCTCTCCTAACCTCCTCCTCGCGCAGGTTTTCATACTCTATCTCGAGCCTAACGCGGCCCTCGAAATACTCCCGCAGACCCATCGCCCCCCTCAGATATAGGAGGCGGAGCCGCTCAATCTCCTCCGAAATGGCACATGCACTTCTGTCCGACAAGGCCCTGAGACGCTCTACTGAGCCTTAGCCTGCCTCTTCATTATGCTCTCGCTAATCTCCTCGATCAGGCGGCGCCCCTTCGCCGTCACGATCCTCCCCTTCTTCGTCTTCTCAACCAGCCCCGCCGCCTCAAGCTGCTGCAAAGCCTTCCTGATCACGCTCCCGCTCCCCGGGGCGAAGTGCGGGTTTCTGTGCCCCATCCTGTGTCTACCGCCGTACATTCTCCTGAGCCTCGAGACCCCTAGAGCGTTTCTTAGGTAGATCTTCCTCAGGAGGGCCGCGCACCGGATATACCACCAGTCAGGGTCCTGGGGGGGGCCTATCCTTCGAAACTCCAGTCTTCACGAAGAGTGCCCACTTAGGGGGAGAGACGAGCTTATTCTCCTTCAGATACCGTGCGGTCGACTTTATCAGTTCAAGCGGGTCGACGAGCTGGGGACTCAAACTCTCGCTCTCCCAGAAATGCTCCCCGCCCCATATTTAACGCTGTTTTAGCTGACCGGGCTTTGCGAGACAGGGACAGCGTGAGGGAATCTTTTTTAGATGAGGAGGCGCTTAAGCCTCCAAAAATGACTGAGTGGCACCAGCTCCTCGCCAGCGTAGTAATAGTCTCGGCCTCAGGGGCACTGGCGCCGGGGCCCCTCTTCGTCGCGACGGTTGTCGAGGGGGTGAAGAAGGGGTCCAGGGCTGGTCTCCTCTCGGCGACGGGGCACATGATTGTGGAGCTACCCCTCGTCCTACTTCTCGCCAGCGGCCTCACCCTTCTTCTGGGTGAGGGGAGCGTATACCGTGTCTGGATAGGGCTTGCCGGAGGAGCGGCCCTCGTCCTCTTCGGAATTCTTCAGATAAGGGGTGCGCTAGGGAGTGGTGAGGGCTCTCAGTATAGCTCGCGCCACGGCGGCATGGGTGGCGCGCTTTTCGTGGGGATTGTTTTTACGGGGCTGAACCCATACTTCATAGCCTGGTGGCTCACGGTGGGTGCGAAGCTTGTTCTGGACGCGCTTAGCCTCGCGGCCTGGATAGGGATTTTGGCGATGTATGCGGCCCACATCTGGATAGACTATGCATGGCTCTACCTCGCGGCCCTCCTGTCGCATAGGGGGGCAAGCCTCCTCGAGTATAGGACGCTTAAACTCATAAACGCCGGCCTAGGCGCTCTACTGATAGCGCTGGCCATAACAATGCTTCTAGACGTGATTCCGCGGATATTCTCCTGAGAGTACCTCCATAGTATCTTGTGCGCCCCCAAGATACCTGTATAAGACCACTGATGGGACTCCCCCCATCGATGCGGTTTCCCTGGAACAGGGAGTCTAGGGTTTGGGGCAAGATAGAGGAGATATCCATCAACCTCTCCGTCCTAGACAAGAGACTCTCAGCGAGAGTAGACCAGATGAGCCGAAGGTGTAGGGAGCTCTTTGAGCAATGCGTTAGGTCCTATCAGGAGGGAGACCCCGAGAGGGCGTCGGTCTACGCCTCGGAGCTTTCACAGCTGAGAAAATCGCTCAACACCGCGCTGAAGTGCCAGCTTTCCCTCGAGGCGGTAATTTACCGTCTAGCCACGGTGAAGGATTTGGGCGACGTAAGAGTAGCCCTACAACCCGTGAAAGGTATCGTGAGCAGGCTGGGCGGCGAGATTCATGGAGTCCTCCCCGAGGTCTCCAGTAGGGTGGGTGAGATTCAGGAGATGCTGAACGACGTCTCACTCGAGATAGGGACCGTCGAAGATGGGGGCTTCATGTCCCTCGAGCCAGCAGAAGAAGAGGCTCGAAGGATCTTGGCAGAGGCTGCAGAGGTTGCGTCTCGGAGAAAATCCTCAATGAGTCAATAACACAGCGCCAAAAGATTTATTCGGTAGACACTCCTTTAAGAGCCTGGGAGGATGTTAACGAAGAGGTCGTCGGGCGCGGTTATCTTTAACGATAGGGTCAACGAGCTCTACTTCCTGGTGCTACTGTACGGTGGAGGGCACTGGGACTTCCCAAAGGGGGGCATCGAGGAGGGTGAGACGGAGCTCGAAGCGGCGAGGCGGGAAATTAGGGAGGAGACGGGTCTAGAGGATATAGAGTTCATCGACGGCTTCAAGCGGGTAATCAGCTACACCTACACGAGCAACGGAGACATAGTGGTTAAGTCTGTAGTACTATTCCTGGCCCGCACCCAGCAGTTCCAAGTAGTCCTGAGCAGGGAGCACAAGGCATACGCATGGCTCAAGTATGAGGATGCGCTCGAACAGCTGACCTTCAAAACGGCGAGACAGGTCCTCATAGACGCCTTCAATTTTCTGAAGAGCCACCCAACATTTAGACAGGTAACACTGGCGTAGGCGAATAGGTTTGAGGACGGCCACACTCTCATGCATCTTACTCCTCTTAATGCTCCTAGTACCGGTGAGCCAAGCTCAGGAGCCGTCGCTGACGGTCTATGTCTATGACTTGGAGGGCAATCCGAGGCAGGGTGTCGAGCTAGTCTTGTCGAACTCCACGTTTAGGAGAACATTCACGACGCTCGCTCAAGGAAGGGCAGAGTTCAGGGTCCTGTCACCCGGCACGTACAATCTCTCCGCAACCCTCGACGGCGCGGTGGTTGCCCAAGAAACGGTGGAGATTCCACGACAAACCTCAGTTAATCTCACTATCCAGGTTCGGGGAGTAAGGATACTGGTTACGGACGTCGCTGGTGGGCCGGTCCAGGGACTCTCGGTACAGCTGCGATCCACTAAGGGCGCCGTCACAAGGAGTGGAAGCACGGGGGCCGATGGTGCGGTTAGGCTGAACGATCTACCGATCTCTAACCTCGAGGATGTTGGCCCCTACCTGTTGATCGCCCGGGTGGGGCCTGTGGTGGTCCTAAACACAACTCTCGAGGTCACTAAAGACACCTCTTCATTCAACTCAACAGCGGCCGTAGCTTGGGTGAGGCTCGAAGTTGTTGACTCTGCCGGCAACCCGTTGAACTTTACAGCGGTCCTTACTGCCTCTCGCTATAACTACTCAGCCAGGCTTGATCCTCAGAAGCCTACCCTGCTCCCTACTGAAGACGCTGTCGGAGCATACGTCATGCGGATAGAGAAGACCTACGAAGGCGCTCCACGGCCGATCGAGCTGCTAAGGAGAGAGGTCAGTATCCGTGGGCCACAGAACATAAGCCTGATACTTGACGTCGGAGACCTGTACCTAAAAGTACAGGACGATGACGGTGAGCCGCTGAGAGGCCTCATGGTTGAGGTCTCATCCGAGAAACTGGGACTTATCTCGAGAGCAGTTACAGGAGCGACAGGAGCCTTGACGCTTAGGTCGATCCCCTTCAGCGAGGGAGAGCCGAGCGCTGGTGTTCTAGAGATAACCGTGTATAAGGAGGGGGTAGCAGTCGCAAGAGACAGCATCCTCTTCCTCCCTGGGAGTAGCCAGCATACGCTCGTGGTCAATCTTGTTGAAGCAGTGGTGAAGCTGGTGAAGCGGGGCGGAGACCCACTAGCCAACGCTACAGTCAGGCTTGTCGATTTGGTTACACGGAGGGTTATGACTCAAAGCAGCGACTTACTTGGTAGGACAGTATTTAGGCTACTACCAGGTCTACACGAATTCTCCATCAGCTACATGGGGGTTACTGTCTCGAGCGGCAGGCTTAACGCTACTCAGGGAGATAATATCATCGCGGTGGAGAACGTCGATATACCATTCAAAATACAGGTGGTTGACTGGGCCGGAACCCCCATCACAGGTGCAAGGCTTGCTGCGACATGGAGGGGGAGTCCCATAAGCCTCAACACAGACGCACCCGCAAGCTATAGTGGAGTCATACCAGTCCCTGACTGGCTTACGGTTGATGTCTACTTGGGTGATAGGCTGGTTGAGCGGAGGACACTCTACGTATCCTCACAGGCTGTATACGTTTTGAGGGTCCGGGGCTTCGCGCTCTCGGGCGCCCTGGTCGATGTGGAGGTGGTGGTTACAGGAGTCATTGGAGCTGCTTTGGCTCTTGTAGTTGCGGGCACCCTGTTGAGCAGGATGCGGAGTGGCAGAACCTCCCTAGTCCGCCCTGGCGCGAGGGTCGAGGAGAGGGGTTAAAAGATCTATAACCAGTACGGATAGCGACACGACTAGGCATGAAACAAGTGCGACGGCTGCCAAGAGATTGTAGTCGAAGACGCCTATGGCCCTGAATACTAGGTATCCTAGGCCTGGGTATGCGAATATTATCTCTGTCAGGACAGCACCCCCGAGTATCTGGCTCATCTGCAGGGTTAGGAGCGTCGTCTGAGCCAGCCGTATCTCTCCCCATAGGTGACGCCACCTGATCGTCCCTTCCCTAAGACCTAGCATCCGAGCGAAGCGAATGTGCTCCTCCAAGTTGCCGCTGATTGTGGAGGAATAGGCGCTGAGAAAGAACCAGCCGAGACCCATAGGGAGGATTAGCGAGAACGACGGGAGTGCGGCGTGATGAATTATGTTAAGTATGAGCGCTAAATCGTGTGCGGGGTTTCCGGTAAGGTGGGGCGGCACGACGCTTATTCCGCCGCCGAGGGGGAACAGGGGTATAAGATATGCGAAGGTGAAGATGAGAACTAGGCCCAAGATGTAGTATGGTATAGGGTATAGCGCCGAGCTGAGGCCGACCAACAGCTTGGAGACCCGTGAATTAGGGGCGGAGCCAGAGATTATTCCTAGGGCGGTCCCGAGAGACCAGGAGACAACTATGCTTACTGTGAGCAGCATTATCGTCCATGGGAGCGAGTTCATCAGGAGCGTCCTGACGGGGGTCGGGAAACTTATCAGGGAGGGGCCGAAATCAAGCGTGAGTAGTCTTCTCCAGAGCTCAAAGTATTGCATCACGGGATCTGTCTCAATCCCGTAGAACCGCGACCACGCCTCCCTAAGCCTCTCCGCCTCCTCGGGGTACCGCAGCATCCCTAGGCTGTAGGCGTGCCGCAGCCTCAACTCCACCGCCGTAGCCGGTAGGAGTCTGAGCAAAACAAAGATGATGCTGACTCCCAGGAAGATGTTGATAACCGTGAAGAGGAGCCTGCTTATCAGATACCTAGCCCAAGGACGCATCGGGAACTATCAAGTCAGAATAAGCTAGTTTTAAATTTAAAGGCTACGAACAATATTTGCGAGGTGGTGTCATTCTGGAGGATATTCGTGTGGGCGTGATAGGCGTCGGCGGCCATGGACGGGGGCGCCATCTGGTCCCCCTGACCAAGACGCCGGGCGCCAAGGTCGTGGCCGTCTGTGATATAGACCAAGGCACCTTGGAGCGGGTCTGCAGCGAGTTCCACCTTCCAGGATATCGGGACTACAGAGAGATGATAGAGCGGGAGAGCCTAGAGGCGGTTAGCATAGCAACTCCCTCAGGACTGCATTACAGGGTCGCCCTAGACTGTCTAAAGATGGGGGTACACGTGCTTGTCGACAAGCCGCTCGGAGCAAACCTAAGAGAGGTAAGCGAGGTGGTTAAGGCCGCTAAACATGCAAACAAGACTCTTATGGTGGGGTTCTGGTCGAGGTTCTCACCAGCCCTGCAGTTTGGCCGTGAGGTCGTTGAGACTGGTCTCCTCGGTGATCCTTACTATGCCTACGGCTACCTAGTGAGGAGGAGGGGCATACCGGGCAAGCCCACCTTCATAGATAAAGAACTCTCAGGTGGGCGGGGTGTTCTACTTGACATCGGATGCTACGCAGTCGACAACATGCTTTTCTTGTCGGGATTTGCAAGGCCCGTATCCGCCATGGGCGCGGTTTATACTAAGTTCGGCAGAAATCCGGAGGAGATTAAGCTGAACTGGGGCACGTGGGACCCTTCTAGATTTGAGCTCGAGGACTTCGCGGTAGGGATGGTGAGGTTCGAGAACGGCTTAAGCATGTTCATTGAGACGGCGTGGGCTGCAAACGTATCACATCTAGGCGAGGTGGGTAAGATCAGGATACTGGGAGATAAGGGGGGACTTGAGGCGGCGGGCCACGAGGCCCTTCAAGAGATCACCTACCACTCTAGGACGAGAAGCTATCTCACAGACACCAAGCCTGTTCTACCCACCGTGGATCTGCCACTAGAGATGACTAAGGCGTTCATCAACTCGATAAGGGAGGGCAGGGAGCCCCCCGTAACTGGCTGGCAGAGCGTCATACTCCACGCAGTAATAGACGCTATCTATGAGTCGGCTGAGAAGGGCCGCGAGGCCACGATAACCCTCCCCAACATATAGCGCCCCAACCTATTCACTCGGTTTTTCGTACAGCCAGCAGGCGACGGAGACTCCGTTACTTAGCCTAATTAGTGGCGGTGACTCGCGCCTGCACTTCTCCATCGCGAATGGGCACCTATCAGCAAATTTGCAGCCTGCCGCGAGGTAGGCCTCGATGTCCGTCGTGTAGACAGGGGCCTTACCGACCCACTTTTTATCGATCCTCGGAATAGACTCTATGAGTAGCTGCGTGTAGGGGTGGAGAGGCTCCCTGAATATGGCGTCTGCCTCCCCAGCCTCCACGAACGACCCTTTATACATCACGGCTATCCTGTCGCTTATGTAGTAGGCGGTCGCGAGGTCGTGTGTGATGTAGACGAAGCTGATACCCCTCTCCTCCTTCAGCCGCTTGAAGATGTTCAGTATCCCCATTCGCAGAGATGCGTCTATCATCGAGACGGGCTCGTCTGCGACTATGAGCCTTGGACGCGAGATGAGTGCGCGGGCTATAGAGAGCCTCTGGACCTGCCCTCCCGAAAGCTCGAAGACGGTCCTGTCCGCGACCTCAGGCGGGAGCCTAACCTCCTCTAGGGCCTTTGAGACGATCTCGGCAGCCTCGCCATCGTCCTCGACGCCGGCCACCTTCTTGGCTGTGTGGATCAAGTAGGTCGAGACTTTCCTCAGCGGGTTGAACGACTCGAACGGATTCTGGAAAACCGGCTGCACATGTTTTGGGAGCCATCTATATCTCTCTCCAGCTGAGAGCTTCCAGATGTCTCGTCCGAGTATCCTTATGCTCCCCGATGTGGGCTCGATAAGGCCTAGCACCATCCTGGCGAGGGTGGTTTTCCCGCATCCGCTCTCCCCGACGATCGTGAATATCTCCGGACTATTGCTCAGCGTCATAGATACGTTATCAACAGCCTTAAACTTCTTTCCGAATACTATTCCCCCACTCTTGTAAACCTTCACGAGGTCCCTTATTTCTAGGACATTATCGTGCTGCATCCTATCACCTCTCTAGGAGCCAGCATGCCACGGTCCTGTCGCCGACGCGGAAGACGGGTGGCTCCTCGATCGAGCACTTCTCCATGCGGTAGGGGCATCGGGGATGAAAACGACAGCCGGCAGGTGGATTAACCAGGTTTGGTGGAAGGCCAGCAAGCCCCTCAAGCTGCTTTAAGCCCCCTATCCGGGGGATCGAGTTTATGAGGCCCTCGCTGTAGGGGTGGAGCGGCTTTTTGAAGACATCCTCGGTCCTCCCTGTCTCGACGATCTTCCCCGCATACATGATGGCTATCCTGTCTGTGGCCTGGTAGTGGAGCCCCATGTCGTGGGACACGAGGATAAATGATGTCCTATACATCTCCCTAATCTTTTGTATTAACTCTACAACGCCCCGCTGATAAACCACGTCGAGGGCCGAGGTGGGCTCGTCTGCCAGGACTAGGCTGGGGTTCAGTATTGTTGCCAAGCTGATGACCGTCCTCTGGCGCATTCCTCCGCTGAGCTGGTGTGGGTAGGAATTTAGCACCCTCTCGCTTAGCCCTAGTTCCTGGAGCTTCTCCTTTACCTGACGCAGGACCTCCTCCTTATTGACCCTCCCATACTTCTGGAATATTTCGAGGAATTGGTTCTTTATCCTTGATGTAGGGTTCATGACAGACATCGAGCCCTGAGGAATATACGATATCACTTTTGTCCGAATCTTCATGAGGGACTGCTGGTCCAGCTTGTAGAGATCCACCTCCTCCCCGTCGCGGACCCTAAGCCTCACCTCCCCCGACAGGAACCTGAGCGGCGGGGTTATGTCCCTGTAAATCACTCGCATCAGTGTTGTCTTACCACATCCAGACTCGCCTGCCAGCCCAAAGATCTCGCCTTGACCAACGGATAGATCAACCCCATCAACAGCGCGCACCGAGAGTCCTCCCACATCATAGTAGGCAAATAAGCCCTTGACCCTGAGTACCTCACTGTTCCTAGACATGGCTCATCTCACCTTCCAGCCTGCCACCTCAGACGCGGGTTAGAGTACTCGGAGATTCCGCGCGAAATTAGGAACAGCGACACAAATATCAAGATGATCGTTACGACAGGCGACATGAGCCACCACCACAGGCCCCTGAAAAGCGCCGAGTAGTTGAGGGCCCAATATATCATCACGCCGAGGGTGGCCTCGCTGAGTATCGAGACGCCGAGCACCGCGAGGGCCGCCTCACTAGATATCGCGAAGAGGACTGTGTTGGTGGCGTTGACGAGGTGCCACGGCAGCACGAACAGGAAGTAGTCCCGCAGGACCCTTCCCCACACTCCGTAGCCTGAGAAGATGGAGGTTGCAATAAAGTCGCGCTCTCTCAGCGATAGGACCATCGCTCTTACTTGCCTTGAGGGCCAGGGCCACGAGAATATGCTGATCAGCAGCCCCATCAGCGGTATATTCATAACGTCTCTTAGGAGGACGGCCAGCAGTATCAGCGTTGGAAGTGAGGGGATAACGACGAAGGAGTCGGTTATCGTCATAAGTATTCTATCCATTAGACCTCCGCGGGCTCCTGCAAGCATTCCTAGTATGAGCCCAACGTGGGACGCTACTAGAGCGGTTATAAGACCTATAATGAGCGAGTTGCGGATACTCCAGGTGAGGAGCCAGAAGACGTTCTGGCCATTAGTAGTCGTTCCCAAGGGATATTCTAGGCTTGGCGGTCGGTTTGGTGTGTCCGTGTACCAGCGCCTAGGATCCGTCGGCGCGAGTGCACCTATCCCTACCCCTAAAACAAGTATTATCAGGAACAGGATGAAGCCCGTCCTAAACGACCTGTTGTACCTGAAGATGCTTGCGAAGCTGTTTGAGAATTTTAGGAGCCCACCGCCCACCGTCTTGATCGTTTCGCCGCCGAGACGGGGAATAGCCACCATGCGCTTCACCTATACCTGACCGTCGGATCAATCAGCGGGTACAAGAGATCTAGGAATAGAGTCGCGGCTGATACTCCGAGGATGGACAGGAGCGATATCCCCATAATCATGTTATAGTCATTATTGATGATGGACTGGTAGAGTAGACGGCCGAGCCCAGGGTAGGCGTAGACCACCTCGGTTAGTAATGCTCCGCTGAAAATTCCTCCGAGCGCGAGTCCGAGTGCCGTTGTCTGAGGCATCAATATGTTTCTGATGAGGTAGCGACGTAGGATGAGTCTCTCTTTAAGCCCCTTAAGCTCGGCGTATCTCACGAAGTCCTCAGTCTTTTTCTGCGAGCTTAGTGTGAAGGAGGAGAGGAACCACCACCCGAGAGCGCCAGGTATTATGATTGAGAGGGCTGGTAGAGCTGCGTGCTTGGCCAGGTTTAGTATAAGGTCGAGATTGATCTGCTCCACGATGAGTGTTAGACCGCCGCCCAGCGGAAATATGGGGATGAGGAATGCGAATGTGAACATCAGTACGAGCGCGAGAATGAAGTAGGGGACGGGGTATAATACGACGGCGACTCCGGTGAGCATCTTCGAGAACCTGCGGTTACTAAGATACCCGGCCACCGTCCCAATCACGTTTCCAATGGTCCATGAAATAATTATCGAGAGGGTCAGTAACCCGACTGTCCACGGGAAGGCTATGCCTATCAACTTTGCTACAGGTGTTGGAAAGTTCATGATAGAGGGGCCGAGGTCAAATGTGAGGAGCCTTCTCCATACGGCGAAGTACTGCTCAATCGGGTTACCCTTGAGCCCGTAGAGCTCGTACAGGGCTTGTCTAAGCATCTCTATGGCTGAGGGGTCATAAAACTGTCCGACAGAGTAGATGAAGCCGATCTGAGCCTCCACTGGGTTATAGGGTAACAGCCGAGGTATCGCAAAGACAACTGTTACGCCTATAACTACCGTGAGGATAAAAGCCACAAACCTGCCGACGATGAAGACGAGGAGGCGACTCAACGGTACCATTATTTCTATTTTGATAGCTAAAATATATAGCTTAATGAATAAAAAAAGATTAGGTTATTTTTCTGGCTGCCTATTGCGCTGCTGGCCTTCGGCGTCCCAGGGCCCGTCCAACAGCGATTCCAACGATCAGCAGCACAACTCCGACTCCAGCTGCCACGCCTGACAACAGCCCAACGTCAGTTACCGCCTGGGTTACGGTGACCGGCTGAGTGACAACTTGTGTTCTAAGCTCAGTCTCACGCTGCGTCACCGTCCTCTCTATCGTTACAGTGACTCCTGGAGCAGGCGGAGGTGGAGGGCCTCGGACCAGACTTTCCCACTCCGCGGCCGTTGCAATCTTGACTAGGGGGGTGTTAGTCACTCGTAGCGGCGTCGGAGTCATTATAGCATCCTTTGTCGGCGCTCTACCAGTCGGCTTGACCTTCAGTATTACGAATAGGTGCTGCGACCACCAGGAGACCGGATCCATATAGTAGTTCTCGGGGAAGGTTGGCCAGTTGTCCCAGGCATAGCCGTCCTGGAAGGTGTAGAAGGGTGTTGGGAAGAAGCCCAGCCAAGGCAGGTCTCTTATCCATATCTTTAGTGCCTCCCGGTACAGCTCGAAGGCCCTCGGAGTATCCGGCGCCGTCCTCTCCAATTCGTCTACGATAGCGTCCAGCTCCTTTATCGGTGCCTCGGCAGTGTTCCAGCCGGTGCCGTGGCCGCCCTCACCCTTCTTCTGGACCCAATATTTGGAGCTCCACCTGTTGAACCAGTTGGCATACAGGTCTAGGATCTGGCTGCAGCCCGGCCAGAATGTGCCGACTTGGAAGTCGCCTGTGCTGTAGGAGGTCGAGAAGGGCCCTGACTCTAGAGGCGTCACCTTCACGTCGATGCCAAAGGCCCTCCACTGGTCAGCGACTAGGAAGGCTATCCTCTGGCTCTCCATCTCGAACCCTGAGGTAGTCTTGATTTCAAGCGTCCATGGGGTCCCGTCTGGCAGTCTCCACTTACCGTCGGGCCCGCGCGTGAAGCCCTGCTGTGTCAGGAGCTGCTCCGCCCTAGATAGGTCCTGCTTCCACCAACCGAGAACCGGGTAATTCTCTACCCACCAAGCATCGTTCTCCCTTGCTATGTCGAGCACGAGCTCCGGGTCGTATCCATACTCTTTAAGGACATCAAGGAGTGGGATGTAGTATGTCTCGATGTCAGCTGGGTGGGGTATTACTGGGAGCGCCGCAGGTGTTGGTGTGGACTTGTCTATGCCTACGAACGCCCTGTAGACGACCCTGTAGTCAATAGCGTAGGCGAGAGCCCACCTCACCTCCCGCTTGTCTAGGGGTGGGGTCTTCGTCTGGAACGCTATCCCTTTAACGCATGGATCTAGCGGCCAAGCGTAGGGCGCGCTCGCTCGCCATCCCTTCAGATACGGGTTATTCTTAATCACTAGCTCGGCCTGCTCTGGTAGAAGCGTCCTTAGGGCGTCGAGTTCGTGCTTCGTCATAGCGAGAGCCTTAGCCTCGTCTGGACCGTGGTTAATGTAGAGGACATACTTTGGCGCTGGAACGACGCCGAAGACCTTGGAGCCCCACCAGTTGTCAAACCTCTCCCACAAGAACCAGTTTCCAGCAGGGTCCACTGCTCTCAGGTTGTAGGGCCCCGCGCAGACAGGGGGATTATTCTCAAACTTCTGCGGATCCTTGCCCTCCCAAACGTGTTTGGGCAGAATACCACCAGCCCCGTAGATTATGACTGCGTAGAAGTAGTGCCACCGCGGGTTAGGCGACTGAAGCTCTATGAGTACAGTAGTCTTGTCAAGGGCCCTCGCATCCTTAACAGAGGCCTTTTCGTTAGTGCCGATCGGGGCCGGCGCCTCCTTCAGATACTTCAGGGTAAACGCCACATCCTCAGCAGTTAGGGGCGTCCCATCGTTCCAATATACTCCATCGCGCAGCTTAACGATCAGTGAGGTGAAGTCGGGAGAGTATATCGGCGGCTCAGCCGCTATCCAAGGTATCAACATGCTGTTAGACGTGTTGATGTACCATAGGAATGCCTTACAGAGCTGCTGATAGCCGCTTCCACCCGGCGCAATCGATGCGGGGCCAACACCAGGAGACGCTATTGGGTTCCAATTGTTAGGATTTGCATAGGTTCCCCAGTGGTTCTCGATTACAAGGACGTCGCCGCGTGGTACACCTGCAGGTAGAGGCAGCTGGCCGAAGCTTATTGGTACTGCGGACAGCAGCATCGATAGGGCCATCACCAAGGCGGCCGATAGCGCTAACAGAGAAGACGTTTTCCCATTCATCGCACAAATAGATCGCCGAAGGGCCGATATAAGCTTTTCCCATGCAGTATTTTTTGAGACAAGAATCTCACAATTTTACTCAGTTGTATGGAAAATGTTTTATCCAACCACATCATTGTGCTGGAGAAGTGAATAAGGTGTATGTTTAGGCGCGATTTTATGTGGGGGTTCTCTGAGGCCGGATTCCAGTTCGAGATGGGATACTCGCCTGAGTCTGTAGACAAAAACACCGACTGGTACGTCTGGGTAACGGACCCACTCAACATCCTGAACAGGGTCGTCAGTGGAGACAGGCCAGAGGACGGCCCAGGCTACTGGGACCTGTACAAGACGGATCACGACTTGATACAAAGGATGGGCGCAAACACCATGAGGATCGGTGTAGAGTGGAGCAGGATATTCCCCAAGCCTACGCGGGAGGTGGAGGTGCATGTGACTGTCGAGGATGGTGTGATAAAGAGTGTCGAGGTCCCGAAGACCGCTGCTGAGCAGCTTGAGAAGCTCGCAAACAAGTCGGCCGTAGTGCATTACAGGGATATGCTCAAGGACCTGAAGGACAGGGGCTTCAAAGTGATATTGAACCTGAACCACTTCACCCAGCCAATATGGATTCACGACCCAATAAGGGCAAGAGCTTCAGCCCTCAGAGAGGGGCCGACTGGCTGGGCCGACCCCTCGTCTGTCGTCGAGTTTGTCAAGTATGCCCACTATGCGGCCACAGCTTTCTCCGACCTCGTCGATATGTGGAGCACATTCAACGAGCCATTCGTCGTCACGGACATAGGTTATGGAAGATACCCATCAGAATATGCCTTCCCACCAGGCTTCCTCAGCGTCGAGGCCTTGATGAGGGCCCGATTAAACCTGATATGCGCCCACGCGCGCGGTTATGACGAGCTCAAGAAGGTCCTGGGAAGGAACTCGACGGTAGGAGTCATCTACGCTACCTCCGCAGTCGAGCCGCTTAACAAGGATGACCCCGAGGACAAGAGGGCTGCAGAGCTTCTAAACCACTTCTCAAACCTGTGGTTTTTTGAGACCCTGACGAAGGGCGAGCTCGATAGGTCTATGATGGGTCTTCAGACCCCCGAAAAGGTTCCAGAACTGAGGGATAAGATTGACTGGATTGGCGTGAACTACTATTCGAGAATTGTTGCGCGGAAGCCGAGGATCCCGGGTCTGCCTTTGATGTGGGATATGGTCCCCGGATACGGATTTGCATGTGCGCCAGAATCCTTCTCAGCGGCGGGAAGGCCGACATCTGAGTTCGGCTGGGAGATCTATCCCGAGGGGCTGAGAAACGTCCTGAGTATGCTGAGCAGATACGGTAAGCCGATGATCGTCACGGAGAACGGTACGGCGGACAGGCTTGACAGGCTCAGGCCACAGTTCCTCTTCTCCCACATAGCCGCCATCGAGGATGCGGTTAAGGCGGGCGCCGACGTTAGGGGATATCTACACTGGAGCTTCATCGATAACTTTGAGTGGGCGAGGGGCTTCTCGATGAGGTTCGGCGTAATCACCTACGACCCCTCCACGAAGAAGAGGAGGCCGAGACCCTCCTACTACATCTTCAGAGACATAATACAGGCCAACGGGCTAGACCAGACCATGAGGGAGACGGCGGAGCTGCTTTACACGCCCTGAGCTACCTGTAGCTCTTCTGCTTAAACCTCCTAGCCGACCTCCTGTTAGGCTTTTTTGGCTCAGTCCTCCTAGGGTCGCCTACTAGCAGGTGTCTGTCAAGCTCTAGGATCTTGGCCCTCAGAGAAGAGCTGGCCGCAGCCATCGCCCTCGCTATCGCCATGGCGCACGCCTCTGCCTGACCCATCACACCACCTCCCCTAACCTTGAGCCAGAAATCGTACTTTTTAGCAAACTTCTCGTCAAGGCGGAGGGGCGTCAGAATCTTTTCGCGGGCCAGCGTGTTTGGAAGCAAGTCAACCAGCATACTGTTGACGAAGACGCGTCCAGAGCCTGGACGAATGATGAGCCTCGCCCTCGCCTCCTTCCTAGAACCTGTGAACAGCTGCTCAGCCTTGACCATCCTCTATCTTCTGGCGGATGTCGTATCTAAGTTATATAGCTTTGGCGCGCGTCTGTCGGGTGAGGACTGTGAGCGAGTCTGGGGGTCTCGACAAGGCTGAGGAGTGGTTTGCACATCAGCTCAGAGCATTTAGGCAGATTGCTCCGGCGAGGCGCGCCTCGCTCCGCGAGTTACTTGGGGCAGATCACCCCTCTGTAGAGACCCTTGGAGGCTCTAGGCATTACTTCCGGAGGGCGGACCTTGAGGCGGCGTCCTCCAAGCTGCCGGGCGAGCTTTGGGACGCGCCTGTCTTTCCGCTAATCTTTGTCCATGAAGCTGGTTCAGAGATCTATCTCTTGAGGAGTCGTGAGGAGGCGCTTGCATTTAAATCTCTTCTAGGGTTAAAGGGTCTCCAAAGGACTGATAGGGGCGAGTTCTACACTTATAGGAGTCTCGTCCTCTCCTTTATCGCCAAGTACCCATCCCTAGGTCTGGTAACTCCCTAAAGATCGGCCTCACTTGTAGTCTTCGTGCCTAACAATATTCTGTACCCTCTCNCCCCTCAAGTAGCGCACAACATTTTCCACCGCCGTCCTCAACATCTCCTGATAGACCTCTCTCGAGCTGGCTGCACCTGCTATCCAAGGTGTCGAGACAACGTTGGGCAGGGCTATTAGATCCATCTCCTCCCTCATGTTTTGGGGGTTCCACCAGACATCCGTAGCGTACGTGAATGTAGGGTTCTCTCTGAGGAACCTCAGGATATCTTCCCTCACCACTATTGGTGCCCTGCCTATGTTTACGAGGATTCCCTGCCGGTTCATCAGTGAGAGTCTCTGGTAGGTTATCAGCCCCCTAGTATGCTTGTTTAGAGGCAGCGATATGACGGCGTAGTCAGCCCCCGCTAGGGCCTTTTCGAGCTCACCCTCAAGGTAAAGCTCTTCCACCGGCTCATCACCGCGCCTAGACCTGGCGTATCCAGCGACCCGCATCTTGAAGGCCCGCGCTATCTCGGCAACCCTCCTCCCAATCGCTCCCAGCCCCAGAACCAGGATCCGTCTCCCGTAAAGCATCCTCGACTCACCAGTAATATCGAACAGACCGCTCCTCATCCTTGAGTCGAAGAAGGCGACTCTCTTGGCAGCAGCTAGGAGAAGCGCGAAGGCGTGCTCAGCCACGGCGTCCGCGTTGGAGCCAGCGTTACTCGCCACCACTACGTCATCCCTGATGTGGCCCCAGGGTAGACCATCCACCCCCGCATAGACACACTGGATTAAGCGCAAACTTCTCATCCTGTCCAGCTCCTCGGCGACGACAGGCCCGCAGAGCAGCACCTCGACTTTCTCNNGNTCNAACNCNGCNCCACNCGNCCCCGCCTCGACGACCTCTGCATACTGGCTGAGTACGCTCCTAAGCTCTGGGGGGAGGCTCACGGTGCTGTAGATGTAGCGTCTCACAGACCAAGCAGGATACGCGGGCATATTTAACTCCACGAGATGCGGGCCCGGTGGGATTCGAACCCACGACCTTCCGGTTAACAGCCGGGCGCTCTACCGCTGAGCTACGGGCCCTGAGCCGCCCATCAAAGCCCCGTGGGAACGGTATTTAGATTTATGTCGCTGAGTGGGCTGGAGGCGGTCTCAGCTTCTCCTCGATGTAGAGTTCGACGATCTTTCTCGCTACAACTGTTTTTCTTGCCCTAGGTATGTGTGTGACCCTGCCAGACCTGCTTATGACCGTCACCTCGTTGTAGTCTGACGCAAAGCCTATGTCGGGTCTCGAGACGTCGTTCACCACCAGCATGATTGGCTTAATTTCCTCGTATTCCGCGTAGATCTTCCGCGGGTCATGATTTAGTCCATAGACCGCTTTGAATGGTATGATCTCGAGAGTCGGTATCCTTTCCTTGACCTCGTTTATCACCTTGGGGGTCGCGACGAGCTCGAGGCTGAGCCTCGCGTGGGCCGCGCTCTCAAGCTTTCCCACCATGCCGCTTGATGGCCGGTAGTCTGAGACTGCGGCGGTTGAGAAGAAAGCCTCAGCCCCCTCAGATTCCTCCAGAACCTTCTCCAGCATCTCGGCGGCTGTCGTGACGCGGCTTACCTTCACGCCCTTAGGAGCCTCGAGAGAAGTTGGGCCCAAAACCAGCGAGACGTCTCCTCCCATCATTCTTAGGGCTCTCGTCAGTTCTATCCCCATCCGGCCCGAGCTGGCATTTGTTATGAATCTTACAGAGTCAATATGCTCCCTCGTTGGGCCCGCGCTGACAACGAAGCGCCTTCCGGCGAGAGGTTTGGGGGCCAGCCTATAGATCACTTCATCCAATATCCATTCGGACGGCGGTATCTTCGCCTTCTGCTCCTCGAGCAGGGGCTCCACGATAGATACGCCCATTCCTCTCAACCTCAATAGGGCCTCCTCGACCGCAGGGTTCTTCATCATCGAGCCGTGCATGACGGGGCAGAGTACGACTGGTATTCCAGCCCCCAGCGCGGCGGAGACCACTAGGGTGACGCTCGTGTCGGAGATGCCGTGGCTCACCTTTGCTATGGTGTTAGCGCTTGCCGGAGCCACAAGCACTAGGTCCACTCGGTCTTTACCCTCCGTGAGCTCGATGTGCTCCGTCCTGCCGCCTATCACGGTCAAGGGTTTCTGCCCCGTGGCCCACTCCATTATCTTTGGGCTGAGGAGGCGCGCCGCATCAGGGCTCATAACTGGGAAGACGTCCGCTCCGTGTCTGACGAGTGATCTGGCGATGTCCGGAGCCTTGTAGACTGATATGCTGCCAGTTATGCAGTGGGCTATCCTCTTGCCGGCAAGCTCATCTCCCCACGTACCTTTAATCTCTAGGCCCACGCCTGACAACGCCCCGACCCGAGATTGCAACATGGAGAATAATATTTTATCCCTTTGACGCCATTATCTCTTCACGGTTCTTAGGAAGTTTTCGAGTATTTTGTGGCCTTCCTCCGTCATTACCGACTCGGGGTGAAACTGAACACCATAGAGAGGGTATCGCTTATGCTCGATGGCCATAATCTCGGAGTCGTCCAAAGCCACGGCTGTTACTTCGAGACCCTCCGGGAGCGGCGTCTTAGCTGTGAGTGAGTGGTACCTAGCCACGCGGAGCGGGTTCTTGATACCTTCGAAGAGCCCGGCGCCGCTGTGGCTGATGAGGCTGGTTTTGCCATGCATAAGTCTTGACGCCCTGTCTACCCTGCCGCCGAGGACGTGGACGATCCCCTGGTGTCCCAAACAGACGCCGAGAAGGGGCTTAGTCCTCCCCAGCCTCAAAATGAGTTCTCCCGAGATGCCGAAGAGCCGTTTATCGGCTGGGTGTCCGGGGCCTGGGGATATGACTATTGCGTCTGGGTCAAGCCGCTCAGCCTCCTCCAGTGTGAGCCGGTTATTGCGGTAGACTATGGGCTGGACCCCAAGCTCGCCGAGATACTGTACGAGGTTATAGACGAACGAGTCTAGGTTATCAACAACGAGAACCCTAAGCAGGCCGGCTCACCTCCTCAGCGCTGCAAGCAGGGCAGCGGCCTTGTGCTCCGTCTCGAACCACTCCCCCTGAGGAGTGCTGTCCGCAACTATCCCCGCGCCCACCTGTATGCTCGCCTCACTCTCGCTGTGCCCCAGCAAGGTTCTTATTGTTATCGCGAAGTCGGCGCTTCCGTTGAAGGAGAGGTAGCCCACGCAGCCGGCGTATGGCCCTCTCCTCTCTGGCTCCAGCTCATCGATTATCTCGATAGCCCGCAGCTTTGGCGCTCCTGAGACTGTTCCAGCAGGAAAAGTGGCCTCGAGCGCGTCTATGGAGTCAAGCCCAAGCTTCAGCTCTCCCGAGACATGTGAAACTAGGTGCTGCACGTGGCTGTACCGGTGTACCTCCATCAGAGACTCGACCTTGACAGTCCCGAACCTGCATATCCTGCCCAAATCGTTCCTGGCCAAGTCTACGAGCATCACGTGCTCAGCCAAGTCTTTCTCGTCGCTGAGCAACTCGGTCCTTAGCTTCTCGTCGAGCTCCGGATCCCCTTTGAGGGGTCTCGTGCCTGCTATTGGGAAGGTCTCCACCCTCGAGCCCTCAACCCTCACAAGCATCTCGGGGCTAGAGCCAACTATCCACCGGTCACCATACCTCAAGCAATACATGTATGGGGAGGGGTTAACCTCCCTCAGACTCCGATAGAACTCCACGTAGCTACCCTCGACCTCAAGACTTATTCTCCGAGATAGGACGACCTGTATCGCCTCTCCAGCCGCGATATACTCCTTCGCACTAAGCACCATCGACTCGAACTCATCTCTAGGGATGACGGGCCTCACCTCTTTTCCCCTGAGAGGCTCTCCCTCCGGAGAATCTCTGCATGCTGACTTTAGCTCCCCCATCAGGTCCGTAGGATTTGTCCCGAATATGTAGGCCTCATTCATTCTATGGTCGAAAATCACGCCCCTGTCATAAACTCCAAACTGCATGTCGGGAAACGGGCCCGAGGGCTTGTCCCTGAAGGTTATATCTTCCCAGAACCTGACGGACTCGAAGGAGATGTAGCCCACGGCGCCGCCAAGGAACCTGAACCGCGTGTCGACAACCTTAGCTCCGAGGACCACCGCCCTCAAGACCTCTAGGGGATCAGCCTCCCGCAAAACAGCGCGGCCCGAGTCCCGCGCCCAGACCTCCACCACGCCGTCCCTCGCCGTGATCTTGGCAAGTGGGTCCCAGCCGAGAAACGAGAATTCTGCCAGCTTTCTGGGACCTGACACAGACTCCAGCAGGTAGGCCCAATCCGAGCGACCCACGATCGCGTTAAACAGCTCACAAGGCTGAAGCGGCGGCTCGAGACGCTCAGCCCTCAGCTCCAGTCCGCGGAGGTCTAAAAGCCCGCCAAACTAAACCGCCTCTCAAACCTCGCCTAAGGAGAAAGGTCACCGGGAATATTAAGATTGCTAAGGTGGAGGACTTCTCGCCTCAGGTTTAATATAGTGCGGCCGGAGAGAGATTCTTGGGCCATGAGTAGGCCAGCCGAGCTGGGATCGATTAAGGAAGGCAGCAACATCGTCATTGATGGCGAGCCCTGCAGGGTGGTCGAGATCGAGAAGTCTAAGACGGGGAAGCATGGATCGGCCAAGGTCCGTGTAGTCGCGATAGGAATCTTCGACGGGGTCAAGCGGGCGATCGTTGGCCCCTCAGACCAGAGGGTTGAGGTCCCTATCGTGGAGAAGAGGGTTGGCCAGATCGTATCCGTGGGCGAGACAGTAAGCGTGATGGATAGAGACACTTTAGAGATCGTCGAGCTACCGCTTCCTGCGGACGAAAATCTCAAGGAACGGCTCGAGCCCGGAGCGGTCGCCGAGTATTGGGTGATCCTCGGGAGGCGAATGATAAATCAGGTAAGAAGAGAGTAGTATGCATTTTGCATGTGATAGTTTGCGACATGTTATTTAAGCTTTGTGCTTAAGTTAGCGACAAGTATATATACTACTAATTGCACATTACAAATCGCAGTATGACAACGAGAATACACAAAAAGAAGGCACCGAACGCCGGTCTGACTGGCCTCGAGACAGCGATAATCCTGATAAGCTTCGTGATCGTCGCGGCGGCCTTCTCGTTCGCGGTGCTGAACCTAGGCCTCTTCACGACCCAGAAGAGCGGCGAGGTCGTCCAAGCCGGT